>JANOZW010000356.1:0-1764 GCA_031429575.1 Ferruginibacter sp.
TATTTTGAAAGCTTTGAAAGCTTTCTTCCACAAGAAGGAATTGAATTTATTTATTATGATCAACTAGGTAGTTACCTTAGCGATAAGCCTACTGACACTGCTTTGTGGACTACAGAAAGGTTTGTAGAAGAAGTAGAGCAAGTAAGGCAAGCATTGCAATTGGATAGTAGTAATTTTTATTTATTGGGGCATAGTTGGGGAGGGATTTTAGCTATGGAGTATGCGCTGAAATATCAGCAAAATATGAAAGGGCTTATAGTGAGTAATATGATGAGTAGTTGCCCTGCTTATGATGCATATAATGAAAATGTATTACAGAAACAGATGGATGCAAAGCAAGTATATAGTATTTTAAATTTTGAAAAAACGAAAACTACTAACAATCCTCGCTACATGAAATTGCTAATGAGCAGTTATTATGATTATCATGTTTGTAGGGTAGTACCAAACCCTGAGCCACTTAGTAGAATGTTTAGCCATAGCAATGGACAAGTATACAATATTATGCAAGGCCCATCAGAGTTTGGTATAAGTGGTAGGCTAGCTTTGTGGGATAGAACAGCAGATTTACCTAAAATAAAAATACCTACATTGGTTATAAGGGGAATGTTTGATACAATGGATCCAGCATTTATGAAAATGATGAGCGAAAAATTTCCTAATGGCTCACTCACTACATGTACTAATGGTAGCCATTGCAGCATGTGGGATGATCAAGAAAATTATTTTAAAGGATTGATAGGGTTTGTAAATAAGTAACTCAATACTGCTCCGTCTCATTAGGAAAATCATTACTTTTTACATCAGTAATATAATTTTTTACAGCACCAGTTATTTGCTCATGCATGTTTAAATACTGGCGTAGAAAGCGAGGCTTAAATTCTGTATTTATACCAAGCATATCATGCATTACCAATACTTGTCCATCGCATTTGCCGCCTGCACCAATGCCTATAGTGGGTATTTGCAAACTTGCAGAAACTTCCGCAGCCAAAGTCGCAGGTATTTTTTCTAATACAATAGCAAAGCAACCTGCTTCTTGCAAAAGCAATGCGTCTTTTTTTAATTGCATGGCTTCTATTTCTTCTTTGGCTCTTACGGTATATGTACCAAACTTATAAATACTTTGAGGTGTTAGTCCTAGATGCCCCATAACTGGCACGCCACTGTTTACAATTCTTTTAATAGATTCTACTTCATGCTCACCACCTTCTAATTTTACAGAATGCCCTCCCGTTTCTTTCATAATTCTTATGGCGGAGTTGAGAGCCTCTCTGGAATTTCCTTGGTAAGAGCCAAATGGCATATCTACCACTACCAAACAACGATCTATACCACGTACCACTGATTGTGCATGATAAATCATTTGTTCCATGGTAATGGGCAAAGTGGTTTCATTACCTGCCATTACATTGCTTGCACTATCGCCCACGAGAATAATATCTATACCAGCCGCATCAAAAATTTGTGCAAACGAAAAGTCATACGCCGTTATCATAGAAATTTTTTCTCCTGCAGCTTTCATTTTTTGTAATGTATGGGTAGTTACTTTTTTTATTTCTTTGTGTATAGACATGAGGAGTATTTAATAATTTTATAATGAATAATTAATAATGATGTTAATGCAGTCGTAATTATTTTTTTGATATTATAATATGTAAATGTAGAAAAAAGTTTAAGAAATCAATTGTGGAATACAACAATTAAACAATGTAACAATTAAACTATTTAACCCTTTACCTCCTCCCACAAATGCTGTATTAA
>JANOZW010000357.1:0-10773 GCA_031429575.1 Ferruginibacter sp.
ATATCAGAAATAGAGATAGAAAATGGATTATTAACAGTAGCCAAATCAATCTTAGGATTGAAACTAATATTTCCAATTGTACTTGTATTAATAAAAATCGATATCGTTTTATCGATAATACTACTCGATACCATATCAGGCTTACCATCTCCATTCAAGTCGCCAACTGCAATAGCAAATGTTAATGCACCAGTTGGTATATTTTGTTTTTCAGAAAATGCAAGCGAACCGCCTGAGCCAATATTTCTCAAAATAGAAACCGAAGCCGGTTGACCGATTATGCTATAATCATTTGCTGTTGCAATATCAGGTTTGCCATCTCCATCAAAGTCAATTATTGCAACAGAATTAGGTTTTAAATCAGTCGATGAGTCTATTTTTTCGTCAAAACAGTTTTGGTAAATAGTTGAACTTTGCGCAATTGTTGTACCTCCTGCAAAAGTCAAAATAAATGGAGCTTTTGAATACCCTGTAAGCCCTCCTGAAGTTATACTGATAGGCGTATATGATGCTCCCGAAGGTGCTGAAACAGTTAAAATATTCGAAGTTGCACTTAAGACTACAGCCTTTACAGCACCAAAAAAAACAATATTATTATTTACAGTGCTGCTGAAATTGTTCCCATTAATTGTAACTATAGTACCAATTGGTCCTGAAGTTGGAGAAAATGATGATATTGTCGGCTGTGCTAAAGAGATTAAAGAAGAAAATATAAAAATAAGGAGAGTAAAAAATATTTTCATTTTAAATATATTTTATTAGTAAGGGTGTTTGCAAGCTAATATTAGCTTTACATTTTATAGTTCTGTAAAAAAAATTATTTTTTATTTTTGTTTTACAAAAATATACGTTTTAGTTCTATTAGCGTTACTCCATTTGATAAACGTGCAGTTTTGGGCATAGGCGTGCTAAAATGTACCATATTCGTGTAAAAATGAGAAAATGCAACTTTTCTGCATACCAATTTATTGCTTCTACATAGCCGTATGATATTTTTACATACAAAGGCATTACTCCTTTTATTACAAGTACATTTTTAGTATATCTTTAATTACAATTTTAATAGCCATCTATTGTTGGTTTCTTAGCATAGTAGAGTACAAAGGATTTTCCAAAATGTCAGTTGAAGAAAAATATTTTCAGCAAAAAAAGCAATACCGCATAATGAAAAAACTGCTGCAATATCTATTTAAACGCCCCATTCGATGGGTGGCGCATCGTTTTTCAGCAGCACCACAAAAAGATATTGTATTTGCATCCCTTACCGATTTATATGCTTCTGCACCTGATGATACTGATAGTAGAGTGAAATTAATTTCCACAGATGTAGCCACTGCAAAATTCATCATTTTCAGCGACCAACACAAAGGCGATAAAAGCGCAGCAGATGATTTTAAAAAATGCGAACGGAATTATATTGTTGCATTGGAACATTACAACCAAAACCAATTTAGCTTTATAGACCTTGGCGATAGCGAAGAGCTTTGGAAGTTTAGACCCGAAAAAATATTACCTGCTAATAAAAAAGCTTTAGCAGCAGAAGCTGCTTTTCATCCAGATCGGTTTTACAAAACATTTGGCAATCATGATCTCATTTGGAAAAACAAACCCGATGTTTTTTTCTTGCTCAGAAAATATTTTGCCATGCCTTTGCCAGTGTATGAGGGCATCGTTATTCATTTAAAAAGCGCAGAAAATATTTTAGAAATATTTCTTACCCATGGTCACCAAGGCGATGCCATGAGTGATAACAATGGTTTTAGTACATGGATTGTTGCACATATTTGGTTGCCATTGCAACGTTATTTAAAGGTGAAAGTAAATACCCCAAGCAAAGATTTTTCGCTACGCAATGAGCATAATATTATGATGAGCGAATGGAGTGGGTTGCAGCAAAATTGTATTCTCGTAACAGGGCATACACATGTACCTGTATTTGCATCGGGCAGGTATTACAATCATCCATCCAATAATATTCCTGGCAAAGACCAGCAATCTATAAAGCCTTCTTATTTTAATACAGGGTGCTGCTGTTTTGATGATGGCGATGTTACAGGAATAGAAATTGCCGATGGTTTTATTAGGCTTATAAAATGGCATAAAGTTCACAGTAAATCAGAAAGAAAGGTATTGGAAGAAATACGTATAGATGACTTGATGAAAGATCTAGCAAATTAAATAGTTGCCTTGTTAATTATAAACTAATATTTAGCCTCTATAAAATTCTTCTTTAAATTAAGAGCCTGCTTGAAAACCTATAAGGTTTCATTTGAATTCTTTTAAATTAATAGTCTTTGCAAAAACCTTATAGGTTTACAAACACTTCAATATTTTAAAGGTTTAAAAATGGCGCTTAAAAATTTAGCTCCTTAAAAAAACATTAAAGGTATGGGTAGCTCCTATGGAGCAAATGGCACATCATAGCAGTATGAATGTTACAAATAGGTAGACCCTAACGGAGCAAAAATGCATGCTCATAAAAAAGTAAGTTTCTAACAAATAGAACATTGCAAATTTTTACGCAGCATACAGTATATTTTTTCAGCGATGATTACATTTTCTTCAATTTATTACTAATGCTAAAATTATAAATGCACCCAATGAAAGCCAATCCACAAAAAAGGCCGTACATTTAGGGAAATACTAACTATTAAAAGTTTAAATTTGCCGCTTATATTATGACACAAATGGACATTAAACCTGGTACACTCTTACAAAAAATTGATACCCCTGCCGATTTGAAAAAGTTGAGCAAAGACCAAATGCAACAAGTTACGGACGAGCTTCGTCAGTATATTATTGATGTGGTGAGTGTGTATGGTGGACATTTTGCTGCAAGTTTGGGCGTAGTAGAGCTTTCGGTAGCATTGCATTTTGTTTTCAATACGCCTTACGATCAGTTGGTTTGGGATGTTGGTCATCAATCGTACGGGCATAAAATTCTTACAGGTCGTAGAGATAATTTTCCTACCAATAGAAAAAAAGACGGGCTAAGTGGTTTTCCAAAACGCAGCGAAAGTGAGTACGATACTTTTGGTGTAGGGCATTCTTCTACATCTATTTCTGCAGCATTGGGTATGGCTATGGCTAGCCAATACAAAGGCGAAACCGATAGGCAACACATAGCCGTAATTGGCGATGGTGCTATGACAGCGGGTATGGCTTTTGAAGCCATGAACCATGCAGGTATTGAAAAAAGCAATGTGCTCATTATCCTCAACGATAATTGTATGAGCATAGACCCCAATGTGGGTGCGCTCAAAGAATATTTAACAGATATTACTACATCGCATACCTACAATAAAGTAAGAGATGACGTTTGGAATTTACTTGGCAAACTACCTGTGGGCAAGACTTTCACACGTAGCATGGCTGCAAAATTAACGGATGGTTTAAAAGGAATGGTAAGCAGCAGCAGCAATTTGTTTGAAGCATTAAAACTGCGTTATTTTGGTCCAATAGATGGTCACAATGTTGCCAAACTTATTGAAACTTTACAAGATCTTAGAGATATACCTGGCCCTAAATTATTGCACATTAAAACAGTAAAAGGAAAAGGTTATGACCTTGCAGAAAAAGACCAAACCAAATGGCATGCACCTGGTTTGTTTGATAAAGTAACTGGCGAAATTGCCAAGAAAAAATTTGATATTCCACAGCCGCCAAAATACCAAGATGTATTTGGGCATACGATTATAGAGCTAGCAGAAAAGAACGATAAAATAATGGCTGTTACCCCTGCTATGCCAAGTGGTTGCTCCTTAAAATTTATGATGGAAGCCATGCCAAATCGTGCATTTGATGTAGGCATTTGTGAACAACATGCGGTAACGCTTAGTGCAGGTATGGCTACACAAGGCTTAAGAGTATTTTGCAATATTTATAGCAGCTTTATGCAGCGTGCATACGATATGGTAATACACGATGTGGCCATACAAAAATTGCCAGTTATTTTTTGTTTAGATAGAGCAGGTCTCGTAGGCGAAGATGGCCCTACGCATCACGGCTGTTACGACATTGCCTATATGCGCTGCGTGCCACACATGATTGTGAGTGCACCTATGAACGAAGGCGAATTGCGTGACCTAATGTACACTGCACAATTAGAAAAGAATCAATTGCCGTTTTCTATACGTTACCCACGTGGTGAAGGTGTAATGCCTGAGTGGCGTACCGAAATGAAAGAAATAAAAATTGGTACTGGTCGCAAATTAAAAGATGGAGAAGAGATTGCTATTTTAAGTTTTGGTCACCCAGGTAATTTTGCTGCCGAAGCCATACGTGATGTAAAGAAAGAAGGCATAAACCCTGCACATTACGATATGCGTTTTGCAAAACCTATTGATGAAGAAATGTTGCACGAAGTATTTGCAAAGTTTAATAAAATTATTACGATTGAAGATGGTACCATCGTTGGTGGCTTTGGCTCTGCAGTGCTAGAGTTTATGAATGCACATGGCTACAAAGCCGATGTAAAAATAATGGGTATTCCAGATAGATTGGTAGAGCACGGCACACCAAAACAACTGTACGACGAAATTGGTATTGATGCAAATGGAATAGCTAATGTGCTAAGAAGTTTTGTAGAAAATAAAGTATTGGTGTAGATTTTTTTTTTAAAATAACAATCCCATAAATATGAAAATGTTTGTGGGATTTTTTTTGGCGGTTGGCTTTCGTTTTTCAATCGGCTTTTGCTCGGGCTATTCGCTTCAAGTCCTCTCTCGTTTCTCGTTCCTCGTCACTCGTTGCGGGCTTTCCGCTTCTATCCCGCCGCTCTTCAGCAGTAAATCTTTTTTCAACTTTTATTGTGTAATAGATTGTGCAATAGATTAAGTAAAATTTCATCTCCCCATATAGAATCATTTGCCAACTGCAAATTGCCAACTGACTTACTGTGTCGTTGTCCTTATCTCTTTGGTAAACTCCACAAGCCCTTCCTCATAAGCTTTAGTTTTACTTTTTACAACATAGCAAGCACCCAAAGCTATAATACACATGATAAAAATACCAGTAAATATTCCGGATAAATATTTTACTTTTTTTGAATAGTAATTACTCAAGTAAAGACTTATGGCGAGTAAAAGCACGTGGATAATTCCAATAATTGTAATGGTTGTTTTTAATGTAGCAATACGTGAGAGTTCTTTTGTTTTTAAATATTCGGGGTGTAGATCGTAGTTGTATGTATTTATTTTTCTTAGCCTATCTGCCTTTTTATAATTTACATATCCATAGCTGCCAAAAGCAAAAGCAAAGCCAACAATACCAATGGCAATGCCTTTATACATTTCTTTTTTTAGCCACCAATAAAAAATAGCCGCTACAATAATAGCTGCAATGGCAACCATGCACAAAAAAAGATGCACATGCTTATAGCTTAAAAAATAATTTTCAATCGTTTCTTTTGTAAACATGCATTAACTGTTTATGGCGTTTGCTATTTCTTTGCCTAATGGTGGTACAGAGGCTTCAAAAAAATGAGTAAGATTTCCATTTTCATCTATCAAGTATTTACAAAAATTCCATGATGGTTCTTTTGTATTCCAACCATTTTTTTCTTTTTGTGTAAGCCAGTTAAACACATTATTTTGGTCTTCCTTTTTTACCACCACAGCTTTTTTCATTAATGGAAAAGTAACCCCAAAATTAATTTTACAAAATTCTGCTATGGTTTCATCATCATCTTTTTCTTGCTCTTTAAAATCGTTTGCTGGAAAAGCAATAATTTGAAGTGTATCTTTATTAGTGCCATATAACTTTTCTAAATCATCATATTGAGGAGTGTATCCACAATTGGATGCTGTGTTTACAATTAATACTTTTTTGTTTTTTAATTGCGAAAAGTCGTACTCTTTGCCATTGTTCATTACGGCTTTTAAATCGTAAAACGAAGTGGTAGCAGGTATTTGTGATGATAACACTTTGCTGTTAATCTTAAATAATCCTGTAATTTTTTCTAAAGCAGGATAGATTAGTTGTATAAATTTTTGTTTGCTTGTCATCATTTTTACTATTAAGTTTTTTTCTGCTTTGCAGAAAGGGCTATTGCCACAAAGGCTCAAAGGCACTAATTTAAAAACACTTCGTGTTTTTATTATGCAATCTCTAATTCTAGATATTTATACTTTTTGCGAAGCAAAAACAAAAACGAAGTTTTTCCTTTGTGCCTTTGCGGCTTTGTGGCTAACTCTTTTTTGCGAAGCAAAAATCAATAACACTTTTTGTTAAACCCTACCTTATAATCTTCTTAAAAAATCCCAACCTCCCCGTAAACGGTGGATACTTTACAAACAAATCTAACCAAGTATATGTTTTCATAATACTTTTTTTATGGCTAAAAGTATCAAAGCTATACTTGCCATGATAATTACCAGTACCACTTGTTCCACGTCCACCAAATGGCAAGTTATGATTTGTAAGATGATAACTTGCATTATTTACACAGCCGCCACCAAAAGCTACTGAATTCAACCATTGTTTTTCTTTAGTGCTATTTTTTGTAAACACATACATAGCCAATGGGTTTTTATGTTGCTTAACAATGACCAATGCTTCTTCCATTGTCTTAAAACCAATGATTGGTAATATTGGTCCGAAAATTTCATCTTGCATTACAGCATCATTTGTATTTGTTATTTCCAGTAATGTTGGAGCAAAGTACAAATCTGTTTTATCTGTTTTACCTCCATGCAATACTTTACCATTACTTAAATATTTTTCAAGTCTGTTAAATTGTCTTTCATTTATGATACGGCCATAAAACCCGCTCTGTTGTTCATCTTCACCAAAAAATTGTACCAAAGCATTTTTCATTTCTACCACCAATGCATCTTTCACGCTCTCATGTACGAGCACATAATCTGGTGCTACACACATTTGCCCAGCATTACTAAATTTGGGCATGGCAATTCTTTTTGCAGTAAGTTTCATATCCACATCGGCTTCTACAATACATGGGCTTTTTCCTCCAAGCTCCAGCGTAACAGGCACTAAATTTTTTGCTGCTAATTCATAAATAATTTTGCCTACCATAGTACTACCTGTGTAAAATACATGGTCGAAAATAAAATTATTCATTAGTTGCGGTACCACTGTAGCTCCATCTCCTTCAGTGTAGAAAATATATTTTTTCTCAAAAGTACTTTCTATAATTTTCTTCATTACTGCTTCAGTAGCCGGTGCCAATTCACTAGGTTTCATAACTATACAATTGCCTGCCGCTATTGCTCCAATTACTGGTGTCATCAATAATTGAAAAGGATAATTCCATGGTGCAATAATTAATACCACGCCTAATGGCTCACTAATAATAAAACTTTTTGAAGGAAAGTTGAGCAGGTTTGTTCCCACACTTTCACGCTTCATCCACCCATCCAATTTTTTTATAGTATTATTTATTTCTGCTAAAAAAAATCCATTTTCTGTTACATAACATTCTTCTTTGCTTTTGCGAAGGTCTTTGTGTAAGGCCGTATAAATTTCTTCTTCGTGTGCAATTACAGATGCTTTTAGTTTTTGCAATTGTGCTTTTCTAAATGCATAGGATTGTGTAGTGCCGCTTTCAAAATAAGCCCGCATTTTTTCTAGTTGCTCCATTACTATTTAATCTAAATTTGTATTAAAGTTAAGCAATCTAATATGAGTGATGAACAATATATGCGGCTTGCCATTAAAGAAGCAGAAAAGGCGTTTGAAAAAGATGAAGTACCAGTTGGGGCTATTTTAGTTATTGGCGATAAAATAATTGCCCGTTCACACAACCAAGTAGAGTTGCTTAATGACAGCACTGCACATGCAGAAATATTATCGTTAACAACTGCGTACAATGCGTTAGGCAGCAAGTATGTGCCCGATGCTACCTTGTATGTAACGCTAGAGCCTTGCCTTATGTGCAGCGGAGCATTGTATTGGAGTAAAATTGGTCGCATTGTTTTTGGTGCATCTGATGATAAAAATGGATATCGAAAATATACAGGTGATGTTAATCCTTTTCACCCAAAAACGGAATTGGTAGGTGGGGTTTTGGAGGAAGAGTGTGTGGCATTGATGAAAAGTTTTTTTAGGGCAAAGCGGTAGGTATTTGCCTGTGGCGAATACGATTTTGTACTCGCCGCAGGCAAGTACCTACAACCGCAGGCGAGTACCTACAGTCACTAATTTTAATTTGCGATGAGTAAAAAATTATATACAGCCTTTTCCTTTTTTGATTTTATTTGGTTTTTAGTTTTGCGGCTTGTCTGTGTTATTGGTGTAGTATATTTTACAACCATTTACAATGAAAATCCTCCTGTTATTTTATTTATATTGATAATCTGCTGCATTCTAATTTTTATACTTGGCGATGAGAAAATTACAGTTTATGAAGATAGAATTGAACAGAGCAACAATTCTTTTTCTTCTCTCTTTTTTAAATCAAAAAATCAAATGTATTTAATTGAAGATATAAAATTTGCATACATTCCTCAAAAACCTACATCAAGTAAAACTGAAATTGGTGTTGCTATGCTAATAAAGACTTTACTTCCAAAGCAAAGAAGTCAATTGAACAATTCTTCTTCATTTTATCTTGATTTAATAAATGGAGGAACGAAAGAGATAGAAACAAGTTTGGGAGAAAGTGAAATAAAAAACCTCGTTAAGGATATAAACTCACTGGTGAAAAGAAATGGTATTTTGTAGGTATTCGCCTGCGGCGAATACGATTTTGTACTCGCAGCAGGCGAGTACCTACAAACGCAGTACCTACTTGTAGCCCCCAATCCCAATAACCTCCTCACATTCCTCGTACTCCACTTTATCATTGCTGCTTACAATTACCAAACGATTGGTTGTATTTTCTTTCCATAGTTTTTTATAAATGGCAATGCCATCTTCATCTAAATTGGTGGTGGGTTCATCGAGCAATAAAACGCTAGTATTGCTAAAAAAAGCTTGGGCTAATTTTAAACGTTGTTTCATTCCACTGCTGTAATAGCGTATTTGTTTTTCGGCTGCTTTTTCTAAACCTACTGTTGTTAGTATTTCTGTAAAAGATTTTGTGAGTGTTTTAAATGATGAATGAAAAGTAAGAAATTCGTTTGCTGTCATTTCTTCTATCAATTCCATATATGGAGCGGCGATGGAGATTTGTTGGTATGGTTGTTCGTTTGTTCGTTTCTCGTTTCTCGTTTCTCGTTTGTTTGTTGTTTGTTGTTTCTTGTTTTCTGTTTGTTGTTGACTAAGTGTTTTTATTTGCTTTTTGCTCCCGCCAATTTGCGGGACCAACTGTGTATTGCTAACTGCTAATTGCATATTGCCTTCTGCCTTCTGCCAACTGATTTCTCCTTCGCTGTGCAATGTTGCGCCTGCAATTATTTGTAAGAGTGTAGATTTTCCTGAGCCGTTTGGCCCTGTAATGGCATACGATTTTCCTTGCAGAAATTGGTAATTGAATTTTCTAAAAATCCATTCTCTGTTGAAACGCTTGCCTGTATTTTGTAGAGAAATGTTCAAATTATTTTTAGCCTTTAAATTAAATAAAAAATGCTTGATTAATAAATGTTGAGTAATGCTTTTGTAGCCCAAAACCTACACCCGATTGTAGTGAAAAGCCCGCAATGAGTGAGCGACGTAGGAGCGAAACGAAATGAGGACTTGTAACGGAAAGCGGGACCAATGTTGATGGTAGCCATTAGCTTGTGTACAAATTCTTAAAAAAATATTAATCATCCGAACCGCCGCCTTTTACATGGCGCTTAATTATTCCTCTTCCACTATCACGAATGAATGCAACAATTTCGTCACGCTCGTTGGTTGCTGGTACTTCTTCTTCTATATAATTTAATGCTTGTGTAGTGTTTAATCCTTTGTTATAAATAATTCTATAAATATTTAAAATTTCGTTGATACTCTCCAAAGAAAAACCTCTGCGTTTTAGACCTACAGAATTTACACCAGCATAACTTATTGGCTCGTGCCCAGCTTTTATAAATGGAGGCACATCTTTTCTTATTAATGAGCCGCCGCTAATAATTACATGTTGCCCAACTTTTACAAATTGATGTACAGCACACATACCACCGAGTATAGAAAAATCGCCAAGTTCTACATGACCTGCCAATTGAGTATTATTGCTCATGATACAATTATTTCCCACCACACAATCGTGTGCAATGTGGCAATACGCCATTATCAAACAATTATTTCCAACCTTTGTTGTCCATGTGGCTTTGCTGCCTCTGTTAATGGTTACAAACTCACGAATGGTTGTATTGTCGCCTATTTCTACGGTTGTATCTTCTCCGCCATATTTAAGATCTTGCGGTATGGCAGATATAACTGCACCAGGAAAAATGCGGCAGTTGCTTCCAATTCTTGCACCATCCATAATGGTTACGTTGCTACCAATCCATGTGCCTTCGCCAATTTCTACATTGGGATGTATTACACTAAACGGATCTACTTTTACGTTGGTAGCTAGTTTTGCATTTGGGTGTATGTATGTGTGTGGGTGTATCATGATAAAATGCTAATATGCAAAATGCAAATGTGCAAATGTGCAAATATATAAAATTGATAAATTTATAAATGATGATAAAATATTTTTTAGAATACTTAATCTACAACTTAATCTTCTAGTTCTCCCTCTCCACTTGTGGAGAGGGAAGGTGAGGCTAACTCCGCTTCACAATCTGCGCAGTAAATTCTCCTTCTGTACAGAGTTTGTTTCCTACATAAACGCTGCCTTTCATCACACAAATCCCTCTTCTTATTGGTTCCATCAATTCCATT
>JANOZW010000358.1:0-4950 GCA_031429575.1 Ferruginibacter sp.
CCACCCCAGTATTAGGGCCATGGCTTTCATAAGTGCCAATGTTAAAGCCTGTTTCGGAAAATTGGCAATTATTAAACCACATATTTTGACCTTGTACAATAGCAAGGGCACATCTGCCATTGTTTTTTAAAACAGTGTTAGTACATTTTACATTTCCACCCTTACTTTTCCATACAATACCATCAGCACTAAAATGATGAATATATACATTACTAATTTTTACATTACTATTAGAATCTGAAGTACCGCTACCAAACTGCATGCCATGGCTACCATTTTCTACTACATCCTTATGCCTTGTCATTAATTTGTTGTTGCCATTTATTTCCAAATCATTTATTTCAACATTATCACATCCATTAAATACAAATGAAATCTGAGAATCGAAGCTGTAAGAATAATTTTTATAGCCAGTAAAATCGATCTTTTTATAAAAGTTTCCTTTGATAGAAATCACAGTTCCTTTTTCTCCAAATATTTTTAAACCATTAATATCTTTAAAAGCAAAATTTTTAATTCCATTTAATGATTGACCTTTTTCATTTTCTCTTACATATTCGTCAATTTTGTAAGTGCCTCTTGGGAAATAAATAGTTCCACTTTTTAAATTGTTTACAGAATCAATAATTTTTTTTAACGCTTTGTAATCATTGGTTTTTCCATCACCCTTAAGCCCCATTTTTTTTACGTTAAAAAAAGGCTGTGCTGTAGTAACTTGAGAAAAAAATAAAAATATATAAAAAAAATATTTAAACATTATCGTAACGCTTTAGCTAATTTTTCTTTATCCGGAAAATTTACCAATACTCCCATTCCCTTTTTTTGAAAGACAAGCATACTACCCAAGGCTACTGCAGATGCACCTCCGTAGTTTACCACAGATCCAATATCTTCTATACTACCTGCTCCACCATGTGCTATAACAGGTAATTTTGTATTGCTTGTAATATGTTTTACAAAATCGATATCAAAGCCACTCCATGTCCCTTCTCTATCCATAGAAGTTAACAATATCTCTCCTGCTCCCGCACTTTCAATTCTTTTAATATATGTTAATACATTTTCGTTTATTTTTTCTTTTCCATCATTTATATAAGCGCTGTAATGTGAGCCCTGTTTTTTAAAATCTATAGATACTACTACTGCTTGCACCCCAAAATGTGTAGAGATTTGTGTAACCAAATTAGGGTTGCGAAATGCTTGGGTGTTTAAAATTACTTTTTCAAACCCAATACCAAATACTTTTTTTGCTTGCTCAAAAGTTGTAATACCACCTCCATAACTCAGGGGCATGAAACACTCGTCAGATATTTCTTGCAATATTTTAAAATTAGGTGCTCTATTTTCTCTACTTGCCCTAATGTCTAAAAAACACAACTCATCTACCTCTAACTCATTAAAAATTCTAACGGTGTTACAGGGGTCACCAATATAACTGTACTTATTAAATTGTATTGCTTTTACCAAACTTTCGTCTATAAGCTGTAGGCAAGGTATTATTCTTGTTTGTAACATATTATATTTTTGAAAAATTGGTTAGGAGTTGCATACCATATTTATGGCTTTTTTCTGGGTGGAATTGTGCACCAAAAATATTTTGATGATTAATAATGGCATGAAAACGATCTCCATAAAGCGTAGTTGCCAATACATCGTTTTCGTTTTTACATTGCACATAGTAAGAATGTACAAAATAAAATTTTGACTCATTGTTTAGCTCTTCTAGTAACGGGCTAGTATTTTGCGGTTGTATAAAATTCCACCCCATGTGTGGCACTTTCATATCGTTATTGGCAAATTCAAATTTTTTTGTATCTGCATCTATCCATTGTAACCCATTTAAAACCCCTTCTGTACTACCATTTGTAAGCAACTGCATACCTAAGCAAATACCCAAAACAGGAATTTTTTCTTCAGTAGCTTTATGGTTTAAAACAGGCAATAGCCCGCTTTTATTTATTAATTCCATGGCAGCATCAAAAGCGCCCACTCCTGGTAACAATAACTTTTCTGCTTTTTCTATATCCCTTATGCTGTTTGAAATGATTGCTTCCACACCAATACGTTTAAACATATTTAGCACTGAACCAAGGTTTCCCATACCATAATTTACAATCGTAATCATTTATTTATTTTTTACAGGAAAACAATATTTTAAGTAAAAACTCATGGGTACTAAATTGGCTTTTGCCAGTATAAAGAAAGCGGGTCTTAGCAATTCAAAGCGTTTTTTGTATGTAGGAAACTGCCACCAAAAATTTGGCTTCTCTCTCATTTTATCATCATATTGAGTATCTGAAAGCCCTAGTCTTTTTTTAAAATAGCCTAGTAGCTCTGGTTCAATTTTGGGTGGGGTATTATATTCTATCCATGCATCTTCTCTACTCATTTTGCCATTTCTTACTAGTGCACTCAATGTATTGTTTCTATAATCCGAATTAAATTTTTGCGGTGCATAAATACCATGAAAAAAAGCTGTCATTCTATTTTCTAGATGATGACCCCCATAGTATGCCCACCCACACTCTTTTTTTAAAAACGCCATGGCATCTTCTTTAGAATATTGCATATACCAGTAAGGGCGAATTTTTCTTATTTTATAAAAAACGGTCCATTTCATAAACTGATAGAAAGACATTAACGGATAAGAATTCATTTTCTTTTTCCCATACTTTTTATGTATTGCTTGTATGTACTTACCATCAAAATAGTTTTTACCAAGCGGCGAAATTCCTTCAGTAACAAAAGAGTGTCCTTCTAAAACATATTTTACCTTATATTCGGCTGCTGCTCTATACATTGTTTCTGCTAAAGCTAAATCTGTAGCGGCTTCTATTTCAGCAACACCTGCCTCAAAAAAACTTTTAAAAATATCATCAGATTCTTTATTGTCTATTACATGTGTATATAAATCTACATTCCAATGTTGTAGAACCTTTCTAATATTTTCGGTTGCTATTGCTGTATTCCAGGTGTTGTCATAATGAACAGCTAGTGGTCTAAGCCCGTTTTTTAGTGCCCAATAAACCATGTAAGAAGAATCTGTACCACCACTTACGCCAACTACGCAATCGTATTTCTTATGTTTGCCAGCTTTTTTAATTTCCGTTACAATGCCGTTAAGTGTATCCATACCTTTTTGTTGCCCAGTACCATATTCTTTTACAAGCATATCTACTTGATGGCAGTAGTTGCACACACCATTTTCATCAAAGCTAATACTAGAAACCCTTTCATCATAAATACATCTTGTACAAATTTTATATTTAGATTCTATTGCCATTTATTATTTTTTAAATCTACCACTATAACAAGCTTCTTCTTGATGCAAAAAAGTTGTCTCCATTTTATTGTCTATTCCCATTTGTAAAAATTCTTCTTTGCTAAATCGTTTTGCATTGCTCGGCGCATACCAGTCATAATTTGTGCTTCTGCTCAAATCAAAGCCCCAATCTTCTTTCCAAAAACACTTTAAAAAATTCCAATAAATAAATCTTTGAATATCATAAATCCCCCCTTTTATACCTAAAGCCGGTATATCTGGGCTCGTAAAACTTACATTTAAATCGGATAGCGTTTTACCAAGTTCTGTTAATTGTGTGCTCAATTCCCACATTTTATCATTAGGTATATCATGTGTTGCTTTTCTAAAATAATCGTCCACCAATTCTCTAGGCAAAGCTTTTTTTGAGTAAACATAGCAAGCAAATTCTCCAGCACTGGAAGTAATAGCACACAAATGCTTAAACGTATTTTCAGGTATTTCTGTATGCATTATTACTTGGTCACATACTGTAAAATCTATAACGCCATTTTTTAATCCTGTATTTGCAATATCGCCCCTAAAAAAATATAAGTTTGGTATGTGTGCATAATTTTTTGATGCAACATCTATTGCATCAGAAATATCTGTGCCCAATACTATGGCGTGTGGAGCCAATTCAGCAAACCATGCGGCTTTATACCCTAGCCCACACCCTGTGTCTATTATGGTATGTTTATCTTTTAAAAATGCAATCAAGGTTTCCTTTGTATCAAATCCGTACAATTTCAGAAACCAATCTAATTGAAAAGAATACATTTTATCAATACTTTCATATTCTGCGGCTTCTACCCATTTGTCAGAAAAAATATCTGATGTTTGGTTTTGATTGTCCGCTTTTTTTATGCTAGCATCTTCAAATGAAATTGTATTTTCATTAATGAAAATGTCTTTTGCAAATAATTGTTTTAGTTTTTCCATTTATACTTCTTTTGCAGGGTTTCCTGCTATTTTACTTCCATTAGGAAAAGATTTGTTTACAAAGCTGTTTGCACCAATAATAGAGCCGTCTCCAATTTCAACACCTTTTGAAATAACAACATTTGGGGCTAAGTAGCAGTTATTTCCAATAATTGTTTTAGCATATTCGTACTTTGCTTCTCCGCCCGAAACTGCCCATTGCACAGAATCGTGTGAGTATATTTGCACATTGGCAGAAATACTACAATTGTTACCAATAACCAATTCGCCAGACCCATCTAAAACTGTGTTAGGGCCAATCCATGTATTTTTACCAACTTGTACACTTCCCAGAATTACAGACGAATCATATACGGATGTACCATCTCCAAAGCCTAAATCTTTTGCTCGTTCCCATCTATCAAAAAGTAAATCTGCAAATGGCAATGACCTATTATATTTTTCTTTAAATAAAACTTGCAACTGATTTTTTAAATCTACAATCTGATTAAAAACAGTTGATATTTCTTTATCGTTCAAAAATTCAGACCTTGTCATTTAGTCTATTTTTTCATTATGTAAAAACAATCTACACCACCATTCAAAATTCATTAAACTCCACAATAGCAATCGATGATTTATTCTTTTTTCGCAGTGTTCATAAATGGTTTTTTCTATAAACGCTGGTTGTATAAATTGATGGCAAGCAATATTTTTTCCTAATAGAA
>JANOZW010000359.1:0-6792 GCA_031429575.1 Ferruginibacter sp.
GGTTGTCAACCTTTATGCAGTAGATTTATTTTGAAACTACCAAATAAGGTTGACAACCCTTGCGATATTTTTAAATGCACCCACTCTGGTCACAATTTTATATACCCCTAAGAAATGCTATTTTTGCGCTGTGAGAAAAAAGGACAAACGAATAACCATAGAAAAAATAGCCGTAACCGATTATGCCGCACAAGGAAAAGCCATAGCCCGCCACGAAGGAAAAGTAATTTTTACCGAAGGGGCAGTGCCAGGTGATGTGGTGGACTTATTACTTTTAAAAAATAAAAAAGACTGGGCAGAAGCAAAGGTTTTAAAATTAGTTACCCCTTCGGCTGATAGAGTACAACCTTTTTGCCAGCATTTTGGTGTGTGTGGTGGTTGCAAATGGCAAATGTTGCCTTATGCAAAACAATTGCAATACAAACAGCAAGAAGCAGAGCAAAATTTGTTGCGGATAGGAAAAGTTACTGACGCTATTATGTTGCCCATTATTGGTGCTGATGAAGAGCGTTATTACAGAAATAAATTAGAATTTACGTTTAGCAATAAAAGATATCTTACTTCCGAAGAAATGGAAGCTCCCCTAAATCCCACCGAAGGGGGGACTTTAAACCCTGAAATTTTAGAAAGCCCTTCTGAAATTCAGAGTG
The DNA here is from genome assembly GCA_031429575.1 of Ferruginibacter sp. Taxonomy (GTDB): domain Bacteria; phylum Bacteroidota; class Bacteroidia; order Chitinophagales; family Chitinophagaceae; genus Ferruginibacter. The sequence goes on from JANOZW010000359.1 coordinate 651, forward strand.
CCCAGAACCCCCCTTCAGGGGGCAGGGGGGCTGCACTGGGTTTTCATGCACCAAGAATTTTTGATAAAACCATTTCCATCTTTGAGTGTTTTTTAATGGATGATGTGAACAATCGCATACGCAATACCATGCGGCAGATTGCGGAAGAAAACAATTATCCGTTTTACGATATTAGGTTGCACACAGGTTGGCTGCGCAATTTAATTATTCGCTATTGCACTACTGGCGAGCTTATGGTAAATCTTTGTATAAATTATGAAGATGAAATAAACACCAAAAAAGTAATGGATGCATTGCTTTCGGCTGTACCAGAGATTACTACTTTGCTTTACACCATAAACCCAAAATGGAACGATACCATTTATGATCTTACACCAATAGTTTATTTTGGTAAAGGATATGTAACGGAGAAGCTAGAGAATTTTGAATTCATTATTAGCCCAAAATCATTTTTTCAAACCAATACAAAACAAGCAGAAAAATTATACAGCATTGCAAGAGATTTTGCAAAACTTACTGGCGAAGAAATCGTATATGATTTGTATTGTGGTACGGGTAGCATTGGTATTTTTGTGAGCCCATTGGCAAAAAAAATAATAGGGGTAGAGTTGGTAGAAGATGCGATAGTAGATGCAAAAAAGAATGCAGCAAATAATAACATAACCCATGCAGACTTTTTTGCCGGAGATGTAATAAAAATTTGCAACGATGATTTTTTTGCAAAACATGGCAGGCCTGATGTGGTGATTACTGATCCTCCACGTGCAGGCATGCACGAAAAGCTGGTAAATAAATTATTGGAAATAGCAGCACCAGTAATTGTGTATGTAAGTTGCAATACGGCCACTATGGCAAGAGATATATTATTGCTCAGCGAAAAATACTTTGTAGAAAAAACACAACCGGTAGATATGTTTCCACAAACACATCATATAGAATGTGTGGCGAGAATGGTTTTGAAGAACAATTAATAGAAAAAAATAAATTAAATAGCATGGCTTATAATCAATACGGCAATAGCTTTGAGCGAACAACACCTGTGGTATTAAATCTTATTATTGCAAATGTAGTAGTGTTTATTGCACAATATTTATTTGGTGGAATGACGCCAGATAATAGCGTGAACGATCTTTTTGCACTACACCATTATGGTTCAGATGAGTTTAAAATTCATCAAATAATAACACATATGTTTATGCATGGTGGTATTGCACATATAATTTTTAATATGTTTGGTTTGTGGATGTTTGGTACAATGATAGAGCGGATTTGGGGGCCAAAAAGATTTTTAATTTTTTATGTAGTATGTGGTATTGGTGCGGCTTTAGCGCAAATGGGTTCTTACTATTTTGAATATGGTGCTTATGATAAAATGCCTATGAGCCTAGAGGTATTAAATATATATCAAGAGCGGTTGAGAGTAGGTTGCACAGTTGGCGCATCTGGTGCCATTATGGGCATACTGGCAGCATTTGGTTATTTATTTCCCAATACAGAAATGATGATTTTTCCAATACCACTTCCTGTAAAAGCAAAATGGGCAGTACTTGGTATAATTGCTATAGATTTATTTAGTGGGATTGCTGGTAGAGCCGGCGATAATGTGGCACACTTTGCACACTTAGGTGGCGCTGTTACAGGATTTTTAATTGTGTTTTTTCAAAATAAGATGAATAAGAAGACTTTTTATTAATAAATTTATTGTTGATATTTTTTCTTTAAAAATCTACCTAGTAGTAAATAATTAAATAGCTTTGCAGCAATTATTTACAATGAAAAAAATAACCTATTCTTTTCTACTTCTTTGCCTCATCTCATTTACAAGTTGTTTCGAAATTATAGAGCAAGTATTTGTAAAAGCCGATGGCTCGGGCAATTTTCAGCTGGTGCTAAATCTTAGTAAAAGCAAAACAAAGATTAACTCCATTAGAAAAATGAAAACCATTAATGGGCACGAAGTACCATCTGAGCAAGAAATACGAAATAAAATAACCGAAATAGAAAGAGCCACCGCAAAAACGGGCGGTATAAGCAATGTAAAAACGAGCATGGATTTTGATAACTACATTGCCACCATTACTTGTAATTTTAGTAAAGTAAACCAGCTAAATGGTATTATTAAAAGTGTGAGTGAAATAGATAATAAAAAAAGTAAGTTGATAGAAAAAAGTTATGACTACGATGTGGCTACAAATATATTTTCTAGAATTAATAAAATATCGCTGAAAAAAGATTATAATAAAATGAGTAATGCAGATAAAGAAGTATTTGCCACAGCAAATTATACCGCCATTTACAAATTTGAAAATACGGTAAGCAGCGCCGGTAATAAAGATGCAAAAATATCTCCTAGCAAAAAAGCCGTCATGCTACAACAAAATGTATTGGATGTAATTACAGATAAAAAATCTATTGAAAATAAAATAACCTTAACCAAATAATAATGAAAAAAGTTTTATTCTTTGTAGCCCTTTGTGGCATAGCATTTACAAGTGTATCTGCACAAAATCTATTGGCAAAAGTACCATCATCTGCCACTATGGTTATAAAATATAGTGGAGAAAATTTTAGTAAAAATGTGCCTGTACAAAAACTAAACAGCTATAGTTTTATTAAAAACAATTTATTTAAAATGATGAATGTAGATACCCTTACGGCTATACAAAATATGGGTATCGATTTGGAGCAAGATAGTTATCAATACATAGCCAACGATGATTCTACCTTAAGTTTTGTAACTATAATGCATATAAAAAATAGTACGCAGTTTTTGCAATTTATAAAAGCATCGTATAGTGCTAAAAATAAAACGGAGCAAAAAAATGGTTTTCAGTTTTTGTCTATTTCGGATAATACTTACATAGGCTGGAACGAAACAGTGGCTGTAATTGTAAACACGAGCTACCAATTTAAAGAGAGTTATTACACCCATAAATATAAAACAGATACTGCTGTAGCAACAACTACTGTAGATAGTGTAGCCGTGGCTGACGCAGTAGATGCCGTAAAAGATGCAGCAACAGCTGTAGATGAGGCAAAAGTAAGCAAACCGAAAATATATAAAGACGGTTATAAAACACCTAAAAAAGGAGTTGCAGGAAAAAAGAAACCTGTAGCTAAAAAAGGAACTGTAAAAAAGAAAATAGCCCCAAAAAAGAAAGTGTATGATGAAGACATGGCAATAGAAGCTGTAACTGCGCCATACTCTTATGAAGAGGATAGCGTAGAAAATAGAAAAAGAGATTTGTGGGATCAGCAGCAAGATATGATGGCTAAGAAAAAGCAACAAGAAGAAGCAGAAAAAATAATGGCAAGTACTTTTACAGGCAATGTAATGAGCATAGAAAATAGCATGGGGTACAAAAAAATAATAGAGCCTGCGGCACATGTAAGCCTTTGGTTAAATAGTGATAATTTATTGAATCAGTATCAAAATTATTTTTCAAGAAACATGTATTCCATTATCAAATATGCTAAACCTTCTTACACAAAAGATACCAGCGATGGTTTTAAAACATCCCTAAACGTATATTTTGAAAAAGACCGAATGCGCATGGAGCAAAAGAATTTTTCAGAAAATGAAGAAATGCAAAACCTAGGTAAGTCTGTAATGAATAGCAAGCAAAACACATCATTGCTAAATGTGGTAAACCCTGGTAATATTGGCTATTTTTCTATGAGCATTAATACGGAAGCCATGCTCAATTACTATTACACAGCCATGAAAAAATATTTAGGTAACGTTTCTTACATGAGCGAATACAGCGATATGGTAAATGTGTATATTGATTTAGTACAAATAATGATAGATGAAAAAGGTATTGCTGAATTAAACCCTGGCAATTACTTATTTGTAATGCACGATATGAAAACGAAGATGATAGAATATACCGATTATGAGTACGACAAAGAATACAATTCAAAAGAAGTAAAGAAAAAGAAAAAAGAATTGTCGCCAAACTTCACATTTGTAATGGATACAAAAAGAGAAGACTTTATGCAAAAACTGGTGAAGCTGCCTTTAAAATACAGTGAGAAAAATAAATACAATTACAAAGAAAAGGGTGGTTACTATGAATTGGCATTTGACAGTACAAAATACCCGGTGAGTAGCCTGTTTTTTATAGTAAAAGATGGCAAAGCCATGGTGACAACATCTAAAGAAGTGGTTAACAATACACTTGCTAATAAAGGGTTTGCCATAGATGAAGACACTAAAAAATCTATTATGGATAACAATTACTCCATAAAAATAGATAGTAAGAAACTGTTTGACATATTGGGTACAGAAGCTAGTACAAAAACAAACAAAAAAATATGCGCTTATATGGCAGAAAATATGGGCGATATAAAAACAGAGAGTGGTTTTAAAGATGGTATGATACAAGGCACCACTACTATTAAAATAAATGGTAACCATGCAAATAGTTTAGAATTTATTTTTAATACAATAGAATACATGAACGACTTGTATGAAAAAGATAAAATAGAAGAAGTAAAAAAAGAAGATTAATGAATAAAAAGAAATGGGCATTGGTTGTGCTATGTGGGCTATTAATATTTGGCTACATAAAATTATTTTACAAAACATACAGCGAAAATGTAGTAGCAAAAAGCGCAGATAGCATGGTGGCTATAGATGTAAAAAGAATAACCAATACCATTATTTGGCAATACATAACCACACCTAGCTTGTGGAAAATAAGCAAGAGTAGCGCTGTTGAAACAGATGTAGTGAGCTGGAAAGATATGGTGGAGATTCCCGATTATGTATTGACTTTTCATGCAAGTGGACAACCAGCAAATGCTTGGTATGGCGTGTTAAAAATAAAAGATGAAACTGTTTTTAATAAAGGAATACAACAACAGCATTTTGAAAAAATAGATAGCAATATTTATGTGAGTAAAGAAAGTGGTGTACAGTTTTATAAAAATGTAAATAGCATTTTAGTAACTACAGCATCGGTAGAAAGTAATCATCTTACAAAAATTGCTACTGAATTGTTTTTGCAAAAAAGTTATATTAGCAAAACTGATTTGGCAAAAGTGATTGATGCAAAAAGCCATCTAGCTCTAAAATTACATCTCGATAATTTTTTACAAGAAGATGCAATTTTAACTGCAAATTTTGATGCAAATAAAATAACCATAGAAGGGAATCTAATTCCAAAGAGCGAATTTAATTTTACTGAAAATAATTTCAACTACAATCCTGCATCATTGCTTGCATTGGGTTTTACGCAACCATCAGCAAATGTTTTTGCCTTGTTAACTGATAGTACCAAAGCCAATTTTTCTAAAGCCATTAATATAAATGTAGATACCCTAATGTTGCAAAGCAATAAATGGTATAACCTTAATGTGGCAGGCATACAACCTCGTGCAGACTCTGCCATTACATACACATACGATGATGATTTTAATAAAATAGAAAAAGTAGTGGTAAACAATGTAGAAGAGCCTTCATTTAATTTCACTATTAATGGAGACAGTGTTTCTACCATTTACAATAACTGGATTGCGAATAAGAAATTGGAAAAAACAAATACAGGATTTTTATTTACACCCATGCCATTTGTAAAATCGTATTGCAAAGTTGAAAATGGAAATACATTGCAGCTTATGGCTAATAATTACATAGCAAAGGCAACCGAAAAAAAAATAAACGGTATATTTTTTACAAATGCTTTGTTATCAAAAATACCAGTATCATTGCTCAAATATGCACCAACCGATATAGCCAAGGCTATACAACATTTTGAAACAATAGAAATCGTTGCTAAAAAAAATGAAGGAAAAATATTTATACAAGCTATTATTACCAAAAAGAAAAATGATAAGCCTATGTGGGAATTTTAGTTCCTATTTAAAAAAATTAACAGAGAGAGGTACGAGGATTAAAGCTATTAAAATAGGCGACAAATATTTGTCGCCTATTTTAATATATTGTAAAGTATTACTGAGCGTTTTGGCCGATTTGATTTATTTCATCTTCAAATGCAGGATCTTTTGGATCAGGACCGTATTCGTTTGTACCAGCAACCCCAGCAGTAAATAATAATATTATACTGTAAATTGGAATAAGGAGGTACCATCCACTTTTTCCTACATCATGCATTCTTCTCACTCCCGCAGCTATTAG
>JANOZW010000360.1:0-13127 GCA_031429575.1 Ferruginibacter sp.
ACAGCATCGCCACGGCCAAAAAAATTACACATCTAAACATCAACAGAAAGATATAGAAATAATAAAAGAAGCAGAAGCAGGTAATACAAATTTAGCATTGGTAAATAAATGGCTACAAAGAATGACGTTTTATAAAGATGAAGAGTATTGGAAAAACTATATGGCGTCTTCATCTGAAGAAACGGTTCATCCTGTAAATAATATTCATCCTTTTTGGAAAGATTATGAAAATATTTATGCCGCAGGTTTAGCAGATGCAGAAAAAATAAATATAGAGCATTTCAGAAAATTATTTTTTACAGATATTGATAATGCAGAACGTTCTTTAAGTACAGAGGCTTGTCGCTCGGCATTGTTTATTATGATTTATAGAGGTTACCCAATGTTGGAATTGCCTTTTCAATTATTGGATACATTATTAGAAATAGACAACCAATTAGGTAATTGGCGCTACAGACATATCAACATGGTGCGTCGTATGATTGGTACACGTATAGGCACAGGAGGCAGTACAGGCGCAGGTTACCTGCAAGGCGCCATGGATAAACATTATATTTTTAAAGAAATTTCGCAGTTGAATAGCTTTCTTACAGATAGAAGAAAATTGCCAAAGTTGCCGAAGGATGTAACGGATAAATTAGGATACACGTAGGTATTCGCCTGTGGCGAATACGTTTTACATTCACCGAAGGTGAATTGTGGAATTTGCCTGCGGCAAATTTAGAAGAGAATTCGCCACAGGCGAATTCCTACAGTAGATCATCTTCCTCCCAATTTATAACATTTGAATTTATATAAGCAGCAATGTTTTCGTATTCATCTTTATCTCTTATAATTCTGTCATGAAATTTACTTTGCCATTTAAAATCAGCAATATTATTTTTATTGCAAAATTTAGTTACATGACCCTTGAAATGATTAATGAATAAACTTACAGAACCTTTTGTAAGTGGCGCCAATCCATTTACTGGTATAGATTCTTTTATTGTATTGTTTATTATCTCCACAATTAAATGAATGTGATTTGGCAGAATTTCCCATTCCGTAATACCAAAAATTGTATCCGCTTTACTAATGGAAAATGGATTGTCTTTATATGGGTTTGCAATATCATCGCATGGGCAAAATTGTAAAATATTAGTTTGTACAAATTCGCCAATTTTAGAAAGATACATTTTTTGATTTTCAATTTTTCCAAAATGATGTTCTCTATCTTTGGTACAAATGGTTATAAAGTAATAGCCATTTGAAGAATAATCAAAATTTGGGAGGCGGTATTGGTTGTGCTTTTTGTACATTTTAATAAATGTTGATACTTATTGCTATCGTAGGTATTCGCCTGTGGCGAATACGATTTAATTCACCTTGGTGAATTGTAGAATTTGCCGCAGGCAAATTTTAAAGAGAATTCGCCACAGGCGAATTCCTACGGTCACCATGTTTCTGTTCGGCGAATTAAAATATTTTTACCATAGGCGACATTTTACACCAACCCTTTTAACTTCTCCACCACAGCATCCACCTCTGCCTTTGTATTGTGTTTGCAAAAACTAAAACGAACCGTTAGTTGATTTGGATTATTATTAATAGCACGAATAACATGACTGCCTTGGTCGGCACCGCTGGTGCATGCACTACCACCGCTTGCACAAATATGGTTTATGTCTAAATTAAATAAAATCATTTCTGATTTTTCAGTTTTTGGAAAACTTGCACTGAGTACCGTGTATAAACTATTGCCCAGTGTATCTCCATTAAAACCTACCCCAGGTATATGTTTTTTTAATTGCTCATGCATGTAATATTTAAGTGTACCAATATATGCGCTATCATCTTCATGGTTTGCCATAGCCAGCTCCAAGGCTTTTGCAAAACCAACTATGCCATAAATATTTTCGGTGCCTGCACGCATGTTACGCTCTTGCCCGCCCCCGTGTACAAAGGGTTTTATGCGTACATTTTCGTTTATATAAATTAAGCCTACACCTTTTGGCCCATGAAATTTGTGTGCTGCACCAGTAATAAAATGCACAGGGGTATTTCTTAAGTCTAACGGAAAATGCCCTACAGTTTGTACCGTATCGCTATGAAAAATGGCATTGTATAATTTGCAAAGATTACCTACTGCATGTAGGTCTAGCATATTACCAATTTCATTATTGGCATGCATGAGTGTTACCAAAGTTTTTTCTTCTGCTGCGGCTAATAATTTTTCTAAATCTTCAATATCCACATGTCCATCTGGCAACAATTTTACATAGCTTACTGTTACTGCATCTATATTATTTAGATGCTCAACGGTGTGAGAAACTGCATGGTGTTCTATCACCGAAGTAATGATATGCTTACAACCTAAATCTCTCACAGCTGCTTGTATAGCCATGTTGCTACTTTCTGTACCGCCGCTTGTAAAAAATATTTCTGCAGGGTTTGCATTCAATAATTTTGCAACAGATTTACGAGCCGTTTCTATAGCCATTCTCGTTTCTCTACCATAAGAATAAATGCTTGAAGGATTACCAAATTTATCAGATAAATAAGGCATCATGGCTTCCAATACTTGAGCGTCAAGTGCTGTGGTGGCGGCGTTATCGAAGTAGATTCTTTCCATAATTTTGTTACGAGTTAAAAGTTACGGGTTAAGGGTTTCGAGTTTTGTAAAAGCGAGTATTCGTTATAAACTTTGCGCCTAAAAAACCCGCAACTAAATAACTCGTAACCCGAAACTATCGTAACCCGCAACCGATTATGCCATCGCCTCTTGTATATCCTTCATCAATCTTTTTGCAATATTATCTGCAGTGGTTTCTAAATTACTTTCTGCATAAATACGAATAATAGGTTCTGTATTGCTTGTGCGCAATTGTACCCAATCGTTTTCAAATTCTATTTTCAATCCATCTTCATCATTAATGGGTTGGTTTTTGTATTTTTCCTTTATGGCTGCAAATATCTTTTTTGTATCAACTCCATTATTCAATGTTATTTTATTTTTACTCATAAAATAATCTGGGTAAGTATTGCGAAGCTGGCGTACACTCTTACCACTCTTTACCAAATGTGTCAAAAATAATGCGATACCAATTAATGCATCACGACCATAATGTAAATCGGGAACGATGATGCCACCATTTCCTTCACCACCAATTACAGCACTTCTGGCTTTCATTTTGTTTACTACGTTCACCTCGCCCACGGCACTTGCAAAATATTCGCCACCATGTTTTATGGTTACATCTCTCAAAGCTTGTGTGCTACTCATATTGCTCACACTATTTCCTTTTTGTAAACCAAGCATGTAATCTGCTACGGCTACCAAAGTGTATTCTTCTCCAAACATGCTTCCATCTTCGCATACAAAGCAAAGCCTGTCCACATCAGGATCTACAGCTATTCCAATATCTGCTTTTAGCTTTACAACTTCCCTGCTCAGGTCAGTAAGGTTTTCTGGCAATGGTTCTGGGTTGTGTGCAAAGTCGCCAGTTATTTCTCCATGAATAATGTTATAATTTTTTACGCCCAATTTATCCAACAATGCTGGCACGGCAATAGCTCCTGTACTATTTACAACATCTACTACAATATTTAAATTGGCTGCAGCAATAGCTTTTACATCAACAAATTTATGTGCCAATACTTTTGCAATATGATCATCCAATGTTGTATCGTTTGTTGTGATGCTTCCTAAATGTTCTACCGAAACAAATTCAAAACTTTCTTCTTTCGCAATGTTCAAAATCATTTCGCCTTCTACGCCGCTAATAAATTCACCTTTGTTGTTAAGCAATTTTAATGCGTTCCATTCTTTTGGGTTATGGCTTGCGGTAAGAATTATTCCTCCATCTGCTTGCAAGGAAACCACTGCCATTTCTACGGTTGGTGTAGTGCTAAAATCTGTATCAATAACATCGATTCCTAATGCGCTTAATGTAGATGCTACAATATTGCTCACCATTTTTCCGCTAATACGACCATCTCTACCAATAACAACTTTTTTATTTACCGATGTGCTTTCTGATTGTGTTTTAAGCCAAGTGCCATATGCGGCTGCAAATTTTACTACATCTAATGGTGTAAGGTTATCATCTGGTTTGCCACCAATAGTGCCTCTGATGCCCGAAATACTTTTAATTAACGCCATGCTTTTTTTTCTGATTTTAAGGAGGGCAAAGGTACAAGATTTAACGTAAAAGAATACGGATGGCACGGATTGAACAGATAACTAATATTTGGAATAAATTACTTGGTAATGTTTAGAAAAAAACTATTGGTTAATTCCTTTACCTTCATTAGGAATGAAAAGTGTTTAATAACGATAAGTAAGCATAAACAGGTAATGGCTTTTATTAAAATAAATGTTTATCAATGTTCTATGACTTATGCTCCCAAAAGTTCCACATCTCAATACCAATTACTCAATTCTAAATAGTAATTTTGCACAATGAGCAAGGGTAAAGTTTTAATGGCAATGAGTGGCGGTATAGATAGTACCGTGGCGGCGCTTATGCTTCACAAAGAAGGTTACGAAGTAGTGGGCATTACCATGAAAACGTGGGATTATGACACAAGTGGCGGTGGTAATACTGGCAAAAAAGAAACGGGTTGTTGTAATCTAGATAGTTTTAACGATGCACGCCAAGCAGCGGTGCAACATGGATTTCCGCATTTTATTTTGGATATTAGAGAAGAATTTGGCGGTTTTGTAATAGAAAATTTTGTAGAAGAATATATTGCAGGGCGTACGCCAAACCCCTGTGTAATGTGCAATACGCACATAAAGTGGCGTGCATTACTTAAACGTGCCGATGCCCTTGGTTGTGATTTTATTGCCACTGGGCATTATGCACAAGTGCACCAACATAGCAATGGTAGATATTTTATAAGTAAAGGAATTGATGAAACCAAAGACCAAAGCTATGCGTTATGGGGTTTACAACAAGATTTGCTTAAGCGTACCTTATTGCCGCTTGGCACGTATCATAAAACAGCCATTCGCCAAATGGCGCACGATTTTGGTTACCCCGAGCTAGCTAAAAAAAGCGAGAGCTACGAAATATGCTTTGTACCAGATAATGATTACCGTGGTTTTCTCAAAAGAAAGGTAGAAGGACTGGAAGAAAGGCTAAATGGCGGAAATTTTGTAGATATTTCGGGAAAAATATTGGGAACGCACAAAGGTTACCCATTTTATACTGTTGGGCAACGAAAAGGCTTAGATATTGCGCTTGGTAAACCGGCTTTTGTAACCGAAATTATACCTGAAACCAATACCGTAGTGCTCGGCGATGAAGAAGCGCTAAACCGAACTGAGATGAGAGTTACAGGTATTAATTGGATGAAATATGATGGCATAACCGATGGAATGGAAGCCATTACAAAAATTAGATACAAGGATAAAGGTGCTTTGAGTAATATGTATGCATCGGACAATGGAATTACAGTAAAATTCTACGAAAATGTAAAAGGAGTGGCGCCAGGACAGAGTGCCGTTTTTTACGAGGGCAATGATTTGATAGGTGGCGGCGTTATACAAAGGGGAAAATAAGGTTTCTGGGTTTTGGGCAGCTATTTGCCCTTCAAAACCATCTTTTAAAATAGTTATATCTTTAATGTATGAAAAAATTATTAGCGGTTGTATTTTGTGTAATTGTTTTTGCATCTTGTAAAAAACAATCTGAGGAAATACAAATTGTACCCATTAGCGATTATACTCTACTCAAAGCAGGCAAATACATTACTTACAATCTCGATTCATTGGTATATGCAAGTTTTGGCACGGTGGAAACCCATCGTTTTTATGAAGTAAAATACCAAGTAATGGATTCTATTACGGATAACCTTGGTAGAAAAGTTTTCCGCATGGTGCGCTACATACGTACATTGCCTACAGGTACTTTTGTGCCAGACAATACAGCCATGGCGGTAAACACCGGTAGCCGATATGAGTTTACAGAAAATAATCTTAAATATTTTAAACTAACGCTACCTATTGCCGATGATAATAGTTGGAAAGGAAATTCTGCCATCGATTTAATTGTAGATCCTTCTACAGGTGTAGATTTATCTTACTTGGGTGATTGGGATTATACGTACGCAAATGTAGGCGCTGCAAAAAAAGTTGGTACATATAATTTGACAAATACCCTTACCGTAAATCAAAAAAACGATTCTACCAATTTACCCATAACACCCGCTACCAATATTGCCTACAAAGATTTTTCGCAAGAAATATATGCGAAAGATATTGGTATGGTGTATCGTAATTTTTTACATTTTGAGTATCAAAAAAAGGTTGGAGGATTTGAATATAAAGGATATGGGGTAAAGCTTACGATGGTAGATCATAATTAAAAAATAGTTTTAGGGGCTGTGGGCTTCAAATAAGTTTCAGCATTTGTTCGGGCTATACGCTTTACCTCCGCTACGCTTTGGTACCGCTTCTATCCCGCAGCCCGTCACCATTTGTAATTCTATTAAGCAATAATGCAAGCTTCGTTTTTCTCTACGAAAACTCTTTTAACTCAGCAACTCTGCAGTAAAAAATTAAAATTACATTTCAAAATCTTTACTTTCAAAAATGGAAATAAAAATACGCAAAGCTATTAAAGAAGATTGTCCAGCAATAATGAAACTCGTACAAGAACTTGCCGAGTATGAAAAAGAACCACATGCAGTAACCGTAACTATGGAGCATTTTATAGAAAGTGGTTTTGGCGAAAAGGCTGTGTGGGAGGCGTTTGTGGCGAAAACTCCCTCTCCAAGGAGTGGAGAGGGTCGGGGTGAGGTTTCTCCCTCTCCACGAAGTGGAGAGGGCAGGGGTGAGGTGGGTGAGGTTGTCGGTTTCGCTCTCTACTACATTCGCTATAGCACATGGAAAGGCCAGCGCATGTACCTCGAAGATTTATTGGTAACAAATGCCATGCGTGGTAAAGGTGTAGGCAAGCTTTTAATGGATACATTAATAGAAGAATGCAAAGCAAAAAAATATAGTGGCCTTGTTTGGCAGGTATTAGATTGGAATGAGCCGGCCATAAATTTTTATAAGAAATATGAAGGAGTTGTATTTGATGGAGAGTGGTTGAATTGTAGGATTGATTTTTAGAAAAAAGTAAAGCCAGAAAATATTTTCTGGCTTTACTTTTTGTGTAATGGTTACAATTTAAAATGGTGGCGAAACATGCCTTACCCTAAAACTCATAACAGCATTTACTGTATCGGTAATGGTATTGCTTCCATTTGGACCACCACTTCCATTTACATACCTTTCTCTCCTAACCTGTCCTGTAAAATTACCAGATACAAATTGACCTAAGAAACCATATTCTGTAAAAGATAATACTTGTGTGTTATTTAAAGGGGTCATATATACATCTTCTGAATTACCATTTATACCTCCATAACCCATGTTACCTATACTAAAACTAGACGGTACATTAAATATTTGATTAACCGGAAGATTAAGAGCTGCATAAATAAATTTGTTAAGACTAGTATCATAAGCTGCATAATAGTAATCACATTTACCAGAATCTATGTAAGTTGTATCTCTCCAAGCATGCCTACTATAATCTGATGTATTGGCAGACATGGTAGTTCCATTAATGCTTAAAGTAAAAAAAGTTGCAGATGAAACACCACAAGCTGTTAATGCTCCTGCATTAATATTATTGCCAGTTATATTTACGGTAACATTGTTACCTTGTTTTTGAGAAGCATTATCTACCGCTAATAATTGTGCGGTATTGTTTCCTCCACAATTAATAAATGTGCTACTAAAGCTGCCATTGGTTATTCCTGCAAATTCAGTAATACCGCTGGTTAAAGTTATTTGTACATACCCGTCTGTTACTGGCGTACTTGTACAACTAATTGCTGTGCCATAAATCGTAATAGTATTCTGATTTAAAGTGATATTGCCAATATCTGTTTGGGAAGAAAATGGACCTATATTACCTGTATAAGCAGGCACATTACACCTATTTAAAACCTCCAAAGTAAGTGTTTGGTTTTTTGGAACATACCCATCTACAAAACCATTATTATCTGTGTAATCGTATGCAGAGCCATTTACAGCACTGGAAATTTTTACTTTAGCCATAGCCACAGGTAGTCCCGCAGCATTTACCACTTTTGCTTTTATTTTTACATATTCATAAGGAGCATCGCAGTTCCAAAAGGTAAAATGGGTTACATCGCCTATGTAGCTATCTCCATTTTTTATGGCACTCCCTTCTTGTTTCCACAAACCTGTAGCGTTGTCAAAAAACCAAAGAGGGATAGTAGCTGGAGCAGTAGATGAAATAGCATCAGGAATATTTACAGTAAGGGTAGCTTTGTTACCTGTTTTTATTTGTAACTTTTGTCCAGCTTCATCTGTTAGCTCTACAGCCAACATACCAAAACTTTTAAGCCCCACATTTGCACCTGCTGTACTTGTGCCACGTAAGTCACCGGGCATTTGATCGTTAATATCAGGATTGGTTGGGTTTAAATAGCGGCTAGCAACCAATACCGTACCTGTATAGTTTGCGCCAGATACAGTTATAAAACTATTAGGCTCAAAATCAATACTACCGCCATTTCCACGCACATCTACTACACCTCCCGAAGATGCAGCAATACGTGAAATAGATTTTTTGAGTAATTGTATTCTTACAAAGTTATTGCTGTTTTCTCTTGCAAAAAAGGTCCTACTCCCTTCAAAAAATCCAGTTTTTGTAACGGTTACAAAATTTTCTTGCGTAGAAAAAGTAGCATTGCTAAATTTAAACATTCCGTTTTTGTCAGTCTTTGTTGTATTAAGTCCGGCTTTTACAAAAGCATCTATGACTGGTAATCCTGTTTCATCCGTTATTCGTCCTTCTACACTGGTGGAACTTAAAATAGGAGGGGTTATCCCATCATTTTCTGGATTGAAATCTTTTTGGCAACCATAAAATAGCACTGAGCCAAAAACTAACAATAGGAAATTGGTAAGTAGTTTTGATTTAGTTAAATACATAGATTGTTTTTTATGAGTCAACATTATTGATTTTGTATGAATATGACACGTTATGCGTTAAAAACGTTGCTTTATATATAAACAAATGCTTTGCATAAATATTGTGTTTATCATTATTCATACAATGTAAATATTTGGTAATCTTGGTGTGAAGAATGCTTAAACATATAAATTACCTATTTTTACAAGCAGCATTCTTCATTTGAATGTCGTCTTTAACCAAACTAACATTATGAAAACATTTATCTCCCTTAAAACGGCAACAAAATTTGCTTTTTTGCTCGTTATTATATCTCTATTCTTCTTTGCATGTAAAAAAACATCTGATGTTGCTGCGCCCATTGATCCAGTAATAACTGTAACGCCACCAGATCTTACAACAAAAATAAACTCATCTGTAAGTGGCTTTGTAACCGATGGTAATAATGTAGCCGTAAAAGATGCATCTGTGTTATTAGGCACTACAACTGTATTGACAGATAAGTATGGTTTTTTTGAAGCACGCAATGTGCAAATGGTACAAAATGCGGCTGTGGTAACAGTAAGTAAAACAGGTTTTTTTAAGGGCATAAAAACATACATAGCTACCGCAAATAAATCTGCATTTTTAAGAATAAAATTAATGCCAAAAGCAAGTGCAGGCACAGTGAATGCAACTGCTGGTGGTGTAGTAACATTGGTAAGTGGATTGAGTATAAATTTTCCTGCAAGTGCAATTGTGAATGCAAGTACAAACGCTGCATACACAGGTACAGTAACAGTTGCAGCATTTTATATAAACCCTATGGCTACAGATTTAAATAGCATTATGCCTGGCGATTTGCGAGGGTTAAATACTGACGGCGAATTAAAATTATTGACAACGTATGGTATGGCAGCAGTAGAACTTACAGGTGCTGGGGGAGAATTATTACAAATAGCCACAGGCAAAAAAGCAGTACTTACAATGCCAATATCCACTGCATTATCTGCCTCTGCACCGGCTATAATTCCATTATGGTATTTTAACGAAACAAATGGTTTGTGGAAGCAAGAAGGTAGCGCTACAAAAAATGGTAATACTTATGTGGGAGATGTGAGCCATTTTAGTTTTTGGAATTGCGATGTGCCTAATAATTATGTACAGTTTAATTGCACAGTGGTAAATACTGCTGGGCAGCCTGTGCAAAATGCATATGTAAAAATATCTTTGGTGAGTAATCCTTTAAATGCAACTTATGGTTATACGGATTCTTCGGGATATGTAAGCGGTGCAGTACCAAATAATGCACTATTAAAATTGGACGTATTTGGAAGTGTTAATTGTAGTACTGCTGCATTTTCGCAAACATTTACAACCACTAATGTAAATGTGGCTTATGGAAATGTTAGTATAAGTACGGCTGCAAATATTGCAACTTTAGTAGGTAGTGTAAAAAATTGTGCTGGGGCGCCCGTTACAAATGGTTACTTAATTGTACAATATGGTAATGCAAATAGTAGAATTCAACTAAGCAATACTGGAACATATAGTATTAATAGATTAGTTTGTAGCTTTCCAACTACAATTACACTAGTTGGAGAAGATGCAGGAGCTTTACAACAAAGTACTCCTATTTCATATATTGTATCAGCAGCTGGAGTAAATAATATACCGATAATCAATGCTTGCGGAGTTACTACTCAGCAATTTATAAATTATACAATAAATGGTGCACCGTATAGCTTTACACCTCCGGCAGACACTTTGTATTACTCAAATAATCTCCAATCAATTATTCAAATTGAAGCGAATAGGCTCACTTCCCCATTTTCAAATTTAAAGTTTAGTTTTAGTAACACAGCAATAGCTGTAGGAAGTAGTTTGAATTTATTCAAATTTAATCCAAGCCAAATTATTGATACAATTTCCATAAACACGCCTATAAATGTAAATATTACTGAATACGGAGCAGTGGGACAATTTACAGCAGGTAATTTTACTGGTGCACTCAACGGTCGCCCGCCAGCTAACACAATTTATAATATTACTTGTAATTTTAGAATTAGAAGAAACAATTAGAAAAAATAGTTCTTACAAAAAAGCTTTCTGCCTCTGAACAGAAAGCTTTTTTTATACACTAAATTTTAAATGGATTGCTCTATTTTTGCAACACAAAATTAGACTTGAAATTATTAATATAATTCAGGCAACTAAAAGTGCAATAAATTTTAAATCATTACAACCCAATCTCAATACTAATATCTCAGTACTTATGTCTCAAAAAATAACCATGCAAAACGGCACGCTCACCGTTCCCAACAACCCAACAATACCATTTATAGAAGGCGATGGCATAGGTCCAGATATTTGGAAAGCAAGTGTACGAGTATTTGATGCGGCCATTGCAAAAGCGTATGGCGGGGAAAAGAAAATAGAGTGGCTAAAAGTATTGGCTGGCGAAGAAGCATTTAATGCTACTGGTAATTGGATGCCAGAAGAAACGATGAATGCATTTAAAGAATATTTACTCTCAATAAAAGGGCCGCTTACTACGCCTGTAGGTGGTGGTATTCGAAGTCTTAATGTAGCGCTTAGGCAAGAGTTGGATTTATATGTTTGTTTGCGCCCTGTAAAATATTTTGAAGGTACACCAAGCCCAATGTGGCAGCCAGAAAAAGTAAGCATGACTATTTTTAGAGAAAATACTGAAGATATTTATGCAGGTATTGAATTTATGACTGGAACACCTGAAGCAAAAAAATTATTAAACTTTTTGGTAGACGAAATGGGTGTAAAAGCATTTCGTTTTCCTGAAACAACTTCGCTTGGAATAAAACCTGTGAGTAAAGATGGTAGTGAAAGATTGATACGCTCTGCCATACAATTTGCTATAGAACATAAAAAGCCAAGTGTCACTTTAGTGCATAAGGGCAATATTATGAAATATACCGAAGGTGCTTTTAAAAATTGGGGTTATGAATTAGCAGAGAGAGAATTTGGTGGACAAGTTTATACATGGCAACAATGGGAAAAAACAAAAAAGGAAAGTGGTGAAGCTGTAGCAAATGAAGAAATGAAAATAAGTGCTGTTGGTGGCAAAGTGATTATTAAAGATGCCATTGCTGATAACTTTTTACAACAAGCATTATTGGCACCACAAGATTATTCTGTAATAGCTACGCTAAATTTAAATGGCGATTATATTTCTGATGCATTGGCTGCGCAAGTGGGTGGTATTGGTATTGCGCCAGGTGCCAATATTAATTACCTTACTGGGCATGCAGTGTTTGAAGCTACACATGGTACGGCTCCCAGGTTTGCCAATACAAACACAATGAATCCATCATCTGTAATATTGAGTGGTGTAATGATGCTTGAATATATGGGCTGGAGAGATGCTGCTGATTCTATTACAAATGCAGTGGGCAAAACAATTCGTAATAAAACAGTAACGATAGATTTTTATAATTTGATGAAAGATGCAACGTTGTTGAAGACAAGTGAGTTTGCAGATGAGATTATTAAGAATTTGTAATGTGTATAGAAATGGATATATTTGTGTATAGAAAATTTGATAATATGAGAACAAATATTGATATAGATGATGATTTGATGCAAAAGGCATTGAAATTTTCAGACCTAAAAACTAAAAAAGAAATAATTCATGCAGCGCTAGACGAATATGT
This sequence comes from Ferruginibacter sp., assembly GCA_031429575.1. Taxonomy (GTDB): domain Bacteria; phylum Bacteroidota; class Bacteroidia; order Chitinophagales; family Chitinophagaceae; genus Ferruginibacter. The sequence continues at coordinate 12,650 of JANOZW010000360.1, forward strand.
AAAATATCAAATGCGTTTAAAGTTGCTTTCACTACAGGGTAAAGTAAAGTGGAGCGGAAACTTAAATAAAATGCGGAAAAATGAAAATTAGTGTAGTAGATACTTCCGTATGGATTGATTTTTTTAATAAAAAAACTACACCACAAATTGAAATTGTAAAATCAAACTTATTCACTTCTACCAAAAAGAGTCCTTTTGCTATTTTACCAATTATCTGTCAAGAAATTTTACAAGAGATAGATAATAATAAGCAATATAACTTGGTAAAAGAGGTGTTACTTGGATTGGATAGGATTGAGATAGACCAATTTCTTTATGCAGAAAAAGCTGCTGATTTGTATAGACATTTAAGAAAAAAGGGAGTAACAATAAGAAAGGCGTATGATTGTTTAATTGCAGCTGTATGTATAGACCTTAAATATCCTTTAATTCATAACGACAAAGATTTTGATAATATAGCAAAACACACTTCACTTAA
>JANOZW010000361.1:0-9551 GCA_031429575.1 Ferruginibacter sp.
CCTTTGTAGAAAATGCCATTAAGCATGGTACTGCTACAATAGAAACGGCTACAATAGATATTTCTTTTTCTATGACTGACAATACCATTTTTTTTACCTGTAAAAATTCTATCCCTACCAATAAAGTTGTCATACAAAGCACAGGTACAGGCTTAGAAAATGTAAAAACAAGATTGAATATTTTGTACCCACAAAAGCATAATTTGCAGATAAAAGAAGAAAGCAATACATATTTTATAACACTTCAAATAGACTTGCAACAAAAATGAAAATGTACAAATGTTTAATTGTAGATGATGAAGAGGCTGCGCATGAAGTATTAAAAAACTACATAGCCAGGTTAAAATATTTGCACATGGTAGCGCAAGCATACGATGCTATTGAAGCAGGCGAAATAATAAAAAAACAAGAAATAGATGTTGTTTTTTTGGATATAAATATGCCCGAAATAAGTGGGCTTGAATTTATTGTTACTTTAAAAAATCCTCCAAAAATAATATTAACCACTGCCTACAGTGAGTATGCGTTAGATGCTTATGATTTAGGTGTGGTAGATTATTTAGTAAAACCAATACCATTTAATAGGTTTTTAAAATGCATGCATAAAATATTACCTGCTACAAACGATATTACAGATAACGCTATTGAAGTAAAATCAATAGCGTTAAAAATAGATGGTGCGAATAAAGTAATACCATTTAAAGAAGTACTATATTTTCAATCATTGGGTAATTATATAAAAATTGTAACAGCAAGCAAAAGTTACCTTACTATACTTACCATGCAAGAGCTAGAGAAAAAATTGGCATCCAAAATTTTTGTAAGAGTACACAAATCTTTTATAGTGCCTACTGTTCAATTAAAACAGCATGTAGGCTTTCAAAAAATAATGATTGCAAAACAAGAAATACCTATTGGTAGATCATATAAGATGGTGGTACAAAAGATGGTTTAAAAAGGGATGCCAATTTTTATATTTTCTTTATCTGTAGCTTACGGATGGACAAAGCTGCTTGGGTGAATTACAGGAACAAAACTATTGAAAGAATAAATCATTGAGTTATTCTATATGTAAAATTAATTTTAGTTTATCTATCAAACAACCCCTTTTGTTGCACAACAAAAGTCGGTTTTTGCAATTGTAATCCAAACAAATTATTTAATTTATCTGCAAGATAAACAGTAAGCTCAGGCGATGTAGCTTCATCGTGCATATGCATGAAAAAGTATAGTTCTTGTAAGCCATTGTCTATCCAATATTTTATGCGTTTGCACCATTCATCCATTCTTGTATAATCGCTTTTGTGCAAACTATTACCTACGTATCTAATAAAAGCTTTGTTGGTTGTAAGGTGCATATGTGCACAATCTCTACGCCCTGCGGTGTCTGTAATAACAGCGCCCATATTTAATTCTTGTAAAATTTTAAAATAATTTTCGCTTATTGCAGCATTGCCAAACCACTCATGGTGGCGAACCTCTACAAAAAAGCTAAGGTCTGTTGGCAATGATTTTAAATATGTAAATAATTCTTCTTTTCTTTTGGGGGAAAACATTTCGCTTACTTGTATAAAAATAGGATCAAGATGATTTTTAAAAGCAGCAATACCCTCTAAAAATTATCGCTCAATGCTTCTTTACCTTGCAAGCCGCCGTAATGTGTAACGCCATTGTACATTTTTGGGCAAAACAAAAAATCTTTGTTAGCCGCTTTGGCTGCCCACTTTTCAATCATAGGCGCATCATATACTTTGTAATGCGTTGCATTTAATTCTATGCTATTGTAATGCTGTACATATTGCTCCAAAAAATCTTTCTCTTTTGTTTTTGGCGGATAAATTTTCCCAACCCATTCAGGTCTACCCCATTTGGCACAGCCCATATAAACTTAGGGTTGGTTAGTAATTTTGCCACTCAAAACATTTTTGTTAAACATAGGTCCTGTAGGCAAAAAAAAATCAATGCCCTCCAATTCGCTTTCTGTTACTCTTCCAAATTCCATAAAGTTATTTTAAGAGCGTTTCATTAATTTTTCATAACCCACTACATTCATCATTACGAGCAGCATGCCATAAAACATATCTTCTATGGGAATGGTATAAATTCTAATAGCTACATTTTCCATATCGTTGTACGTTACTACTGGTATAGCTGTAAGAAAACCATTTACAGCAAAATAAGGAATAAGAATAATAGCATAAGCAACAAGAAATGCTGTACTATTAAACGATGAAAAATGTTTTCTAAACCCCATTATTATAAAAATAAATACAGCTAAAAATATACTTGTGTAAGATGTGTAACGAAGTTTGAGTGTAAAAAAACCAATTAGTAAAAGTATAAAAGCAAGCATCCATAAAAACCCATCTGCTTTTTTATTGCTTTGTAAACTTGGAAAATAGCATCGAATACATTCATACACAAACAAACAACAATAAGGCACTACAAAAAAGAAAAGTACTTCTTCTAGCGGGAGATTGTAAATATTGGTTTTGGTAGCAATATAATCTGCATTAAAAAACCAAATTTTTTCGCCAGCAAAATAACCATCCCAAACAATATAAAACAGCGCAGGTACAACCATTGCGGGAAAAACGGATTTCCATTTTTTGTAAAACGCTACTTTTTTATCGAAACTAAGCGCAAGCGGCCCTGCGAGGGAACAAGCTAAGATGAGGAAATATGTGTAGTGTGGGTTCAAATAATACATTTCGATTTAATTGTTCAGCAATGGTATGCCGCACAAGTGAGTGACACAATCCCGCAATTCTGCGGGACCATAAAAAACAAAGGCTCGTAAACAAATTCTAAAAAACATTCCTCGCCTTATCCGCTTTCACCTTCTCCCAATATTTTTTAGCAACGTACAACATCCCAAAACTTTCTCCATGTTCTTTACCCATATGCTTGTGGTGCATTTTGTGCGCCCAGCGTATGGTACGTACATATACATTGCTGCTACGGGTAAACCATTTAAACCGCTGGTGAATAATTACATCGTGTACTAAAAAATAAGCAAAGCCATACATAGCAATACCAAAACCAATAGCCGCCGCAATGTAATTTTCGTTTTGCAAACCAAGCATAATGCACAACCAACTAGGTATGGCAAATATTAAAAAGAAAGCATCGTTTTTTTCAAAAAAAGAACCATGTGGTTTGTGATGGTCTTCGTGTAAGTACCACAAAAACCCATGCATTACAAATTTATGCGTAGCCCAAGTAATACCTTCCATTAAAAAAAAGGTAGCGAGTGTGATTAATATAGAATAAAATAATGTCATAAAAAAGTTCTTATTAGCATAAAAAACATCATCATTATCATAAGCAAATTTACTGCGAAAATATTTCGTTTTGGAAATTTTAATAACCCCAATGCAAGTATTAACAAACTGCTTATAATAAACCAACACATATAATTGTATGCTGGTATATCGCCATCGCCAAGCCATTTCCAATAACCAAGCTTTATGGCAGCAGGCTCCATTACCCAATCAAATACAACGGCTAGCATGGCGCCATCAGATATAATAGATAAAATTTTTAAAGCTGGCGAAGGTGCCCCCGTCATGGTTTCTAGCTTGGTAGATAGTTTTTCCAAAATCGTATGTACAGTTATGCCACAACAATACATAATAATAAACCAATTTACACCAATTACAAGCGGTACATTTTTTACAGTAATACCTAATGTTTTACCGTATTCATATTCTCCAAAAAGATACCCCGTGCTTGTACCAACAATTTCTACTGCTATGCCTACAACAAAACACATGGCCACAAATAATAAAAATGCCACATTAATTTTTTCTTGTGTATAAAATAGCAACCCTGCCATTAAGAGCAAATTGATTGGAGTGGTAGCTACAAAAAAATCTTTATTAAAAAACATACCTACCAAACCAATGGAATGAAAAAGGATGGCTATTGCAGTTGCAATTTGCGTTTTTGTTTTAAGCATGTACGTTGCGTTGATTTTTTTGGTCATGCTTTATAAGATCGCTCACTATTTTAGCACTTTTTAAGCATAGCGGAATACCACCACCTGGGTGTACACTACCACCACAACAATACAAGTTTTTGATATGGCTCGTAAAATTTGGGTGACGCAGAAACGCTGATTTTTTACTATTGCTACTCGTACCATACAATGAGCCAAGATATGAGCCGGTATTGGTTTCTATTGTTTGCGGGTGTAATATTTCTTCTGCTACGATATATTGTTCAATATTGGTATTGAGTACTCGATTTATTTTTTGTACAATATATTTTTTTACGATTTCTTTTAATGCTATGGCATCATAGTTTGTATTGGCAGGCACGTTTATCATTACAAACCAATTTTCACAATCGGTGGGTGCTTGTGCAGCTTCTTGCTTGCTGGTAATATTTATGTAGATGGTAGGGTCTTCGTACAATTTTTTTAGTTTGAAAATATGCGCAAACTCTTTTGGATAATCATTTGTAAACAAAATATTATGTAATTCTAAAGCTGTAAAATGCTTATTGATACCCCAATAAAAAGCAAGTGCACTGCTACTACGCTCTTGTTTTAAAACCTTGTTTGCTTTTTTATCATTACCCAATAAATATTTGTGCGTAAAGTAAACATCGCTGTTACTTACTACAACATCTGCAAAAACATTTTCATTATTTACAACTATGCCCGCAGCTTTATTGTCTGGGCAAATTATTTTTTCTACAGCTGCATTAAAAAGAAATTTTACGCCTTTTTGTATAGCGAGGTTGTATAAGGCATTGGTAATATTTATCATGCCCCCTTTTGGATAATACGCTCCTTCTGTTTGTTCCAAATGTGGAATCAAACTAAGCATGGCAGGCGCTTTGTAAGGATTGCTGCCATTGTATGTAGCAAACCGATTAAAAATTTGCTGGGTTTCTTTAGCAGCAAATCGGTTGTTATATGACCCTAAAGATTGTAACAGATATTGAAACTTAATAGCAAATAATCCTTTAACAGTACGAGGATGAAACCAAGTTCTTCTTTTATGCAAAGAATGATTTAAGAAAATACTAGCAATGCTGTTGTATAATTTCTCAGAGCGGTTTAAATATTTTTTAATGTTAGCTTCTGGCTCATTTACTTTTTGGGATAACTCTTTTGCAAATAAATCTGCATTGCTGTATGCATTTACTGTTTTGCCATTTTCATAAAAATATTTGCAAGCAATATCGAGTTTACTGTAAGAAAAATAATTTTCAATGGGCTCATTTGCCAATGCAAAAAGTTCTTCTATATTTTGTGGTTGTGTAAAAAGAGATGGGCCGGCATCAAAATGAAAACCATCTATTTTAAATGCAGATAATTTACCACCTGGGTAACTATTTTTTTCATAAACAGCCACATCAAAGCCTTGCACAGCAAGCCTAATAGCCGAACCTAACCCTGCTACACCACTGCCAATAATAACTGCTTTTTTTTGACTCATACACTTATAAAGAGTTGAACGAACTACGCAATCCTGCTTTTAGCAAAATTACGGCTTTAAATGTATTGCTGATGCGTACCCTGTTTTCCAACAACACCTGAGGCTGTGCCGTTTTTATTTTCTTAAAAAGTGTGAGGTAATATTTGTAGGCAACATACACACCAAACCTAGCTTTATTTGGCAGCATTACAATACCTTCATAAGCATGTTTTAAATCTTTGGCAATATCTTCTTCTATAATTCTTTTATCTGTTTCGGTAAAGTTTTTAAAATTTACGCCAGGAAAATAAGTTCTGTTTAGTTGCTCATGATCGGCCTTTAAATCTCGTAAAAAATTTACTTTTTGAAAAGCCGCACCAAGGCTCTGTGCAGATGGGCGAAGTTTTTCATATTCTACTTTATCTCCATTGCAAAAAACATACAAGCACATCAATCCTACCACTTCTGCACTTCCATATATGTAAGTATTGTATGCAGAGGCATCATACTGTTTTTCGCTTAAATCCATTTCCATGCTATTAAAGAATGCTTCTATTAAGGCATGGTCAATATTGTATTTATTTACCGTTATTTGAAAACTATGTAAAATGGGGTTTAAACTAATGCCTCTTGCAATTGCTTCGTATGTTTCTTTTTTAAAATCTGCTAGTAAATTGGCTTTGTCAAAACCATGAAAAGTATCTACAATTTCATCTGCAAAACGCACAAAACCGTAGATGTCGTACACTGGCATACGCAGGTCTGCATGTAGCATTCGTATGGCACTACTAAAAGATGTTGAGTATCTCTCTGCGGTTATTTTGCTACACTCGTGGCTTACTGTGTGAAATAATTCTATCATTTAAAAAAGCTTTGCTCTTTTTGAGTGTCAGCCTGAGCTTGTCGAAGGCGGGTTTATTTTGTTGACAGCTTTGTTTTAGATAGCACCAACTTCGACAAGCACAGTTTGACAATATTTTAATTTAAACTTTTATTTTTTGTTTCTAAAAAGGTTTTTTTGCCGAGAAGTCGGTAAGTCGTCTTATTAGAAAGAAGTCGGGGTTTGGTTTTGCGATGCAAAACTTTAAATCCTAATAACTTCGGAAACACCATCAATACTGAGCTAACTCCTTCAACCCTAAACCCTCAAAACAATTTTCAACAACCTTCAACCTCCTAACTCTTTCACCGCCTGCGCCGCTGCCACTTCCCCGCTAATCAACGATGGTGGGACACCCGGCCCCGGCACCGTTAATTGCCCAGCATAATACAAGTTACTTACTTTTTTACTCTTGAGCGATGGTTTTAATATCGCTGTTTGCATTAATGTGTTGGCTAGCCCATAAGCATTGCCTTTAAATGCATTGTAATCATTTTTAAAATCAGATACGGAATAAGATCTTTTATAGATGATGGCATCTGCAATTTTATTACCTGTTTGTTGCTCAAACCTTTGTACAATTTTATTAAAATATTCATCTCTAAGCTTCTCATCATCGCCATCAAGCCCTGCGGCTACGGGTATGAGAAAAAAAAGATTTTCACAGCCTGTAGGGGCTACTTTTTCGTCTGTTACAGAAGATGCACACACATAAAAAAGCGGCTCCGTAGGCCACATGGGTGTATCGTAAATTTCTTTGCCATGTTTATCAAAGTCAACATCAAAGAATAAAGAATGGTGTTCTACATTTTTGAGTTTTTTATTAATACCCACATAATACAACAAACAAGACGGTGCCATTACCCTTTTACCCCAATATGCTTCGCTGTAGGTTCTGTATTTTACTTCTAATAATTCGGTTTCAGTAAAATGATAATCTGCCGCAGAAATAATGGCATCTGCAAAAAATGTTTCTTCACCTTTAGATGATGATGTTGTTACAGAAACAGCTTTTCCGTTTTCGATATTTATGCGTTGGACATTTTGTCCAAAGAGAGGTTTTACACCAAGCTCTTTTGCCAGTTTGTGCATAGATCTTGCTACAGTATTTAAACCACCTTCAGGATACCAAGTACCCAATTTTATATCTGCATAGTTCATCAAACTATACAACGCAGGAATATTTTGTGGTAGTGCCCCTAAAAACAATACAGGAAATTCCATCAACTGCACCAATTGCGGATGCTTAAAATATTTACCAATATGCTTTTTCATGTTGGTAAACACATCTAGTTTTAAAACCCCTTTTGCTAGTTCTATATCTGCAAATTCCATTACAGAAAGGCTTGGTTTAAAAACTAATTTTTTTACGCCAACTTCATATTTGTAAAGTGCTTCTTCTAAAAATTTATCTAGTTTTTCTCCACTACCTTTTTCTATGCTTTCAAATAAATTTTTCAATGCTGCATAATCTGCGGGGATATCTATTTTATTTTCGGGATAATATACCGAGTAAGATGGATCTAATCTTTTGAGCGAATAATAATCGGATACTTTTTTGCCAAAGGAATTAAAATAACGTTCAAATACATCGGGCATCCAATACCAACTTGGGCCCATATCAAAAGTAAAGCCTGCGGCTTCCATTTTTTGTGCACGTCCACCAGGTTGCAAATGCTTTTCGAGTAATGTAACATCCCAACCTGCTTTAGCCATAAAACTAGCGGACGATAAACCTGCAAAACCGCTACCAATTACAATTGCTTTTTTCATTAAAAGTGAGATACGTAAAAACTTGATTTAGAGTTGCGAATTTAAGAAATTACCATTTCATTTCTAAATAGTAAATTTGAATGATAAATTATTAATAATGGTTTTAACCTATGCAGATATTGAACTGTTTAATTATGCTGATGAAACTTTGTGTGAAGATGGGTACATAGCTGCTGATAAAATAAGAAAGGTTGAAATCTCTGCTATGGCAAATTCTGGAGCTATTCGGTTGGCTATAAATGAGAAAATAAAAAACGAATTAGGTTTAAGAGTAAGGCAACAGTTAAACATTTCGCTTGCAGATGGCACTAGGAGAACACCAGATGTAGCAGGCCCCATCCGGCTTAAATTTCAAGATAGAGATTGTATTACTGATGCATTTGTATTACCTGATAATGAAGAGCCCTTGATTGGAGCCGTACCAATGGAATTGATGGATTTAGTAATTGTACCTACTCAAAATAAATTAATGTACAATCCATTGCACCCTGATGGACCTTTGTACTCTATGAAATGAGCCATTACAAAACTTGTAAGCTACCGAAATGTTTATGGCGAATAATCCCGCTTTTTTGCGGGAGCTAAAATTAATAGAAATAAACACATGAAATAAAAGTTTAAAACTGCCTTATTGGCAAATCTTTAAAAAATGCATTTGCCAATGTGTTTTTTGGAAAAACAATAGACCATGCGGTAAGAAAAATTATTTTAAAATCTGTAAATATCGATGCATTTTGTTGATACCACATTTCTAATGCTCCTTTATAAGGAAAAATATGGTCTTCGTAATATTTTGCATGATAGCCCGTTTGTGCAGATACCAAGCTTTCTTCATCTCTGAAAATGATGGAACCTATTCCTGTCATACCTGGTTTTGAGTTACAAATTTTATCCTTTACATCATCACTGTATTTATTAAAACTTACTTCCATTAATGGCCTAGGCCCCACAATGCTCATTTCGCCTTTAAAAACATTTATAATTTGAGGAAGTTCGTTAATTTTTGTTTTGCGAAGGAACGAACCGAATGGCATTACTCGAGGGTCGTTGCGTAGGGTAATTTCTCCTGTACCAATATTTGGACTATTTTTTAGCATGGTGGCAAATTTCCAAATATCAAATAGTTGTTTTTTATACCCGACTCTTTTTTGAAAATAAAAGATAACATGCTCACCAGTAAATACAAGAATAATCATTACAGGTATGAGTATGGGAGAAAGTAATACCAGTGCAATGCCTGCTATGATAATATCTATAATGCGCTTGAAAAATTTATACATACTAGAAAGCCAAAATTTGAATATGCGCAAAATAACACTAAAGAAAATAAATTAGCGAAACTATTTTCTAGAATTTTTTTTCTACTTGGCGTCTTTAATTATATCATTAATAATTTTTATATGATGATTTGTGTGGATTAACAAAGTTTTTACGGTTGCTTTTGAATGAAGCATACCAAAATACGGGTG
>JANOZW010000362.1:0-2166 GCA_031429575.1 Ferruginibacter sp.
TTTTTGTGGTCCGGTAGATGATCCGTTTTTTGTTGATTTAGGTGGTGCATTCGATCTTGGTAACTTTCGCCCGGAAGGCAATACAACCAACCCACCAATTGATGGGTTAAACAGATACAATATTCACAGCATTGCTCTAAAAATTCCAATTAATCTTTTACAGAAAGATGGTAAAACTGCTAGCCAGGCAGCAAATATATTAGATGGCGATTTCGTTATTGGTGTATGGGCAAGTGCTAGCAGACAGCAAATAAAAACATTGAGTACAGCAGGTGCAGGCACAGAAGCTTTCACAGGGCCATGGGTACAGGTTTCACGACTTGGTATGCCTTTGGTAAATGAGGCTATTATTCCAGTAGGCATGAAAGACAAATGGAATGCATCTAACCCTGCGCAAGATGTACAGTTTGCACAATATTTTATAAATCCTGAGTTGGCATTGTATATGGACGATTCACAATTTGGTGGAGCCGTACCTGCATTAAATGCATTAAGAATACAAAGTAAATCACAAGGCAGTTTTGATTTTAGAAATGGTAAAGCTGGCTTGTTTTCTTTAAAAGGAAGTACAGCAGTGGCTGGTACCGCATTGGCTGAAAATGCTTTTGGTGGCGTATTATTGCCTAATGCTACAAGCCCAAGAGCGGTAGATATTTTGCCAATATTTTATACCGGTGTTCCTAACCTTGCGCCTTATCAATTGGCTACAGGCAAGCCTGTGGGTAATCCATTAGCAGCGGGTAAGCCTTTTATCAATAATTTTTTACCTACGCTTGGTGATATGCTTCGTTTAAACATGGCGGTACCTCCTACCCCACGCAACGATCCTAAATTTAGCAGCCTTGGTATTGTAAATGCTGCGGTGCTTGGTCTTACAGATCCTGCATACAACACGAGTACAGCATTACAATCTATTCCTAACATGGATGGTTTTCCAAATGGTAGAAGATTGGAAGATGATGTTACGACCATAGAGCTACAAGCTGTTGGTGGTGTGGCTTTGGCTGCCATTGGTTTATTTTACGATGATTACGTTCCTACATTATCACCCGTTACAAAAAACCTAGTGAATGTGTTAAGCTTTACATCTGGCCCTACTAAAAACGATACTACCTTTAAAGCAGGTTTCCCTTATGTACAAACACCATGGAGAGGATTTGATTACACTGTTAAACCAAGATTTTAATTAACCCAACAACTTATCATTTTAATAATAAATTATATGAAACAATATTTTAAAAAACTTACGGCAATGTTGCTTTGTGCTACAGTATTTGCAATCAACGCTTCGGCATCGAGCCATCGTGAAGCGCCATTGATCAGTAACGATCCGCTGGCAGATAATACAGATGTGTATGCATTTCGTAGTCCTGCAGACAGTAGCAAAATTATTTTAATAGCAAACTATATTCCTTTTGAACATCCAGCAGGTGGACCAAATTATTACAATTTTGGTGAAAACATTCGCTACGAAATTCATGTGGACAATAACACAGCAACAACTGGTGATGATATCATTTACCGTTTCACTTTTACAAACGTAAATGAAGATGGTACTACTTTTTTCAACATTCGTTTGGGCAAGCAAAATATAAAAACTACCTATAAATGTGAGAGAAGTATAAATGGTGGATCTACCTTTACAACCATTGTAGCAGCAGGTATTGTACCGCCAAATAATATTGGTCCTCGCAGTATAGAGTCTGCTGTAGGCCTTGGTGCTACTGATTACAATGCATTAATGACAGCCGCTATTGCTACTTCTACCTCGGGTGAGAAAGTATTTTGTGGGCCGATAGACGATCCATTTTTTGTGGACCTTGGTGGCGCATTTGATGCTGGTGGTTTTAGAACTACAGGCGCAAGAGATGGTGTAGCAAAAATGAATTGCCATACCATTTCTATTGAAGTACCCATTTCAACTTTACAAAAAACTGGTAGAACAACCGCTACTGCTACAAGTATTTTAGATGCAGATTTTATTATTGGTGTGTATGCAAATGCAAGTCGTCCTTCTATTACAACACTTAGTACTAATGGTGATAAGTCTACTGCTTCAGGGCCATGGGTACAGGTTTCACGCCTTGGTATGCCATTAACCAACGAAGTAATTATACCAGTAGGTACCAAAGTTAAATGGAACGCTGTTGCTCCATCGGCTGATGG
>JANOZW010000363.1:0-2911 GCA_031429575.1 Ferruginibacter sp.
TAAAATATTTTTTAAAACGGATAAACCTGTTTTCGATTTGATTTTATTGGGTATGGGCGATGACGGCCATACGGCTTCATTGTTTCCGTACACAAGTATTTTGAAAGAAAAAGACAAATTGGTGAAAGAAGTTTTTTTAGCAGAAAAAAATGTATGGCGGGTAAGCTTAACTGAGCCCATAATAAATGCAGCAATGCATAAATTATTTTTAATAGTAGGTAAATCAAAATCTGCTATGCTTGATATTATTATGCATGGCGAAAAAAATATTGAAAAATATCCTGCACAGATGATTGAAAATGCGGAGTGGTTTGTAAGTGTGTAAATTTTTGTCACAATTCCTATTACTTTTATAAAATACTAATTAATTAAAAAATAAATTATTATGCCGAATAAAAACTTTTTAAAACCAATATTAATAAACTTTTTATTATTTTACAGTATTGTTTCTTTTGCTCACCCTGAGGGACATTTTCATAAAGGAGATGGAACCGTTTTTAATAATTGGATATTAAAAACAGGTGAAGTGCTAAAAGGAAATTTTTCTATGGGGAAAGATGGAACAATTATGCTTGAGCAAGAGGAAGGAAAGATGGTGAAAATTATCGTAGCAGATTTATCGTTGCAGGATCAACAACTAGCCAATTTTAAAATAAAGAAATTTGAAAGAATGAATTCTGAATTTATGGCAACTGCAAATGCTGCTGCTTCAATAAAAAATTCTTTTAATTATACCTTTCTTTTTCTTTCTATTTTATTAGGAATAACAACGTTAATTATTTTTAGCAAAGTAATAAAGCTATTTAGTAATCATAATAACAGTCTTACTAAATTATCTACAGCGGCAGCGTATTTAATATTAATGATTTGTACAACGTATGCTTGCAAAAAAAGTACAGACGCCGTTGTTACTGCTCCCGAAATACCTGCTACGGCAGCTATTCCAATTACAAGAGTATCTTTTATTGATTCAGCTTATGCGCCTTACAAGCCTGCCATTTCTACTTTTTCTGATGCAAATTATTATCACATAAACTCTACTGGTTTTCCTGTAGCATCTGGAGCTATACCTGCGCACAATATGATGGTAGGTATCACAAGCTGGCAACAACAAGTACCAATACCACAAAATTACACTGGTTCAAATAGTTGGAGCATTCCATTACAACCTATTTATGCGGCTATACCTGCAAGCACAAAAACAAATTTTTTGAAAGGCGCCATTGCAATAGCGACAAATGGAATGCCTATTTTTAATGCACTTAATAATAGAGGCGAAGATGCATTTTTATTTGGTGAACTTGATAACTGGGGTGGGCATTGTGGCAAGGCAGATGATTATCATTATCATACGGCGCCGTTGCATTTGTCTGGCACATCTGGGTTGCTTCCTATTGCATTTGCATTAGACGGTTTTGCTGTGTATGGTGCTAAAGAAGCAGATGGAACAACAATGGCAGCGCTAGATACATGTCATGGACATATTTATAACAACAGTACATATCATTACCATGGCACTACAAATTATCCATATATAATTGGTGCAATGAAAGGAAAAGTAACAAGCGACCCAACTACCCCTGCTCCTGAAAATCAAATTTTACCACAAGCATTTCCTTCGCCATTGCGCCCACCATACACACCATTGCAAGGCGCATCTATTACTGCATTTGCAAGCACGGGTACAAATGCATATAAGCTTACATACAAGGTGGGCGCTGCATTTGGTTATGTAGAATACAATTGGAATGCTACTAATTTATATTCTTTTAAATATACAACTCCTGCTGGAGTGGTTACAACTAGTAGTCATCAGCTATAGTAAGAATTATTTCATATCCAAAGCCCCAAAGATCCGATGTTCTAAATGAGCTATTATGTGTTTGGGGCTTTTATATTTGCAAATGACTTTTTAATAAACATAATTGTTTTATTTATTTGGTGAATAACTGCCCCTATTCATTTCCAAAAACGACTTTTTTTATTAACTTTTGGAAAGGAAAAAAGGGATTATTGACATTAAGTTGATATCATATACATTTATTTCCTATAGAAATCATGTATTGAAAGTCAGTTATTTCACATTCAATGCCCCAAAAACAATATGCTCTAAATACGCCTCTATGTCTTTGGGGTTTTTCTTTTTACTACAATCACTTAGGCGGGGAAGATGCTGCATAAAATAGTATTGCATGTGTGCTGTTTCTACTAAGGTACTAGCTAGCGATGCTGGATATTTATATTTTGGATTATACTCTTTAAACAACAAAGCAATTCTTGCACACAAATCTTTATATGGTTTAAATAATAATTCTTTATTGTTTTCATCTACATCTTTGCTTAAATATGTTTTACTCCCTTCAGCTATGGCAATGTAATATAAAGATTGTTGATCAAGCTCACTAAAAACATCTGTTGCATTGTCTTCCCAAACTAAAATATCAATCAATTTTATTATTTTTTCTTCTGCACTTTTTATATTGTTTAGCTGAAAAATTACCTGAAACTCTATAAACGACCAGTACCAATCTATTAAATAAATAAGCAATCTGTGTTTATTTTCAAAATAGCGATACACGGTAGCTTCTGTGCTATTCATCTCAATAGCCAATTTCTTAAAGGTAAATTGCTCATACCCTAAATCTGCTATCATTTGTACAGCTATTTTTATTATTTGTTTGCCAATATCTGTACCCTCAGGGTCTCTCAAATATAAATTGGCATTCATTTTTACTTTAAAATCTACTTGCATAGTATGGGTATTAATGTACAAATATAAAGTATTATTGATAGTAACACATACTTTTTTGTTAAATAAATATTATTATTAATAGTATTACTATTATTTAAAATAGTTTTATTATGTTTGCATTTCAATAAAAAAAATGGCAGCTACATCTACCTTATCATC
>JANOZW010000364.1:0-32933 GCA_031429575.1 Ferruginibacter sp.
TTTTGTAGCTAGAAATGGTACTGGAAAATCGACTTTGCTTAAAATATTTGCTGGCTTAGAAACTGCAGATGAAGGTACGCTTTGGATACATAAAGATGTAAAAGTGATTATGCTACAGCAGGATACGCCTTTTATGGAAGATAAAACAATTCGTGAAAATGTATTGCGATTAGACAACCCTGTAATAAAAACGGTGAGTGAGTACGAGAAATACTTAGATGAAGGCAATGAGGATATGGATTTACTTTCTGAAATAATGGGGAGGATGGAGGAATTAAATGCTTGGAGTTTTGAAAGTGAGCTAAAGCAAATCCTTGGAAAATTAAACCTGCACGATATAGAAGCTGTTATGAACACCCTTAGTGGTGGGCAGCGTAAGCGTGTGGCATTGGCACAAGCACTCATAGAAGCACAATTGCATGAAGGCAGGTGTTTGCTTATAATGGATGAGCCTACCAACCACTTGGATGTAAGTATGATTGAATGGCTGGAAGATTTTTTAGGCACACACAAAATGACGATTTTATTGGTAACGCATGATCGTTATTTTTTAGATACCGTGTGTAACGAAATAATAGAAATGGATGAAGAAAAACTTTTTGTGTATAAAGGTGATTACGATTATTTTTTAGAGCAAAAAAGTTTGAGGCAAGAAATAGAGGCGAGCGAATTTCAAAAAGATAAAAATATTTTCAGAAAAGAACTGGAGTGGATGCGCAAGCAACCAAAGGCTCGTACCGTAAAAAGCAAGAGCAGGCAAGATGCTTTTAAAGATGTAGAAGAAAGAGTAGCTGTGAAAAAAGAAGATGCAGAAGTAAGCTTGCAAGTAAAAATGACAAGGCTTGGTGGTAAGATTTTAGAAATGAAAAAAGTGAGTAAGTCGTATGGCGATAAGCTTATTATGAAAGGATTTGATTATACATTTAAACGTGGCGAAAGAGTTGGTATTGTTGGAAAAAATGGTGTGGGTAAATCTACTTTTTTAAAAATTGCTTTGCAGCAAGAAGAGCCTGATAGCGGCAAAATAAACCATGGAGATACGGTTGTGTTTGGCAATTTTAACCAAGAAGGATTAGCGTATAAAGAAGATAAACGTGCTATAGAATATGTAAAAGATATGGCAGAGTATTTTCCATTGGCAGACGGCACGAAGCTTAGTGCTAGCATGTTTATGGAAAAATTTGGTTTTAATGCACAGCAACAATTTACACCGCTAAGCAAACTGAGTGGTGGTGAAAAAAGACGCTTGCATTTAATGAGTGTGTTGTTTGTAAATCCTAATTTTTTAATACTGGATGAGCCTACGAACGATTTGGATTTGCAAACCCTACGTACGCTGGAAGAGTTTTTAATGGACTTCCCAGGTTGTATTTTAATTGTAAGCCACGATCGTTATTTTATGGATAGAATGGTGGAGCATTTATTTGCGTTTGAAGGCGAGGGTGTAATAAAAGATTATCCAGGAAACTATACACAGTATCGTTCTTACTTAAAAGAAATAGAAGCTGGCACAAGAAAAGATGATGGCAAAATGAATATGGTGAGTGTGGAAGAAAAAATTCAGTCGCCTGTTGAAACTACGACCAATACTGCTGTTCCAAAGAAATTATCTTTTAAAGAAAAAAGCGAATTGGAAAGTTTGGATAAAGAAATACCTGCTTTGCAAAAAGAAAAGGAAACGCTAGAATTAAAGATGAGCGAAAATATTGCTTACGAGGAAATACAAAAAATAGGAGTGCGAGTAAATGAAATTATTGCTGCGTTGGATGAAAAAGAAATGAGGTGGTTGGAGTTGAGTGAGAGAGGTTAACATTGAAAATGTGCCCGTAGGAATTCGCCTGTGGTGAATTCTCCATTACAATTCTCTTTACCAATATTTTTTATCTATTGCATATTAAAAGATGAAAAAGATTTATTGATGAAAGGCTCCCGACAAGAATATCGGGACACGTGCGGGATAGAATTGGAAATCCTTTTTTTGAGGAACGAAAAAAAGATTGTAACGGATAGACCGATCAAATGTTTATCAATGAACCAATGTTTACAGCCCCAAATTCCTTTTACAAATACAATCAAAATCCCTACATTCGCTATACAAATTTTAAAAAGAAATCATGAAAAAATTTATTGTTTCGCTTGTACTGGTTACGAGCATTTTTAAAGCACAAGCCGATGAAGGTATGTGGCTTCCAATGTTGCTAGGGCAGCAGGTGTACAACGATATGGTAAAGCGTGGGCTTAAACTTACCAAAGAGCAATTATATTCTGTAAACAAATCATCTTTGAAGGATGCGATACTTATTTTTGGTGGTGGTTGTACTGGCGAAATAGTGAGTGATAAAGGCTTAATATTTACGAACCACCACTGTGGCTACGATGCAATAGCTACAGCTAGTTCAGTAGAGCATAATTATTTACGGGATGGTTTTTATGCCTACAATATGGGGCAAGAAATACAAAGTAAATTGACAGTGCAGTTTTTAGATAAAATTGTAGATGTAACAAAAGAAGTGGAAGATGCGGTGCAGGGATTGAGCTGGGCAGATCGTACAAAAAAAATACCTGAGGTTTATAAAGCCATTACTGATAAAGTGTTTGACAAAGACAATGCGCTTGCAGGAAGAGTGTATAGCATGTTTAAAGGAAATCAGTACCTCATGTATGTGTACAAGACGTATAGAGATGTACGCTTGGTGGGCGCACCGCCAGAGAGTGTAGGTAAGTTTGGTGGCGATACAGATAACTGGGAGTGGCCACGTCACACTGGTGATTTTTCTATTTTTAGAGTGTATGGTAGTAAAGATGGTAAGCCTGCAGATTTTAGCAATGATAACGTGCCGCTTAAACCAAAACATTTTTTACCAGTAAGTATTAAAGGCATAAAAGATGGTGACTATGCCATGATATATGGCTACCCTGGTGGCACAAACAGATACGAAACTAGCTATGGTATAAAATTAAAAAATGAAATAGAAAACCCATCACTAGTAGGTTTGAGGGATATGCGTTTGAAAAACATGTATGAGCAAATGATAAAAGACCCAGCAGTAAAATTAAAGTTGGCAAGCAACTATGCTGGTGTGGCCAACTACTGGAAATTTTTTGATGGCGAAACAAAGCAATTGGTAAAGTTTAAAACATTTGATCAAAAGCAAGCGTACGAAAGTGGTTTTACAAAATGGGCGACTGGCAAAGCAGCGTACCAAAATATAATGAGTGACTATGCTGCAAACTATGCCGTATGGACACCGTACTCAAAGCAACGCCAATATTTAAATGAAGGCATATATGGTTCTCCACTTGCAGCTTTTGCGGCGCAATTGCAAGCTATAGAAGGAGCCCTTACAAAAAAAGGAACAACAGCAGAAGATTTAAAGAAAGCTATTGCAGGTGCTGAGGCTGGTCGCAAAGGATATTTGGAAGCAGCAGATAGAGCTAGCGATGAAAAAATTGTTGCTGCTACCGCAATGATGTTTTACAATGATGTGGACAAGAACCAACACCCGATTGGCTTTTACGAAAAAATGAAAGCAGCGTATGGTGATTTGAAAGATGAAGCCACGTATAAAAAATGGGCAAAAGATTTGTTTGATAAAACAATGATATTGGATGATGCTAAGTGGGCAGCGTTTATGGCAAACCCTGAGGCTGTTGCATTACAAGCAGATCCTGCATTTGATTATGCATCGTCGTTTGCAAAAAATTATACTATAAAATATGCGCCATCTTACGCAACTTTTGTTACTAAAAACAATGAGCTTGGGCGTGCTTATTTAAAAGGTATTATGGAGAAAGATCCTGTAGCTGCCGCAAAAATGTATCCCGATGCAAACTTTAGCATGCGTGTAAGTTTTGGAAATGTAAAAAGCTATGCACCAAGGGATGCGGTGAAATATGATTTTGTAACAACGAGTAAGGGTTTGTTAGAAAAATATGTAGCTGGCGATTATGAATTTGATTTGCCTACGAAGCAAGTAGAATTATTAAAGAAAAAAGATATTGGCCAGTACATAGATAAAAGCAGAAATGATTTGGTAGTAGCTTTTATTACAACCAACGACATTACTGGAGGCAACTCTGGCTCGCCTGTTATTGATGGCAATGGTAATTTAATTGGTCTTGCTTTTGATGGCAACTACGAAGCATTAAGCCACAAAATTGCTTTTGATAAAGACTTGAATCGTACGATATGTGTGGACGTACGTTACGTACTATGGTGCGTGGATAAACTTGGTGGAGCAAAAAACCTAATAGATGAATTGAAATTGGTAAGATAAATACGTAATAAAATAATAGTTTAATAAATAGCTGTCCAATTTGTGCAGCTATTTTATTTTGATTGTCAACCATTTATGCTTACATTAGAAAAACTTCGCAAACCAACGAAATACTTCTACCACACAATGATACCATGAACTACATAATGTAAAAAAAAGATTGTGCAATTTTACATCATCCAAGAAAAACGAAAAAAGATCGCTTTAAAATCCAATCCAATATTTTGAAAAGCTTTCCAATATCAGCTGAAAAAACCTAAAAGACAATTCTATGAAAGTCCTCCCGATCCAGGAGGCTTTTTTTTGCCCTTTATTTTCTTCGACTTTATCTAATCTAAATAATTAGTAATAGTTTATTATTTAGATGCAAACTAAACTTCTAAACCGTTTAACCTCCTATTTTTAGCGCAACGATGCCTTACTAATTACTAAACGACTAATAAATACTAGTTTTACAATAAGAACTTGCATGGTAATATGACAATTGTGCAGCCTTTTATAGTTTAGCATACAATTTTAAAACTTGGCAACATTTTCGCACAGTTAAAAAAACAAACAATCTTAAAAACAATTAAAAATTTATAACATGAGCAAGAAATTATTAACAGGTGTTATAGTAGGTGCGGCAGTAGGCGCAGCACTCGGTATTTTATTTGCACCCGAAAGTGGAAAAGACACTCGTAAAAAATTAGCTAAAAAAGGCGAAGACCTCGGCGGTGCCGTTCGTGAAAAGATGAACGAATTTGGTGCTGTATTAAAAGAGAAATACGAAAACATAAAAGGTGAAGCAAATGATATGTTAGAAAAAGGCAACGCATAGTTCTTTAGTATAATTTTCATTAGCCATAAACACATTTACATGGAAACCCAACAACCCAAAAACACTCTTGAATCTTTGTTTGAAACTACCAGCAGCTATGTAGAAACAAGGGTAGAACTTGCAAAATTAAAAGCAGTAAAAAAATCATCGGAAGTAGCATCTTCACTTATTTCAAAAATGATTATTGGCGGCGTTATTTTTTTATTCTTAATGGTTTTTAATTTGGCTGTTGGGTTTTGGCTAGGTGATATGTTGGGTAAAAACTATTATGGTTTTTTTGTACTAGCATTGTTTTATTTAATTGTAGGCATTATTATGTATGCAAGCAGAGATAAATGGCTAAAAACACCAGTAGCCAATTCCATCATTAAATCTATAAACGAATAAGCCATGCAAATAAACAATGCACGAGATTTAGATATGGCCATAGCCACGCTAGAAAGCCGCAAAACGGTGCAAGAAAAATTACTTAAAACACAGTTTAATGAAACGGTAGAATCTTTTAAGCCAAAGAATCTTATAAAAGCGGCGTATAAAAGTGCTACTGAAAATGGCAGTACGGGTGGCATGCTCTTAAAAGCAGCAGGCAGTATTGGTACGAGTGTACTGGGCGGTAAATTGCTTGCTGGCAGTGGCATATTAAATAAGCTTGCAGGCACAGCCATTAATGCTGGCGCAGCAGATGGAATTTTACATAATAAGGATAAAATTATGGCTTGGGGTAAGGCTATCTATAATAATGTTTTTAAGAAGAAGGTGGTGTAAGATTTACTTCGCCTTAAACTTCCCAATTGCCTGTTTACTAAACTCACTCAAAATTAATTTACCACTTATGAGTGCACGCTCGTGCAAGAGCGTATCCCAATGTTCCGTGCCTTTCCAAAAAACTTTTTTAAGTTCTGCCATGGCTTCGGGGTTGCTATGTGCAAGAGTGTTGGCCAATTTTTTTACAGACTCATCCATGTTTTCTATGTTCTCATGCACTTCTGCAAATAAGCCTTTTTTCTTTGCCCACTCACTATTGCGCCAACTTGTAGCATCTATTGCCAATGCACTAAATGCAGCGGTACCAATTTTTCTTTCTACTGCCGGGCCTACTACAAATGGACCAATGCCTACAGCTAATTCGCTTAGCTTAATATCTGCACCCTGCACAGCTATGGCGTAATCTGCTGCTGCAGCTATACCTACGCCACCACCCACACATTTGCCTTGTATGCGTGCAATGATAAACTTTGGACAGCGGCGCATATTATTTATCACATTGGCAAAGCCACTAAAAAATTGTTCACCTTCTTTTTCATTTTTTATTTGCGTAAGTTCATCAAAAGATGCGCCAGCACAAAATGTTTTTTCACCAGCACTTTTTAGTACAATCACTTTTGTTTCATCATGTGTACCGGCAAAATGTATTTCGTTAGCCAATTTTTCTAATTGTTTTGCTGGCATAGAATTGCTTTGAGGATGGCTAAATTCTATGGTTGTAATACCTGTGTGTGTGTCGGAGGTTACGTATGCTTCGGTTATTGTTTCTATCATTATTTTTATTTTAAATTATTCTTAATGAGACTAATTTTATTTTAGAATTACAATTTATACGCTGCTTTTATGCCCTTCCTTCGGAGGGGTTTGGGGAGGCTTCCACCATCGTCAATATCGTTCCCACACCCACAGCCTCATCCGCATCATCAAAAATTTCTACCAACCATTTTACTATTCCCTTTGGTATATCTTGTCCATGCACAAAAGCCACATCGGGGTTTACATCTTTCAGCTCTTGCGGTATTTTTTCTTTACAACTAAAACGAATGTAAATACTATTGCCAGCATACACTGGTTTGGTAAAACGCAATTCATCTATACCATAATTTAATAGCACCGGATTTTTTTCAAAACTATCTACAAACAAACCAGCTGCGGCACTCATAATAAAATAACCATGCGCCACTTGTTCGGTAAACATAGTGCCAGTAAAATTGGTTTCTCTTTTGTGTGCATAAAAATGATCGCCACTAAGCGTTGCAAATGCATCTATATCTTCTGGCGTTATCAATCGTTTTTTACTGATAAGTTGGTCGCCAATTTTTATGTCGCCAAAATATTTTTTAAACGGATGCTTGTCATCAATATTACCTGTGGCGTGTGTTTGATATACATTGGTAATAGCAGTAATCATATCTGGCGAACCTTGTATGGCTGTGCGTTGCATATAATGTTTTACGCCACGCAAGCCACCCATTTCTTCGCCACCACCTGCACGCCCAGGCCCGCCATGCACAAGGCTAGGCAGCGGACTACCATGGCCAGTACTTTCTTTTGCACAAGCAGCATTCAATACCAATATTCTACCATGTTGTGTAGCTGCGCCAATTACATATTGTTTAGCAATGCTTGCATCTGCTGTTACAATTGATGAACACAAACTGCCCTTGCCCATTTTACTAAGCGCAATGGCATCGTACATATCTTTGTATGGCATAATGGTACTTACTGGGCCAAACGCTTCTATATTATGGGGTTCAAAACTATTAAACGGATTTGTATTTAACATCAACAACGGACTTAAAAATGCTCCCGCTTTTTCATCTGCATCTATCAAAGAAACACTGTCTAACGAGCCATAAATAATTTGTGAGGATGCTAATATTTTTTGTACTTGGCTGCGCACATCATTGCGTTGCTCTTGCCCCGCAAGCGCACCCATGCGCACTTTTTCGTTTAGCGGATTTCCAATGGTTGTTTTATCCAATTCTTTTGCAATGGCTTTTTGTACATCTTCTATTTTATTTTCTGGTACAAATATGCGGCGAATGCCTGTACATTTTTGCCCGGCTTTCACGGTCATTTCTTTGCGTATTTCTTTTATAAAAATATCCCACTCAGGCATATTTGGTTCTACATCACTACCAAGCACAATGCAGTTTAAAGAATCTGCTTCCATATTAAACGGAACACTTTCACTTAAAATAGTTGGATGACTTTTTAATTTTACACCAGTGCTTGCAGAACCTGTAAACGTAACCACATCTTGGCTCGTAACAAAATTGAGCATATTGCCCGCACTGCCACAAATGAGTTGTAGTGCACCTTCTGGCAAAATACCTGATTCAATAATTTCTCTAACAACAGCTTCTGTTAAATAAGAAGTAACCGTAGCGGGCTTTACAACTGCTGGCATTCCTGCGAGTAAATTGCAAGCAATTTTTTCCAACATACCCCACACAGGAAAATTGTATGCATTAATATGAACCGCCACACCTTCTTTCGGTACCAAGATATGATGCCCCATAAAAGTATTTTCTTTGCCAAGATTTATAGCATCTCCATCTAAGCAAAAAGTTTCATTGGGTAATTTTCTACGAAGCGTAGCATTGCTAAATAAATTTCCAATGCCGCCTTCAATGTCTATCCAGCTGTCTACCCTTGTAGCACCGCTTTGATAACTGATGGCGTAAAATGTTTCTTTGTGTTTTAGCAAGTGTAAGGCAAGCGCACGAAGCATTCTACCCCTTTCTTGAAAAGTCATTTTACGCAAAGCGGGATTACCCACTTCTCTTGCGTATTTTAAAATGCTTTCAAAATCTAATCCTTGAGAAGTTGCATGTGAAATAGTTTGTCCATTTACAGCATTAAATAATTCAATGCCATCTCCATCTCCATTTATCCAGTTTCCCGTAATATAATTTCCTAGTTTTTGCATGGCCAAATTTATGATAGATTTTGGCAGAACTAAAATAAAAAAGACACTTATCTATTTTCTTTTACAAAGACTGAGTGAAATTAATTTTTTTAAAAATGTATCAATCATTCTCTTTAATTGCCGTAACCTCTAACTTTTGTCTCCTTATCTCTTTTAACCCCTTATCTAATTCACCCTTCCATTATTTTATTCTGATGACTTATACTTTCCATGTGCACGGCATCATAATATTTTGTCATAAACTCTTTGCTTAAATTTAGCGCCTCACCTTTTTTAAATGCCCGTTCTAAAATTTCATTCCAACGGTTGGTTTGTAAAATAGTAATGTTATTTTCTTTTTTATACGTTCCAATTTGTTCAGCAACTTTCATTCGCTGACTAATAATTTGCATCAACTCATCATCTAAATGGTTTATTTGCTGACGCAATTTTTCCAAAGCCGCATGATACTCCGCAGAATTGATATCTTCTTTTCTCCATTCAATTGCATCTAATAATTCCGCCAAACGCTCAGGTGTAATTTGTTGCTTTGCATCGCTCCAAGCTTCATCGGGTGTTATGTGGCTTTCAATCATCAACCCATCATAATCTAAATTGATGGCTTGTTGCGAAACGGCTTGCAAAATATCTCTGCGGCCACTAATATGCGATGGGTCACATATCAATAACATATCTGGATTGCGCCTTTTCATTTCAATAGCCAAGTGCCACATCGGCGCATTTCTATATTCTGTATTGCCGTAAGAACTAAAGCCACGGTGTATCATACCCACTTGCTTTACACCTGCTTTTTGTATGCGTTCTATTCCACCCATCCACAATTCTAAATCAGGGTTTATAGGGTTTTTTACGAGCACAGGAATATCAACACCCCTCAATGCATCTGCAATTTCTTGTACGCTAAATGGATTCACTGTTGTACGAGCACCCACCCACAAAACATCCACATCAAAACTAAGCGCATCTTCTACTTGCTTTGCTGTAGCCACTTCTACAGTGGTAGGTAAGCCTGTTAATTTTTTCGCTTGTGCAAGCCAAGGCAATCCTTTTACACCAATACCTTCAAACATACCAGGGCGTGTACGAGGTTTCCAAATGCCAGCACGCAGCATATCTACTTTTCCTGTGGCGGCTAAACGTTGGGCCGTTGCTATCATTTGTTCTTCTGTTTCTGCACTGCATGGTCCAGAAATAATTAATGGCCTCTTTGCCCAAAGGGCTTGTACTTTTTCTTTCATCATAATATCGTTATTAGTTAATTGTTATTTGTAATCCATTTTGCAAACTGCCAACTGCTTATTGCCAACGGCTACTTGATTATTCTACGTATCTTATTTGCATCTTCTATCAACTCCAATAAGTATTCATAATTCTCTTTTTCCAAACAGCTTTTAAATTTTTTTAATTGCATAATATGTTCATTCAATACATCCAATACATTTTCTTTATTCTGTTTAAAAATGGGCACCCACATAGCAGGATTACTTTTTGCTAAACGTACCGTACTTTCAAAACCACCACTGGCTAATTCAAAAATGGCATCGTCTTCTCTTTCTTTTTCTAATACCGTATTTGCCAATGCAAAACTGGTAATGTGCGATATGTGACTGATGTATGCCGCATGCAAATCGTGCGCATGTGCATCCATATACACTAAGTGCATACCAATTTTTTTATAGATATTTTCTATTGTTTCTACAGCATCGGTTGCAGAATTTTCTTTATCGCAAATTACACATGCCTTGCCTTCAAATGCGCCATACACTGCAGCTTCAGGGCCACTATGCTCTGTACCCCACATTGGGTGAGTGCCTACAAAACGATTTCGCAACGGATGATTTTTTACCATTTCGCTCAAAGCAAATTTTGTAGAACCAGCATCTGCTACAATTTGTTTTTCATTTATGAGTGGCATTATTTTTTCCATTACAGCAATTGTTGCATCTACAGGAATAGCCACATAAATTAAATCACTTTTTTTAACAGCTTCTTCTAATGATAATGCCTCGTCTATCAAACCAAGCGCTAATGCTTTTGATAAATTTGTTTCGTTAAAGTCCACACCAATTATATGCTTGGCAATATTTTTTTCTTTTAATGCTAAAGCAAATGAACCACCAATAAGCCCAACACCAATTATCGTTACGTTTTCTATCATGCTTTTATTTTTTTGTATAGGTCAGAGGAAAAAAGTTTGAGTAATTACCTTAACTAATTTAATTCTGGTATTTTTAATTGAACATCTCTCTTTCCTTCTCTTTTTCTCTTTCTACCTCTTAGCCTATTTTCTTTATACTTTTTATTCTATCAATAGCCTCTTCAAATTTTTCTACAGGTGCACATAAGCTCACACGTATATAAGCATTTCCATTGCTTCCAAATATTCCACCAGGTGTTATAAATACATTTGCGTTGTACAATACATCATCACTTAGTTTATATCCATCATCAAAACTTGCAGGGATTTTTGCCCACACAAACATACCTGCCTGTGTTTTATCATAATGGCAATTCAATAAATCTAATAACTCAAATGCTTTTTCTTTTCTTTCTCTATAAATTTTATTTACGCTATAGTACCAATCTTTTCCCAAGCTCAAAGCTTTTGCTGCAGCTAGTTGTACAGGTAAAAACATACCGCTATCCATATTACTTTTAAAACGAAGTACTTCTTCTATTCTTTCTTTTGCGCCACACATTATACCCACACGCCAGCCTGCCATGTTCTGACTTTTGCTGAGTGAGTTTAATTCTATGGCTACATCTTTGGCACCATCAACACTCAATATGCTCGTCGGTTTTTCATTCAAAATAAAACTATATGGATTATCGTGCACCACTAAAATATTTTTCACTTTTGCAAATGCAATTATTTTTTCAAAAACATCATTTGTTGGTAATTGCCCAGTGGGCATGTGCGGATAATTTACAAAAATCAATTTCACTTTGCTCAAATCTTTTTTCGCCAATGCTTCAAAATCTGGCAACCAATTATTTTCTTCTAATAAATCAAAATCCACACAATTACCTCCTGCTAATGTTACAGCAGCTTTATATGTTGGATAACCGGGGTTTGGTATCAATGCTTCATCTCCATAATTCAAGTACGTCATACATATATGCATGATGCCTTCTTTGCTTCCTATCAACGGCAATATTTCTGTATCTGCATTTAATTCTACGCCGTACCATGTGCTATACCAATCCGCTACTGCGTTTCGTAATATTGGCGAACCTTTGTAAGATTGATAAGCATGTGTATTTAATTTTGCCGCTTCGTCTTGCAATACTTTTATTACATCTGGGTGC
The DNA here is from genome assembly GCA_031429575.1 of Ferruginibacter sp. Lineage (GTDB taxonomy): Bacteria > Bacteroidota > Bacteroidia > Chitinophagales > Chitinophagaceae > Ferruginibacter. Next base: position 12,107 of record JANOZW010000364.1, read on the forward strand.
GGTGGTAAATCAGGGCTACCAATACCAAGATTGATGATATTTTTTCCTTCTTTATTTAATGTATCTATCTCTCTCAGTTTTTGAGAAAAATAATATTCATTTATACTTGCTAGTCTGTTTGCTGTTTTAAAATTCATTATGTTATTTTATTTTCTTCAATCGTTTATGTTTTTTGCCGGTTTTATTTTTGCCGGTAAGACGGAAAGGCGTTTTATTTTTTTTTTCATTTCTAGTTACAACTCTCTAAAAAAGAAAAGGCGGGGTTAAAAATGCTTCGCATTTTATAAAACCTAAATCCTACTTCAAAACCAAAACCAATTCTTATTCAACTTAGAATTCTCAATCTATACCTAATCTATTTTTCGGTCTACCACGTTTCTTCCTCCGCCTATCGGCGGAGAGATAGAGGGGGCTTTCAGCCGTTCCCATTTTTATAAACCCCATACACCTTCAACGACTCTGTAAGCATTTTCATTTTCTCAATTGTATCATTAAAGTTTTTCAACGAATCAAATTCCATATCTGCATGAAAAGAATATTTAAAATTGCTGCCAGGTATAGGAAAACTTTGTAGTTTACTTAAATTTATTCCTGCTGCGGCAATGCTCGTTAAAACCTTTGCTAGGCTTCCTCTTGAATGGTCTGTATGAAAATTTACAGAAGCTTTGTTGGCATTTTCTACTGTATCAAATGTCCCTACTCTTTGTAAAACTAAAAACCGAGTGTAATTATTTTTCATTGTTTGTATGCTAGGCGCTATCACATGAAGGTTATATAACTCAGCCGCAAGCTTACTTGCAATAGCCGCTGCATGTTTGTTTTTGTGTTGATGAATATGTTTTGCACTCAAAGCCGTGTCTTCCGTTTCTACTAATTTCCAATTGTACTTTTCCAGATATTCCATGCATTGCAACAATGCCATTTGGTGGCTATGCACTTCTTTTATATCTTCTAATTTTACACCTTTATTTACTAGTAAATTTTGTTTTATACTCAAATATACTTCGCCCACAATTACGAGTTTGCTATTTTGCAACAAAGAATAGTTTGGCAAAATACTACCAGCAATAGAATTTTCAATAGCCATCACCGCTCCATCGCTTAGCTTTTTGTCCGAAGCAATTTTTACCACTTCTCTAAAGGTAGCACAAGGAATAACTTCTACATATTTACCAAAAAACTGTTGCGCTGCCGCCTGATGAAAACTGCCTTCGTAGCCTTGTATAGATACTTTTTGTGTCATAATATACATGCAAAAATCCCGACTTGTTAGCCGGGATTTTATGTTTTTTAAACTTTCGTTTTATTATTTAGACATAAGCAATCCCGTTCTATTTATAAAATAGATGTAGTAATAAAAATTGCTAAATGTGTTTTTTGTTGTCATCATTAAATCAAATGTAGGAAATAATATTTGATTGTAAAACTAATTTTGCAATAAGTTTACGGTTTCCAAAGAGCATAAATATTTCCAACTGCTAATAAATACTCGTTTTTTAAGCAAATAAATTATAGACACGAATGCACGAATAATTTTTATTCGTGCATTCGTGGCAATCAAAAAAGTTTAAATTTGTTTCTATGATTATTGAGAAAATAAAAATCTACAAATACAGCATTCCCATGCATCCATTTACCATTGCTACTGGCACAATGGACTTTGCACAAAATATTTTAATAAAAGTTTTTACTTCAGAAAACATAATTGGCATTGGAGAGTGCTCAGCCTTCCCCATGATTGTAGGTGAAACACAAAACACTTGCTATGAAATGGCAAAAGATTTTGCAAAACTGTGGAAGGGAAAAGATGCATTGAATATAGAAGAGCGATTAAATGAATTGCATTTATTTACTGCTGGCAATAGTACTATTAAAAGCGCTTTTGATATGACATTGTACGATATGGCATCACACCATGCTAAAAAACCTTTGTATGAATTTTTGGGAGGAACAAAAAAAGAAATGCTTACAGATATTACCGTTGGTATTGGTTATCCAGAAATAATGGCTGCACAAGCAAAAGCATTTGTGGAAAAGGGTGCGACTATTTTAAAAATAAAATTAGGCAAAGATGTATCTACCGATGTAGCAAGAATAAAATGTATTAGAGAAGCTGTCGGAGACGAAACAAAAATAAGAATAGATGCCAACCAAGGCTGGAGTGTAGAAGATGCAGCTAATGCACTCACACAACTAGGGCAATACAATATTGAGTTTTGTGAGCAACCGATGCGCACATACAATGATGAATATTTGCCAGCACTTATTACAACATCTCCCATAAAAATAATGGCAGATGAAAGTGTGTATAACCATCATGATGCATTGCGATTAATTAAAAACAACGCTTGCGATTACATTAATATAAAGTTTGCCAAAAGCGGCGGCATACACGAGGCATTAAAAATTATTGCCGTTGCCAAAGAAAATAATATTCCATGTATGATGGGCGGCATGCTCGAAAGTCGTGTAGCACTTTCCGCATTTGCACATTTTGCCGCAGCAAACCCACAAATTATTTTTTACGATATGGATACTTGTATGCTTGGGCATAAAGTTGACCCGGTAATTGGAGGTGTTACATATAATGGATACACGGTGCAACTGCCAATTGGTATTGGTATTGGTGCTGGTGTGGAAGAAGGTTTTTTGGAGGGGTGTGAGAATATCATAATTTAAACTATTACCCTCCGCTTCAAATATCCACTATAATCTGGTATCTGAGATTCATACACATCTTGCATAAGTGGAGAAGTTACAATGAAATCTGCAGTGGCTCTATCGCAAGCCATTAAAATATTCCAAGCTACGGCAAGTCTTAAGAGTGCTTTTACATCACTATCATGTGGCTGCGCTTCCATAGGGTCCCAAAAAAAGATAAGCATATCTATTTTCCCTTCGGCTATCATAGCACCAATTTGTTGGTCGCCGCCAAGAGGACCACTTAGCATTTTTTTTACAGGTCTATCTAATTCTGCTTCTATCAACTTACCTGTAGTTCCAGTGGCTACCAATTCATGTTTGTTTAAAAAAGCCCTATTAAAAATTGCCCATTCTACTAAGTCAGCTTTTTTGTTGTCATGCGCTACTAAGCCTATCGTTTTTCTAATGGAAATTATTCTTGTTTCTTTCATAAACATTTCTTTTATAAAATACATGGTTTTCAAATATAATCTTTCGCTATTGCTTAGCCAAAATAAATAATTTTAACCTGTATCCAATTATTTTTATTTATTGACTTTTATCAACAAGTATTGGACATAACATGGTTTAATTTTGTAAGACTAAATTTTAAGTTATGCGAAAAGCTATGTTGTATTCAACTATTGTATTTATATTAAGCATAGTATTATTTTCTTGTGAAAAAGTAAATGTAGATCCTCGTGCATGTACAGGTTCCTGCAAAACAGTTCATTTAAGCGGAAAAGTATTTGATGTATCTTCAAATGAAGGAATAAAAAACACAGAAGTATATGCTCATTTTTATCAAAGGAAAAGGACTTGTTTTTACTGTTTTGGAGAACCTGTAGAAACTTTTGCCAAAACAACAACGGATGATTTGGGTAGATTTAATTTTGAGATCATTGTTGATGCAGATATTTTTGACCAAAGCCATAATTATACATTAAATGTTTATGCAAATACCAACGATAATTATTTTTCAGGTAGATATGCATCATTTGATAAATACGAAGAGCGTTTTTCAAATATTATCTTAAACAAATACAAAAAAACCAAACTCACTATAAAGTTTAAAAGAGATTTAATAGATGTATTTGATTACTATGTTGCAGATTACTTTTTTAGAGACGGTATTAATGGGGTAAATATCGAACCTACAAATCAAGCAGATTACATGAAAGCCTTTTCACTAACAATGCCTGATACTATCATAGAAGTAAATACAGCAGCAAATTTTTGGACCAAGGTAAACGGGAGAAAATATTACACTAACGGCCTCGCACCAACAAATTATACAGATTCTGTTTTTTGTAATTCCAATACAATCAATGATATAACAATTCGATACTAATTACTTCACCTCTTCATAATCAATATAATCATCCTTAGAAATGGAAGTAGATTTTTTAACTGGTTCTTGTGTAGGCTGAGAAGATTGTGTACGCTGCTGCTCTTGCATACGGCTATGCATATCATTCATTTTTGTTTTTACTTGCTTGGTTGTTTTGTAAACAGGTATAATAAAATCAAAAATTACTTTGTATAAAATATAAATAACAAGGAGTTCTCCTAATAATTGTAAAAATTTCATATTACAAAGTTATTACCCTACAGAATATCTTGCTGTTAAATTTTATAAGTGGAAACGTATATCTTTTGGCTAAAACAAATGCATTGTGTATATTTGTACCAGATAATGGAGAGAAAGGAAGGGGACCAATGGTTCCCTTCTTCTTTTATTAACCAATATGAGTACAGAAGCAAACATAGAAATTGTGAAAAAAATACTGCTATCAAAGCTGTATGATGATATTTTTTTGGTGGAAATGAAAGTGAAACCAATCAATAATTTCAAAATATATTTAGATGCAGATAGTGGTTTAGGTATAGAAAAATGCATTAAAATAAACCGAGCTTTGTACAAGCAGTTGGAAGAAATGGGTGTGTATCCCGAAGGAGATTTTTCATTGGAAGTGTCTAGCCCTGGTATTGAAGAGCCGTTAAAATTGCTTAGACAATATGTAAAAAATATAGGACGAGCGGTAGAAGTAACCATGCAAGATGATAGCATAAAAGAAGGAACACTTTTAGCAGCTACAGAAGAATCAATAGAAATAGAATTTACAGAAGGTAAGGGCAAGAAAGCAGTAACGACAAAGCTTTCCATCCTTTTTACAGATATAAAACAAACCCTAGTACAAATAAAATTTTAATAACAATAACAACAAAACCCCAAGCCTGCGGGGCACGTACATTTAGCAGGTAAGGATTATGGCAAGTATTAATTTAATAGACTCTTTTCAGGAATTTAAAGAAGCAGAAAATATTGATCGCCCCACGCTTATGAAAGTGATGGAAGATGTGTTTAAAACACTAATTCGTAAAAAATACGGAAGCGATGATAACTTTGATGTAATTGTAAATGACCAAAAAGGAGATTTGGAAATTTTCCGTCGTCGTACTATTGTAGAAAATGATGATTTGTACAGCACCCTTTCTGAAATAGAATTGAAAGACGCTATACTTATAGAGCCGGATTATACCGTAGGTGAAGAATTGTACGAAGAAGTAGATATTCAAAAAGAATTTGGCCGTAGGGCAATATTGGCAGGTAAGCAAACTTTGGCTGCTCGTATTGGCGATTTAAAGAAAAATATCCTCATAAAAAAATACGAAGAGCGTGTGGGTGAAATAGTAAGTGGAGAAGTTTATCAGGTTTGGAAAAAAGAAGTGCTTATTTTAGACGAAGATGGCAACGAAATGTTGCTACCGAAATCTGAGCAAATAGCAGCAGATTACTTTAAAAAAGGCGAAACAGTACGTGCAGTAGTAAAAAAAGTAGAACTAAAAAATAGCCAGGCTATCATTATTCTTTCTCGTACAAGCCCCTTATTCCTAGAAAAATTATTAGAAATAGAAGTGCCAGAAATATTTGATGGCCTTATTGTTGTAAAGAAAATCGTACGTGACCCAGGTGAACGTGCAAAAGTAGCAGTAGAAAGTTTTGATGATCGTATTGATCCTGTTGGAGCTTGTGTGGGTATGAAGGGTAGCCGTATTCATGGCATTGTACGTGAATTGAAAAATGAAAATATAGATGTAATTAATTGGACAGCCAATACACAATTGCTTATTCAACGTTCACTTACGCCTGCTAAAATTACCAGCATGGATTTGGATAATGAAAAAATGCATGCAAAAGTGTATTTAAAAGCTGATCAAGTTTCTCTAGCCATTGGTCGACGTGGTGTAAATATTAAATTGGCTTGTGAATTAACGGGTTACAATATTGATGTGTTCCGTGATAGTGAAGGTGAGGAAGATGACTTTGATATTGACTTAGAAGAATTCAGCGATGAGATAGAACCATGGGTAATAGAAATACTGAAAAAAGTAGGTTGTGATACCGCTCGTTCAGTATTAGCGCTTACTGATGAAGAAATAGAAAGAAGAACAGATCTAGAGAAAGAAACGATAGCAGATGTGAAAAAAGTTTTAAGCGATGAATTTGAAAAAGAATAAAACCATGCTTATGACTTGACAAAAATTTAAACAAAGAAAATTATGTTTCGCCAAAAATAGCGAAGCAGTAAAAACTAAGAATGTCAGAATTAAATACACCAAGGCTGATGGCAGCCGCCAAAGAGTTTAACATAGGTGCAAACACCTTGATAGACTTTCTTGTGTCAAAAAATTTAAATGGTAGCGATGATCTGAAGCCTACCTCCAAACTTACCGATGAAATGTATCGTGTATTGCAAGGAGAATATCAAGGAGATAAAACAGCCAAAGAAAAAGCAGATAGGGTAGAATTGGTAAAAGCGGTATCGGGAGATCCTAAAAAGAAAAAAGATGAACAAGATTTATCTTTTAAAAAGAAGGAAGAAAAACCGAAACAAATAGTAAAAGAAGAGCCGAAAGAAGAAGCAAAACCAGTAGTGGTAGAAGCAAAACCAGAAGTAGTAGAGCAAACACCAGTAGTAGAAGTTGTTGTACCAATAGCGGTACAAGAAAAGCAAGTTACTGAAACAGAAACCACCACTAGCAACAACGGTGTTACAAAAATAGATGCTCCTGAATTAGAAGCTCCAAAAATATTAGACAAGATAGATTTGAGTACGATTGATTCTTCTACTCGCCCTAAAAAAGGGGTGAAAAAGAAGGAAGAACCAGCTGCTGCCCCTCTAAAGAAAAAGGAAGAACCTAAGGCTGTTGCAAAACCTGCTCAAGTTATAGAAACCCCTAAAGAGATTGTTCCTACGCCGGAAGTAGCGAAGGATACACCTCCAGTTATCGAAAATATATTCTCAGAAAGGTTAACAGGCCCTAAAATTTTAGGGAAAATACAATTGCCTGTTGATAATGATACAAGACCCAAAAGAGATGATGCGCACAAACGCAAGCGCATTCCAATGCCGAAAAAACCTGGTGCGCCTGGTGCGGGTGGCAATAATGCCCCAACAGAAAACCGTGGTCCAAGACCAATCATTGGTGATGGCGGTGCAAACAGAGGTGGACAAGGTGGAGGCGCTCGTGGTCCTCAACAAGGTGGTGGTGCACGTGGTCCGCAACAAGGCGGTGGCAGTGGAAATCGTTTTCAACGCCCAGGGCAAGGTGGTGCAGCGGCCCCACGTAGAGAAGATAAAATAATAGATGCTAAAGAGATTCAAGAAAAATTAAAGCAAACACAGGCCAAATTGGCTGGTGCTGGTGGACGTGGAAAAAGCTCAAAAGCAAAATATAGAAAAGAAAAAAGAGAATTATTTAATGAAGCGCAAAGCAACAGACCGGAAGAAGGAAACAAACTACAGGTTACAGAATTTATTTCTGTAAGTGAGTTGGCTGGTATGATGGATGTGAGTTTTGCAGATATCATTAGCAAGTGTATGAACTTGGGTATAATGGTTTCCATTAACCAACGTTTAGAAGCCGATGTAATTGAGCTTGTGGCGAGTGAATTTGATTATGAAGTAGAATTTATAGGTGTGGATGATGCTGCAGAATTGGCTTTGGAGGAAGAAATAGATGACCCCGCATTATTAAAAGATAGAGCACCTATTGTTACTATCATGGGTCACGTAGATCATGGTAAAACATCGTTACTAGATTATATAAGAAACACCAATGTTATAGCAGGTGAAGCCGGTGGTATAACCCAGCATATTGGTGCATACGAAGTAACCCTACCAAGTGGTAGAGCCATTACTTTTTTAGATACACCAGGTCACGAGGCCTTTACGGCCATGCGTGCTCGTGGTGCCAAGGTTACAGATATTGCGGTAATAGTAGTAGCGGCAGATGATGCGGTAATGCCTCAAACAAAAGAGGCTATTTCTCATGCGCAAGCGGCCAATGTACCTATGATATTTGCTATAAATAAAGTAGATAAAGATGGTGCAGACCCTGAAAGAATTAAACAACAACTTTCTGCTATGAATATATTAGTAGAAAGCTGGGGGGGTAAATATCAGAGTCAGGAAATAAGTGCAAAAAAAGGTGAGAATATAGATTTATTACTAGAAAAAATATTATTAGAAACAGATATTCTGGAGCTAAAAGCAAATGCTGAAAAAGGTGCAAATGGAACGGTGATTGAGGCTTCGCTTGATAAAGGTCGTGGATATGTAGCCACAATTCTTGTTCAAAACGGTACATTGAAGCAAGGTGACATGATTGTATCTGGTCAATTTTTTGGTAAAGTAAAAGCCATGTACAATGAGCGTAACCAACGTTCAAATGCAGCGCCACCATCTACGCCAGTATTAATATTGGGTCTTAATGGTGCACCACAAGCGGGAGAAACATTTAAAGTATTTGCAAACGAAAGTGATGCAAGAGAAAATGCGTACAAGCGTGGTCAGATATTGCGTGAGCAAGGTATGCGTGCAAGAAAGCATATTACGTTAGAAGAGATTGGTCGTCGTTTGGCATTGGGTAACTTTAAAGAGTTGAACGTAATTCTTAAAGGTGACGTGGATGGATCAGTAGAGGCATTGAGTGACTCATTGCAGAAACTAAGTACGGAAGAGATTGTAGTGAAAGTTATACATAAAGCAGTAGGTGCCATCACGGAAAATGATGTAAACTTGGCTGCAGGTTCTGATGCGATTATAATAGGCTTTAACGTTCGACCAAGTATTCAAGCGGCTAAGTTGGCCGAGAATGAATCTATAGAAATAAAGATGTACTCTATTATTTACAACGCTATTGAAGAAATTAAGAGCGCCATGGAAGGTATGCTTGAGCCTACAGTAGAAGAGAAAATATTAGGTAACGTAGAAATAAAAGAAACATATCGTTTTGATAAAGCTACCGTAGCAGGTTGTATGGTGCTTGATGGGAAGATGGCTCGTAATAGTCGCATACGTTTGGTGAGAGAGGGTATTGTAATACATACAGGAGAGCTCAGCAGTTTAAAACGTTATAGAGATGATGCCAAAGAAGTAACTAGTGGTATGGAGTGTGGTTTGGTTATTAAAAACTACAACGATATTAAAATGGGCGATATCGTAGAAGCGTTTGAGGAAGTGGAAGTGAAGAGGACACTATAAAAGTTGAAGGTTCAAGGTTGAAAGTTCAAGGTTAGGAGCGCTTAAATAAATGCAAGCTTTCTATTTTTGCAAGGCTTGAAATTGAAAAATTTGATTTTCCATTGAAGGGTTGAATAGTTTATTGGTTGATTGAGAAGTCCACAAAATGCGAAGCATTTTTCTTTCGCCTTTTCGTCTTCTCGGCAAAAAATGTTGAAGGTTGTGAGGCTTTTAATTAAATGCAAATTTTCTGTTTTTAATACAGCTTTTTGTTGAAAAATTTGAAATTTGAACATTGAGCATTGATTATTGAGCATTTGTATTTAAATATTCACCCTTCAACAAGAAAATAATATATAAAATTGCAGCAGTTAGCCTGCTGCAATTTTTTGTTAAATAACCAACAAAGAAAGCCTACCATTATAAGTGGGCTTATCTTTGAAAATGATGGATTAACATCCACAGAAGAAAAAACAACAACATGAAAAAAAGAATTTTACTACTCTCTAGTTTTGCATTATTGTGTATAGCAGCATTTGCGCAGCCAAACAAGGTAACTGCCGACAAAATTATTGCCGTAGTAGGAAATAAGATTGTACTTAAAAGTGATGTGGAAGATAGAATAGCCGATATGCAACGCCAAGGTGCTGAAGTACCTGAGAATGGAAAATGCTTTGTACTGCAAGATTTGATGGGTACTAAAACCTTGGTTCTACAGGCCGAAAAAGATTCTTTACCCGTAACAGACGAAGAAATAGAGGGTGATGTTGATAATAGAATACGCCAGTACATTAACCAATTTGGTAGTACAGAAGAATTGGAAAAAGTAGCAGGCAAAACCGTGTATCAGTTAAGGGAAGATATGCGTGACCCCATAAAAGACCAAAAGCTTGCCATGGCCATGCGTAATAAAATCGTAGGCGATATACGCATTACTCCAAAAGAAATAAAAGCATATTTTGATAAACTACCTACCGATAGCTTGCCGTTTTACGAAACAGAATTGGAGATAGGTCAGTTAATTGTTTTCCCAAGAGCAAGCAGAGAAGCGGAAGAATATTGTAAAGAACAACTAGAAGGATATAAAACGGCTATAGAATCGGGTAAGAAAGATTTTAAAAATGCAGTGGCACAATATTCTGACGAGCCAAGTGCCAAAGAGCGTTTTGGACAAATGGAAATAAATAGAGAGCAAAAAGATATAGACCCAACTTTTAAAGCGAAAGCATTTACATTGAAGGAAGGGCAAATATCAAATCCATTTAAAAGTAAATTTGGCTACCATATTATAAAATTAATTAGCAGAAGTGGTAACGATGCAGTGGTAATGCACATCATTAAAATACCACAGGTATCTGGCGTAGAATTAAAAGAAGGGTTTGAAAAATTAGATACAGCTCGTTCAAAATTAATAGCTGGTACAATCGATTTTGGAGGAGCTGTAAATAAATACAGCGATGATACCGAAAGTAAATTTACCGCAGGTATGATGCAAGGGCCGAACGGTACTTTTCTTACCATTGATCAATTAGACAAAGATATTGTACCGATTCTTAAAAACTTAAAGCAGGGTGCATACTCTCAGCCAATGGAGTATACAGACCCTTCGGGAAAAAGAGGCGTAAGAATTGTTTACTTAAAATCTCAAACAGAACCGCATAGAGAAAACATAAGAGATGATTATAGTAAGATTGCTGACAAAGCTTTAGCAGAAAAAAAAGAAGGTGCTTTAGAGAAATGGTTTAGTACAAAATTGAACGGATATTTTATAATGATAGATTCTGAATACAGAGACTGCGAAACAATGAAAGTGTGGGTAGATGCTATGAACAGAAAGAAATAAGGAATATATTTTAGAAATTAGACACAAGACATTAGACAAGAAGTGCCAGCTTTAAAACAGTTGGCATTTCTATTATTGGTTTATCTTGCGTAGGAATTCGCCTGTGGCGAATTCTTTTATGAAATAAAATAATAAAAATTGATAGAGAAAAAAAACATTGCCGCTAATGAAGATACTGCGATACTCGTAGGCGTTATACAAAATGAACATACAGAAGTACAAGTAAATGAATACTTGGATGAGTTACAATTTTTAGCAGAAACAGCTGGTGTAAAAACCATAAAAAGGTTTACGCAAAAATTAAAACATCCGGATGCACGATCATTTGTAGGAAAAGGAAAGTTGGAGGAAATACGAAAATATATTTTAGCAAAAAGTATCACACTCGTTATTTTTGATGATGAACTTACTGGCTCACAAATACAAAATATAGAGAAAGAACTTAACACAAAAACCATAGATAGAAGTGATTTGATCTTAGATATTTTTGCTAGCCGTGCACAAACCGCACAGGCTAGAACACAGGTGGAGCTTGCACAATACCAATATATACTCCCTCGCTTAAAAGGTATGTGGACGCATTTAGAACGCCAAGGTGGTGGCATTGGTAGCAGAGGGCCTGGAGAAACAGAAATAGAAACGGATAGACGTATTGTAAAAGATAAAATAAGTGTACTTAAAAAGAGATTAGAAGATTTTGATAGACAATCTTTCACACAACGAAAAGAACGTGGAGAATTTATACGTGTGGCACTGGTGGGCTATACAAACGTAGGAAAAAGCACTATTATGAATGGGCTTAGCAAGAGCGAAGTGTTTGCAGAAAATAAATTATTTGCAACGCTCGATACTACCACCAGAAAATGTGTGTTTGAGCAAACGCCATTTTTGCTAAGCGATACAGTAGGTTTTATTCGCAAGCTACCACACCATTTGGTAGAGAGTTTTAAAAGTACGCTAGATGAAGTAAGAGAAGCAGATGTACTATTGCATGTGGTAGATATTTCTCATCCGCAATACGAAGAGCAATTGGCGGTGGTAAACAAAACGCTTGCCGAACTTGGCTGTGCAGATAAACTAACGATTACCATTTTTAATAAAATGGATCAGTTTGAAAAAAACACTTTTGATGAATGGTTGGAAGAAGATGTAAAAAAACAAATTCTTCGTGAGCTAAAAGAGCGTTGGGAAGAAAGTACAAAAGGTAATTGTGTATTTGTATCGGCAATAGATAAACAAAATTTTACGGTACTTAGGCAAACGATTTTAAATAAAGTGAGGGATATGTATCAAATACGGTATCCTTACAAAGCGGAGTATTTTTATTGAGCATTTGCTAAGAATTACACGAAATAACACGAATAAGAAAATTTATGTTATAGCAAACTCAAAAATAAAAAGCCATTTTACTTTTAGATTTTTAATATAGCCTATATTTTTTATGAGCAAAACATACAAGTGGTATAAAATTGCCGATACGATAGAAGAAATTAATTTTTCTATAGATGGTTTAGCAGAAGTAGAAGTAAATGGTAAAAAAGTATGCATTGCGCTTAAAAACGAAACCCTCTTTGCATGCACCGCCAAATGCCCACATGCAGGTGGAAATATGAGCCACGGATATGTCGATGCATTGGGAAATATTGTTTGTCCGCTCCACAGGTATAAATTTTCGCTTGCCAATGGGAGAAATGTAAGCGGGGAGGGCTATTTTTTAAAAAACTACCCCATTGAAATACGTGAAAATGGCATATTTGTAGGGTTTGAAGAAACTAGTATGTTTGGTTGGCTAAAATAAATGCAAGAATATTTTTTTTTGAGCTAAAAATCTTTATTTTTGCATCCCGCTAAGAAATTAGTAAGGGAGATTCCTACTTAGCTCAGTTGGTTAGAGCATCTGACTGTTAATCAGAGGGTCGCTGGTTCAAGTCCAGCAGTGGGAGCAAATACAGTAAAGGGTTTCAAGTTTTAAAACTTGAAACCCTTTTTTAATGTTGTACATGTTTTACTACAGGTTTCAAAAAAGTAAATGTTGCAAGATTGTTTTACAAGGCTTTTCCTATTCCTCAAACACCCCCAACCCCTGCCTCAAAACTACCCACTCATCCGTTGTACAATCCACCACAGTACTCGGCTCCATACCACCAATGCCACCATCAATTACAAAATCAACCACATGTTTAAATTTTTCAAAAATCACTTCGGGGTCGGTATATTCTTCTACCATATCGCCAGGTAAGGATGCGCTAAGTATTGGGTGGCCTAAAGCATCACCAAGAGCTAAACAAATTTTATTATCGGGTACACGTAGCCCAATAGTAGATTTTTTACTTTGCAGTATTTTGGGTACTTGCTTGCTTGCAGGTAGTATAAATGTAAATGGCCCTGGTAGGTGTTCTTTAAGCATTCTGTATAAGGGGGTATCTATACTTTTTGTATAATCGCTCAGGTGGCTAAGGTCTTTGCAAATAAAGGACAATTGCGCTTTTTGTGGGTCCACATTTTTTATTCTGCAAATTCTTTCTACCGCTTTAGGTTGAGAAATATCGCAACCAATACCATAAATAGTATCGGTAGGGTAAATGATAACGCCACCGTCAAGTAGGCATTCGGCTATTTGCTTTAAAAGCCTAGGCTGTGGATTATCTGGATGTATGTGTAGTAGCATAATTTAGTTTTAATTAACTGTAGATAAGTAAGCAACATCTATATGTTACAAATTTTTATCTTTTTGAGGTGCCAAGTTTTATGAAGTGCCCACATTTACACATTTGCCTATTTGCACATTGGCACATTGTTTATTTCCCTTACTTTTGCACCGTTTTTAATTCACAAAACTACAACTATTATACCATGTCGTTAATTACTGTTGGCACTATGGCCTTTGATGCTATTGAAACTCCTTTTGGAAAAGTAGATAAAATCGTGGGCGGTTCAGCCACTTATGTAGCTTATGCTGCTGCAAATTTTATAAAACCTATTCAACAAATTTCTATTGTGGGGTACGATTTTCCGCAAGAAGAAATGGACGAACTTACCAAGCGTGGCGTAGAGCTTGATGGTGTAGAAATAGTAAAAGACAAGAAATCGTTTTTTTGGAGTGGAAAATATCATTTAGATATGAACACCCGTGATACATTGATTACAGATTTAAATGTACTAGAAGATTTTAATCCAATTGTGCCAGATAGCTATCAAGGCGCAGAATTTTTAATGCTAGGCAACCTTATGCCAAAGTTGCAAATGAGCGTTATTGATCAACTTACAAAGCGCCCAAAGCTTATTGTAATGGATACCATGAATTTTTGGATGGATATTGCTTTAGATGATTTGAAAGCGGTGTTGAAAAAGGTGGATGTATTGATGGTGAATGATGGCGAAGCAAGACAGCTTAGTGGTGAGTTTTCGTTGGTAAAGGCAGCTAAGAAGATTTTAGAGATGGGACCAAGTTTTCTTATCATAAAAAAAGGAGAGCATGGTGCGTTATTGTTTCATGAAAACCATGTGTTTTTTGCACCGGCATTGCCATTAGAAGAAGTGTTTGACCCAACAGGAGCTGGCGATACCTTTGCGGGAGGTTTTATCGGATACCTTGCTAAAACGAAAGACATTAGTTTTGAAAACATGAAAACGGCTATCATTGTTGGTAGTGCTATGGCTAGCTTTTGCGTAGAAAAATTTGGTCCAGAAAGAATGAAAGAAATAACCAAAGCTGATATAGATGCTCGTATTGGCGAGTTTGTACAATTGGTAAATTTTGATATAGATTTGGTTTAATTTGCAATAATGATAGAAATAATTGTTTTATATTTTCTTACAAAAGAGATTGGTAAAATTGCTTTAGCTAAAGGTTTGTCAGCTGGCAAATGGAAATTTAATCTTGTAATGGCTTGGATATCAGGTGAGATTTTAGGTATAATAGCTGGCTTTATACTATTTGGAAAAGAAAACTTATTTAGTTGCATTTTATTAGCACTTGGTTGTGCAGGAACATCTTATTTTATTGTGAAAAATTATTTATCAAAATTGCCCGATGTTATAAGCGATGATGAATTGAACAATATTGGAAATTAATAAAAAACCGAAGCAACTGCTTCGGTTTTTTATTGGAATAAATATTTTTGAAATTATACTAACGTTTGTTAGTTTTTCTTACCTTTATACTCTAAAAAATGATTCCATGCAATTACACGATTTAGAAAAAGCATTTCAAGAAAAAATAGATAACGAAATTAAGATTGAGCCTAAAGATTGGATGCCTGATGCATACAGAAAAACCAATGTGAGACAAATAAGCCAGCATGCGCATAGCGAAGTGGTGGGTATGCTACCAGAGGGAAATTGGATAAGCAGAGCGCCATCATTAAAACGGAAAGCAATATTGATTGCCAAAGTACAAGATGAAGCTGGGCACGGTTTGTATTTATACTCTGCGGCAGAAACTCTTGGTACAAGCCGTGAGCAAATGATAGATGATTTACATAGTGGAAAGGCAAAATACTCTTCTATTTTTAACTATCCTACGCTCACTTGGGCAGATATGGGGGCTGTGGGTTGGCTAGTGGATGGTGCCGCTATATTAAACCAAGTAATGCTTTGTAGAACTTCGTACGGGCCTTACGCTCGTGCAAATGTGCGTATATGTAAGGAAGAAAGTTTTCATCAACGCCAAGGTTTTGAAACATTAATGGTGTTAAGCAATGGTACAGCTAAGCAAAAAGCGATGTGTCAGGATGCAATAAATCGTTGGTGGTGGCCTGCACTCATGATGTTTGGCCCAAAGGATAGTGAAAGCACCAACAACGACCAAAGCATGAAGTGGAAAATAAAAAGAAAAAGCAACGATGAACTTCGTCAGCAATTTATAGATATGGCTGTTCAGCAAGTAAAAGTGCTTGGCATGACATTGCCTGATGATAAACTGAAATGGAATGAAGAAAGAAAACATTATGATTTTGGAGAAATAAATTGGGATGAGTTTTGGAACGTGGTAAAAGGAAATGGGCAATGCAACAAACAAAGATTGAATGCTAGAAAGAAAGCGCATGAAGAAGGTGCTTGGGTGAGAGAAGCAGCCATAGCGTATGCTACAAAAAAAGCAAATAGAGAAATTAAAAAAGTGGCATAAAATATTTTGAAAAAGCTGTCTTGTTGAGCTTGTCGAAATATGGTAGCTTTTTTAAAATTCAATACCATCATAAATGAAACAACACAATTATTCACTTACGGTAAAATGGACTGGCAATAAAGGCGAAGGAACAAACGGTTACAAATCGTATGAAAGAAGCCATGAGATTGTGATTGATGGGAAAGAAATAATTAAAGGTTCATCTGACCCTTCATTTTTGGGAGATAACACTAAGTATAATCCCGAAGAATTACTGTTGGCTTCTATAAGCAGTTGCCACATGCTTTGGTATTTACATTTGTGTAGCGATGCAGATATCGTAGTTACAAATTATGTAGATAATGCAAAAGGGATAATGGAAGAAACAGTAGATGGCGGTGGAAAATTTACTTCGGTAACTTTATACCCAACCATCACTTTAAAAAATATTTCTCAACAAGAAAATGCAAATGCATTACATAGCAAAGCAAATGAACTTTGTTTTATTGCAAACTCATTAAATTTTAAAGTGCAACATCAAGCAATATTTATTACAGAATAATTAAAATGCTTTTTATGAAAACAAACATTCAAAAATATTATTACGGAGATTTTGGAGGAGAAGAGAAAGGAGCAGGAGAAGATATAAAGAAAAGCGCTACTGAGGTAGCATGGCCGCTTTGGGAAGTTTTTATTCGTAGCAAACAAGGGCTAGACCATAAGCATGCTGGCAGCCTTCATGCAGCCGATGCAAAAATGGCAATAGAAAATGCTCGTGATGTATATACACGCAGGCAAGAAGGTGTGAGCCTATGGGTTGTGGAAAGTAAATATATTCATGCTAGTAATCCTGAAGAAGCTGGGGAAATGTATGAGCCTGCTGCTGATAAAATTTACAGGCATCCAACATTTTATGATATTCCTGATGAAGTTGGGCATATGTAAGTTTTAAAAGAAAGTAAATGATAAGTATAAGAATAGTTAACAAAAATGATATAGGGCAAATTGCTTTATTGTTTGATGCGTACAGGATTTTTTATGGAAAAAAGTCTGATTTTGAAGCAGCAAAAATGTTTTTATTAGAAAGAATTGAGAATAAAGAATCAATCATTTTTGTAGCAGAGAGTGCAGAAAATAAACTTGTAGGTTTTGTACAATTGTATCCATTATTTTCATCTACAAGAATGAAAAAATTATTGCTTTTAAATGATTTGTATGTAAATGAAGATTATAGAGGTAAAGGGGTTTCTGTACAACTGATTAATGCATGTAAAGCTTTTTGTAGAACAACAAATGTTTGTGGTTTAATGTTAGAAACTGCAAAATCTAATATAATTGGAAATAAACTTTATCCAAAAGCAAATTTTGTATTGGATAATGAGCATAATTATTATAGTTGGGATAATGAGTAAACTATTAGAAAAAGAAAATTAATGAAAGATAAAAACATTATAAATTATATACTTTATTTAGCAGATAGTACATTGATACTTACACAAAGAAATGGGGCTTGGTGTGGTCATGGGCCGATATTAGAACAAGATATTGCTATCACAAATATTACACTAGATTTAATTGGCCAGAGTAGAAATTTTTATCAATATGCTGCGAAATTAATAAATCAAAAAAGTGCAAATAATTCTGAAAATAATAATTTGAAAACTGGTGATGTAGTTTCTGAAGATTCTCTTGCTTATTTACGTACAGAAAGAGAATTCAAAAATCTTTTATTGGTAGAACAAGAAAATGGCGATTGGGCACAAACAATTGTTCGCCAATTTTTATTTAGTGTATATCAATATTTTTTGTACGAAAAATTACAGCATAATAGTGATGAACAGCTTGCAGCTATTGCGGCAAAATCATTAAAAGAAGTTACGTACCATGTAAAATGGAGTAGTGAATGGGTAATACGTTTAGGTGATGGTACACAGGAAAGTAATGAAAGAATGCAAAAAGCAATAGCTACACTTTGGCAATATACTGGCGAAATGTTTGTACCATCCGATTATGAAAAAGCATTAGTCGAAGAAAATATTATTCCAGATGTATCATTATTGAAAGAATTATGGATGGAAAAAGTGAATAGTGTTTTTGAAGAAGCTACATTATCAATTCCAGAAAATGTTTTCATGCAGTTAGGTGGCAAGAATGGTGCACATACGGAAAATATGGGTTACATAATTTCTGAGATGCAATATTTACAAAGGGTTTATCCTGGGGCGGAATGGTAGGAAGCCCCCTAAATCCCCCGAAGGGGGGACTTATGAACGCTACAAAAATTAAAACTATTTTATAAAGTGCAAACTCAAAACTCTGATAAAATAACCGATCTCAAAAAAATTGAGACGTTTAAAGTCCCTCCTTCGGAGGGATTTAGGGAGGCTGTATTTGCTTTACTAGAAGAAGTATGCGACCCAGAAATTCCTGTACTGTCCATTCTTGATTTAGGAATTGTAAGAGATATAAAATTAAATGGCGAAGAAGTAGAAGTTATCATCACGCCAACTTACAGCGGCTGCCCAGCAATGGATGCGATAAGTATGGATATTAGATTTAAGTTAATTGAACACGGTTACAAGAAAATAAAAATCACTTCTGTACTTACACCTGTATGGACAACAGATTGGATGACGGAAGCGGGAAAAGAAAAACTAAAAGCATACGGTATTGCTCCGCCAAAGTTTTCTAAAAATTTATCTGATGATTTACCTGAATGCCCACAATGTAAATCTACAAATACAAAATTGCTAAGCCAATTTGGCTCCACGGCTTGCAAAGCTTTGTACCAATGTAATGATTGTAAAGAGCCGTTTGATTATTTTAAATGCCATTAGGAAGATTGTAGATTTATTATTTTTGATTTAAGATCACAGCCTTCCTCAAATTACATATTATTTCTTTTCCAAAATTTCCACCCGCTTCATAAGTACTTCTAATTTATCTTTCAAATCATTGTTTTCTTTTTTCACTTCTTCTATTTGTTTTTGCTGCTCTTGTATTGCCTTAATAGCAATAACTCCAAGCCCACTATAATCCATGGTAAGCACAGGTTTTGTTACTTCTCTATCGTATCGTTGGTAAATAAGTTCTGGAAAAAATGGCTGAATATCTTGTGCCATAAAGCCTAACATTCGCCTATCACTATCTTTACTATCCAAATAATTATAACTGTAAGCGGGTAATTGTAAAACGGTTTCTAATACAGATTTCATTGGTATAATATTCT
The DNA here is from genome assembly GCA_031429575.1 of Ferruginibacter sp. GTDB lineage: Bacteria > Bacteroidota > Bacteroidia > Chitinophagales > Chitinophagaceae > Ferruginibacter. The sequence continues at coordinate 31,498 of JANOZW010000364.1, forward strand.
TTTTCTTGGTACGATCCGATAAGGCAGAATACACACCAGTTACCCTATCTATATTTGCACGGAGAGAACCGTTGCTATAAAAATTTAGTGAGCTATCAATGCTACTTACATACAAACCCCACTTTAAAACAGTGCTACTCGGGTGTCTAAGCGATAGCTGATCTCCATTGCTAAAACCCTTTATCTGCAAACGACCTTCGGTTACATTATTGATATCGGTTGGGTAAACACCAATACCTACATTATGGCGAAACATGGCTAAAGAAGGCGTATCTGCAGTGGCAGTATTTTGTGGCGGTGCAGTTACATAAAAAGCAAGCCCCTGTGTTTGCGTAGTTGCAGTTGTTCCCTTCCGGTCAATATATGAAGATATAGCAACATTGTTTGCAGTGCCAGATGCGCCATCCGTGGTAAGGTAATTCATTTCAAAAATGATGGAGGTTTTTTGCAGCGAATCCCAGCCTGCCGTTGTTTTTCGATTAACGCCAGTAAGCACCAAGGCCGTAATATTTTTTTTAGCATTCAACAAAGCAGAGTCTATTTTCTTTAAAATTTTAACTTTTGGATTATAGTTGAAAGAAGTACCCGTATAGCCATCCATTATTTCCACACCATCCAATGTATCTCTTAATTGTATGCCTAGTAAGCCGCCATCTTTCCATTTATTATCCGTTAAATTATCTGCTAATCTTACCCACGATAAAGCATTGGTACTGTACCAATAGTAGCCTCTTGCCATATCGTTTTTTACACCAGGTTGTACGGTATTATAAACAACCAAACCATTTGCTGGGCTTGGTATGCTGGTTACATCTTTCAAACTATCAATAGATACTTGTGGAAATAAAATTCCTTTGCTGTTGCTAGTTACATCTAGCATTGCGGAAGCAGCAGGCGCAGCACCAGTTATATTTATGGCTACTTGTGCTTTAGCTAATAACGCCATTAATGTAAACGTGAGTGTAAAAATTATATAGCGCATGGTATGAGTTTTTAGAGGATAAAATTATACTCTGTAACACATTAAAAAAATACCACATTTGGGCTATGCATTTAACTCTAAAGAATTGTTTTATAGTTATAAGATTTTAAGAACAAACAAATATTGAGTGTAACTAACTAGTTTTAGTTACTTGGTTAAAATACAATTATGAGTTAGTAAAAATTGTTTTAGCGTTTTTAATCTTTTTGTAGTAGTTCATGGCAAACATTTTTAAGCTTTTTTCAGGTTTATCGTTTTTAAAAGCGTTTGCCTTGGTAATAGTTTTTGATAATTTAACATGGCTATTTAATACATTATTTCTGCTCCAATTTATCTAGCCTTTTCATTAACACACCTAATACCAAGTATAATTATTAAGCTGTCCAATTTAAATCTGAAACAATATATTCAAATTGACAAGTTTTTATTACAGCTTTTTTAGTAAATGCTTTAG
>JANOZW010000365.1:0-1547 GCA_031429575.1 Ferruginibacter sp.
GGGCAAATTTATTTTGAGCGAAGAGATTATAAAAAAGCATTGCCATTATTGGAAGCTTATGTGAATGGTGCTAACAAAGTATCTAAAGAAATTTTATACGAGTTAAGTTTTTGTTATTACACAGCTGGCAATACACAAAAAGCCATTGATGGGTTTAAACAATTGAGCAGCGAAAAAGATTCAATGGGGCAAAATAGTATGTACTTGCTCGGAGATTTGTATTTGAAAACTGGCGATAAAGCCAATGCTAGAACGGCTTTTCAATATTGTGCATATAATAGTAGCAATGCTTTGCAACAAAAAGTATCTCGGTTTAATTACGCAAAACTATCTTATGAACTGGGTTATCAAGATGTGGCGTTGATAGAAACTAAAAATTATTTAAACAATTATCCAAATTCTGAATATGATATAGAGGCTAAAGAAATATTGGTGCAGTTGCTTGCACGTACAAGTAATTTTACGGATGCATTGGCCGTTTATCAATCGCTTGGTAAACCAACACTGGCTACGCAGAAAATATATCCTACTATTTTATATGGCAAGGCTATTGAGAATTTTAACGACCAACAATTGATAAGTGCAGATGATTTATTTGCAAAAGTAATAGCAGATGCCAATGCTGGTAATGCGGCAGGGTATGCAAATTTTTGGAGAGGAGAAATTGCATACAGACAACAACGTTATGATGATGCAATACCTTTTCTATCTATATTTTTAGAAAAGAATTTACCTGCACAAGGGGAGGCAAACCAAACAACAGCTCGGTATAACATTGGCTATAGTAAATTTCAAAAAGAGGAATATGGACAAGCGGTAGCTTATTTTGAGCAAGTAACAAAAACGGTTTCGCCTACATCTAATGCGCTTACACATGATGCGTATATACGCACGGCTGATGCATACTACATGCAAAGAGATTATGCAAAAGCAAATGCCATGTATGAGTCTGCCATAGCGTCTTCATCGCCACAGAGCGATTATGCGATGTACCAAAAAGGCATGATAGCAGGTATAAAAAATGGTGCAGAAAAAATAAAAATATTAAATAATGTAAATAAGCAATATCCTAATAGTTCTCTTGGGCAGGATATAAATATGGAGATAGCACTAACGTATATTGCTGAAACAAAATTTGCAGATGCGGTACCTTATTTAAATAATATTTTAGCATCTAACAATGGCGGCTTAAAGCCTAGGGCTTACTTAAAACTTGGGCTGGCGCATTACAATAATAAAAATAATGCGGAGGCTTTAAAAGCATACACAGCGCTCATGAAAACTTATCCGCAGTCTGCAGAGGCAGACGAAGCCACGGATATTGTAAAAGGTATTTATGTGGAAGAAGGTAAGCCAGACGATTATGTGACATTGATGAACCAAATTGGAAAACAGGTTTCTGTGTCAGAAGCTGATTCGTTAAGCTACACAGCTGCCATAAATAAATATGATGCGGGTGATTGCGCAAATGCTATAAATGGGTTTACAAATTATTTATCTAAATATGGCAATGGTGCTTATGCATTAGAAGCAAATTATTTTAGAAG
>JANOZW010000366.1:0-2875 GCA_031429575.1 Ferruginibacter sp.
TTAGGAACCTCTAATTGATATATAGGGTTTGGTTCTGCAAAACCATCTTCATTTCCATCACCACCTGCATAAGTGCCATTATCATTTCGTGGTTTTACAGTAGGTGGCGCTGTTAATGCTAATAAAACAACACTATTAAATGCAGAATAAGTATCTGCTCCATGCTGTGTAGATTTATTCATGGAGAGTGAATTGCCTAACTTAATAAAGTTGTTGACTTTTATATCTCCGTTAAAACGGAGATTGAATCTTTCGAAATCTGTCTTATAAATAATACCATCTTGTTTAAAATAGCCTGCAGAAAAAGAAAACTGTGCTTTATCTGAACCGCCTGCAGCAGTAAGATTTACACTTTGCATGGCTGCTTTTCTAAAAATTTCGTTCAACCAATTTGTACCCTCACCATACTGTTGTTCAATGGCATTAAAATCTGCTAGTTTGGGTAGAACTGTTTTTCCACTTGCAATGGCAGCTTCGCTGTTTATTATTGCATACTCTCTAGCATTGAGCATAGTTGGTAGTTGCCATGCTTGTTGTATTCCTCTATAGGTATCAAAAGTAAAGCTTGTTTTACCAGCTTTACCTCTTTTAGTTGTTATGATAACTACACCATTTGAAGCCCTAGACCCATATATAGAAGTGGCTGCAGCATCCTTTAATACATCAATACGCTCAATATCTGCAGTGCCAAAAGAATTTAAAACATTGTCCGATTCTTGGTCTGGCAAAGGATATCCATCTACAACTATTAACGGGTTATTAGTTCTTGTTAAAGAAGAAATTCCTCTAATTCTTATTTGGGTACCACCTGTACCCCCTGGTGCACCGCTACCTTGTGTGATAGTTACCCCAGATACTTTTCCTTGCAATGCTTGTGCAGCATCTGCTACGGGTGCTTTTACTATTTCTTTTGATAACATAGAAGAAATAGCTGTAGATAAATCTTTCCGTTTTTTTGTACCATATCCAATAACAACAACTTCATTAAGATCTTTATCCACTTCTATCATTTGCACATCAACTGCATTTGTTGAATTTATTTTTATGGTGGAAGTATTAAAACCAACATAACTTACAATCAATGTAGCTCCCTTTTCTGCAGAAATGGAAAAACTACCACTCGCATCGGTTACGGTATTTACCTTTGTTCCCTTCACTAATACAGAGGCACCTACCAATGGGTCGCCTGTTGATTTTGCACGTACTTTGCCAGTAATGTTTTGCGCTAATGGTACAAAACCAATTGCACAAAAAATTAAAAGGAAGAACAATTTTTTAATAGCCATATTTTATTTTTTTAAGAAACAATAAATCGATTTTATTAAAAAATAAGAGGATTAGCTTACAACCAATTCTCTTATTTTTTTGTTATTTTCACATACTCTTTTTTATACTTTTGAATGCATTTTGCTTAATTAATTACAACTTTTTCTACACTACTATTGCTGCCATTTTTAAATTCTAAATAATAGATACCGCTTGCCATAGTAGAAATATCAAAACTAATAACAGAGGTAGAACCAGATTTATTAATCGTTTTAGAAATTACCGTTTGCCCAAGCGTATTCATTAATTTAATAGTAGCATTTTCATTTTCAATTACACCAACATTTATTTTCAATATTTCTTTTGCAGGATTGGGGAAGAACGAGAAATTAGTAAGGTCAGTTTTTTCAAATTTTACTGTGGCTATAGAAGAGTATGTAAATCTTCCATCAACATCAATTTGTTTTAGTCTGTAATAGTTTAACCCAATTTTTGGTGCTTTATCAATAGTAGCGTAATTATTTTTTGAATTTGAATTGCCTACTCCATTTACAAAATCTATAGTTGAAAAATTTACACCATCAGTACTTTTTTCAATAGCAAATCCTTTATTATTTGCTTCAGTTAAGGTAGCCCAATTTAGAGTAGTAATATTTTTATTTTTTATTGCTATAAAGTTAAACAAGGAAATAGGTAATACAGAAGCGTTGCTGAAGTAAACATTATCTACATAAGCTGTGGCCCCACCTGCAGGTGCTGCTGAAAATATCATTTGTGCTAAATGTGCTCTTGTTGATAAACCACCTGCAACAAAATCAGCTAAGGGGATATTGTAACTATTCCAACCATTTTGTGTTAGCGGACTAACTACTAACTCAGCTTCCCTATCATCACCTCCATTACTAAAAACACCATCGGCCCCAAAGTCCACTAATTTGACTCTGAAAATAGTTGCATTAGGAGTAAACACATCAACATGGTAATACTGCATGCTTGTAGCATTTATCGTATTTGCACCTGTAAATTCTACCCCAACAAAATTTAAGTTGGTATATAACTTAGTATCATTACCTGCTATTTGTACATCAGCAAGCGTTGCTTGGCTCCACGATGTTCTCCAAGTGTCGGTTGGCACATTGGTATATGCATTGCTAAACAATGAAATAACATTTGCTGCAGCTACTATAGGAGTGGGCGCCGCAGCTGGCGTTACTGTTAATGTGGTGGTAATCATGCCTGCACTGTATGCGCCTGCTGCTGCTTGGTTAGCTGTAATTACTGATGTTCCTATACCTGTTATAGTTATTGTATTGCCAGCAATAGTGGCTACACTTGTATTACTGCTTGAGTATGTAAATGCACCTGTACTATTACTTGTAGGAGCTGTTATTGTAAATGACGCAGTACCCATTACTTGTGTTGGTATTGAAAAGTTTGAAAGTGAAGGAGCATTAGGTACATTATAGAAATATACATTATCTACATAAGCCGTGGCCCCACCTGCAGGTGCTGCTGAAAATATCATTTGTGCTAAATGTGCTCTTGTTGATAAACCACCTGCAACAAAATCAGCTAAGGGGATATTGTAACTATTCCAACCATTTTGTGT
>JANOZW010000367.1:0-2738 GCA_031429575.1 Ferruginibacter sp.
AAATCCCAAAAATATTTAAAGGTTTGCTGTTGCACTTTATCTAGCAAAGCATTATCTGTTAGTAAAGGGAATTTATCTGTAGAATCTATTTTAGTAACATAACCAATGCTGACATTATTATTAAGCAACCCTTTTTGAATAGAGGCAAGTGTACTATTTATTTTTAGTGTATATCGAGTTAAATATTTTAATGGTAATTGTGGCGTAATAATAACAGTACTATCATTTTGGCTGTAGCCAACATTTATAGGTACAGGTGTAACTCCATTTTCGTTGAGATAGATACTATTTGCTACCGTTGATCTATCTATTGAATTATTAAAAACTAATTTTATGGAGGGATTAATACCTACTGAAAAATAGTTGGATTTTGAAGATAAACTATCTACTTTATTGTCTGTTAAAAAAAGTGGAGAAACGATTGGTGAAGGCAAAACATCTGGTTCTTTTTTTTTGCATGCCCAATTAAAACATAAAAAAAAAGAAAGGAAACTAAAAGAAAAAAATAGTTTTAAATGGTTGAACATAATTTTGAGTTGAAAAATAAATTATTATTATTCGGCATAATAAAATATGTAGCTGTGAAACTTGTATTTTCCGAAAAACCGAAAAAAGTTACCGTTATTTTTTGTAACCTTTTTCGGTTGTAAACTAATATAGCAAATTGTTTTTTGACAACTTAATGTGAAATAATTTTTTCGCACCATTTTTACAAAGCAAAATTGGCAGACCATGCACTGTAAGCACCCCAAAGGTTATTAGTACATTTTGCTCTTACTCTAAAATGAAAAGCCCAGCCAGCATTAGTAGGTAAACTACTTCCAGTATAAACATTTACATTATTTGTAGTTGAATTTGTAGTCATCAGGTATTGATATTGACCTGTTGATATATTAAATGCCTGCGATTCTATTTCGTAAGAAATAGCATTAGCTACTGCTCCAAACACGCATGTTTCATACCCATTATGATAAGAACCTGGATTTGTTGTATATGCTGCAAATGTTGAAGCATCAACAGCTAAATTACAACTTGAAGGTTGTGGTGCCGACCATACTGACCAATCACCAGGTCCACAAGGTGAGCCTACTGCTAGCCTAAATTTAAAAGAATGACCAGCAGGTGGATAATAAAAAAAATTTTGCCAATCATTTACTGTAGAATAACCAACATTTGTTATACCCCCACTTGTATTTGTCGTAAGATCAAACCATTCCATATAGCAGCCACCAGTAAAAATATTTCCAAAAATTATTGGTGGTGTATAATATATATGATATCCATAACCGAATGAACCAGTTCCTTGGAATGCGCTTAAATTAGTGGGAGCAGGCAAGGGATTATTAGGCACTATGAAAGCATATGGGCTACTTGTTCCAGCAGGAGTTCCATCACTACAAACTGATTGAACAGTAAAAGAAACATTATTTCCAACCGCAATTGGGCAAAAATCTAAATATGTAGTCCTAATTCCAGTTGTTGTAGATATAATACCTGCATCATTTACTCTTACATTATATGTCATTCTAGTTGTAGCACCAGAAGGTGGTGACCATGTAAGTAATCTTCCATTGTTATTTGTACCTAATCCTGTAGGTGCTCCAAGATTGCAAGACGCAGAGGAGGGTGCTATTTCAACAATTGTAATTTTTCTTATGAAAACTGTTTGATATGTAGAACCAGCAGAGTTACTATAAATTATTAAACTCGGTAAATTTTGAGAAAGTGGAGACGAAAAATTGTAGTTATAATCCGAAAATGAATTACTAACAATTGCATTACTTTTAGAAGAGCCGCCACCCACCGACACTGGTCCAATACCATTACAGTTCGTGTTACCCCCATTCGCTAAATTATTCAAGTCTAATATCAAAAGAGCGTCGGCGCTCGGAGAAGATTGTATTCTCGCAGCATTAACTGTTATTTTATAGGTGTAACCTTGCTTAAAAGTATTGAAAATCTCGTATTGGGTTCCCTTAATACCAGAAACTGATTCACAATCTAAATAAATTGCGTTATCAGTAGAAGAATATCTGGGCTGGCCTACATTTGTTTTATGCGATTTTGTAAAATTATTACCATCAATAGTGCATGGTACATCAATACTAGAAGCAAACAAATTGCAAGCAGTACCTCCACCCCAAGTTTCATAATTAATTATAGTTTGACTTTCTGCATTGCAAAATAAAATTACAAATAGAAAAAATGTTGTTATCTTTTTCATGATTCTTTATTTTTTATATGACTTTTAAATAATATTTCCTCTTAACCTTTTAATATAAATATGCCAAGAAATATAATCAGGCAAAAGCTCTCTAATCTGCAGGTGTATGCATAGGAATTAAATATTTTTTTATGCCTATTTAAAAAGAAGAAAGAAAAATAATTTGAGAAAGTTAGGCATAAATTTTTATGAAAAATAACGGGGCTATTTACTAGCCCCGTTAAAAAATGTTCTATCTACCAGCTTTTTCAAGTTGATATAATGCATCAATTTCTGTTGCTGTTAGCGCTTTGTTATACACTCTTATTTCATCAACAGATCCATTCATTGCTTTGTTCCAAGTATCAGTGGTTGTGGCAACATTTCCAAACGCACCTATATATACAAAAGAAGGGGCATCAAAGACTAAAGAAGTATTATTTCCTCTAATTTCAAATGCGGGGCTAGAAATTTTAAGTCCATCAGAATAGATGATAAATTTATTATCCGTTCCACTCCAAGTAGCAATAATTTG
>JANOZW010000368.1:0-3749 GCA_031429575.1 Ferruginibacter sp.
ATGGGCTATCAAACAACAGCATCTGGTGACTATGGTGCTACTGCAATGGGCCATCAAACAACAGCATCAGGTATTTTTTATGGTGCTACTGCAATGGGCTCTGGTACAACGGCATCAGGTAGCTCTGGAGCTACTGCAATGGGCTATGGTACAACGGCATCAGGTAATTCTTCCACTGCAATGGGCTCTGTTACAACGGCATTAGGTAGTTTTTCTACTGCAATGGGCTATGGTACAACGGCATCAGGTCGTTATTCTACTGCAATGGGCTATCAAACAACAGGAAGAGGTAATTCTTCCACTGCAATAGGAGATAGTACAATTGCATCGGGTTATATTTCCACCTCCATGGGTTTAATCACTGTTGCAAGGGCTTATGCCTCTCTTTCCATAGGCCGTTATAACGATTCCATTATAACCAGTAACACTACAACCTGGGTACCCACCGACCCGGTTTTTATTATTGGTAATGGTACAGCAAATAATGCAAGGAGTAACGCAATAGTTGTATATAAAAATGGCAATACCGATATAAACGGAAATTTAAAAATAAACAACGGCAACGCAGCTACAGGTGCTGTATTAACAGCTACCGATAATTTAGGCAATAGTAACTGGCAAGCTATCAATCAAAATCCTGCTATTGGTTTTAGTGCCAGTTTAATTGCTGATACTTCTATAGCCAACAGCAGTTTTGTTAATTTGGTTTTTAATAGTCAGGCAGTAGATGATGGAGGAGATAACTTTAACCTGGTAACAGGAATTTATACCGCACCATCAGCAGGTATGTATCAATTTGAAGTGTCAGTTTATTGGAATGGATTAACCGCTACAGAAAATCTTTATCTCACCATTAATGGTGTGAAAAGAAAATTTACATCAACTCCAATGACTACTAGCATTGTACATACCCAAAAACTTAGTGCCTTAATAAAATTAAATGCCGGCGACCAAGTAGGTACGCAGGTGCAACAAAATAGTGGTGCAGCTATTATTATAGAAAATACAATTGGGGGTACTTATTTTTCGGGAGTAAAACTGTATTAAAAGTAAATGGGGTGAAGTAGTTTTTGCTATGCTAAGCCTAACAAAATATTGAGCATATATTTATAGATGCGCTTAAAAGTGATGGTCTGAAAAACACTTTGTGGCGACGTAGATTAAAAATTGATGAAATAAACAGTTGAACATAAAAATATTATAAGTTACGGGTATGCCGAAAACCGATCAGGTTAGGCAACTTTTAAAACCAAATACAATGCGTTACATCCATTTTAAAACTGTAAAAATAAATGATGATAAAAAAAAGGTAAAAAACCTTCCTGTAATAGACCAAAAGCAGTTAGAAAAACTTATTTTGGATAAAGTAGAAACTATAGTAGTTACTGATGTCACAAGGAAGGCTTCCGAAATCCAATACCTTGAAGTTCAAAAAATGATTTTTGATGACGTAGCTGAGACGCTGACTAAAAGAAAGCATTTTTTGGCGAAATGCTTTAGCCAAGATTCACAAATAAGAAATGTTCCTATAATGATAATAGATGGGGACAATAGATTTATGCTAAATGGTTTGGATGCAATTGCTACAGATATTTTCTATATTAAAAAAATCAGGGAAAATAAATTTAATGATATAAAGATTTACCATGAATTGTTTAAAAAAATAGAAGCTATTATTGATACCGCCTCTAATAAAATGAGGAAGCAGTTTCTTAAATTTCCCACAAAGCTTACTTTACAAAACAAAAGCATCACAAAAAACCTGAATTTGTTGGCAGTAATGGGCATTGAACTTTTTGGTCACAAAACAGTTTGGGAAATTGCAACTTTGATTGTTGTAGGCGAAGAAGGCGAAGGTGAAAAAACGGATCAATATACAAGTCCCTATTGTATAAATTTAAATCCAACTCCAAACCCAAAAGGTTTTATAACCAATGCAAATTGGGCATTAAAACCGCACCTGACAAGTGTAAAAAACCAAGGGTCGAAAAGAGGTACATGCACCGCTTTTGGTACAATAGGTGCTATTGAAACAAAAGTTTCGGTAAAGTACGGCAAAAAAATAAACCTTAGCGAACAAGACCTCTATAAAAAACAAAAGTTAGACTGGAATCCCAATATTTTTGATGATTATTATGAGGATGGTAACAATGCTTTGATGGGGCTTATTTATCAGAATATTATTGGTCATATATTTCCTTTTGAAGCAGCTTGGGGTTATAACCGATCACAAAACAGAAAACCCGACCCGCCTGACCCTTTATTAAGAAAATACACCAATTCTTGCGATGGTTATTCTGGTTTGGCTTGTTCCGATACAAACCATCAGGCAAATAAAAAGTGCTATTTAATGGATATAATAGCTGCAAAAAAGGTGGTCAATGAGGCATGTACACGTATTGTTGATATTCCAATTCTTGGTAAAATTGGAGGTTGGATTTGTGAAACTATTACGGATTGGGTAGATGAAGTGGTTGGGCAAACGGAAGTATGCGTTTTTGACACCGATATTGTGGCCACAACAGGATACAAGCTTACAAGTTTTGATCTTATTTGGGATGGAATATGGAATAACGATATTGCTCTGGCTAAACTAGCATTAAGCCAGAGTAACCCTATAATATTTGCCTTTACATACGCTGACAGCATGAAAGAAGAAAACCATATTGCTATCGATGGAAAAGGGTTTATCGTTTACTCCGAAACAGAAGAACCGCCAGCTACAATTGGTACACATACTGTAGAGTTAGTCGGTTTTATAGATAATGAAACAATACCTGCATCTATGGGTATAACTAATGGAGATGGCGGCGGCTATTTTATAATAAAAAACTCTTATGGTATTTGCTGGGGTGATATGGGGTTCGGCTATTTGCCCTATAGTTGGGTTAATAAATGGGGAGTAGGGATGATAGCTGTGAAAGATGTTCAGCAGGTGTAAACCTTTTATAAATATCCAAATTTTTTTCTGCATTCTGCCGACTGCATTCGTTTCTACATATATTCTTCTTCATTTGAAATATGTGAACTGCTTGTGGGATAATTATCAAAACGAAGCGGATTATTCAAACCTAATAAATAATAATAGAATTTTTAATAAAATTGGTCTATTAAAAATTTACTCCAAGCTATGATAAATTTTAATAGGAATAACTTTTCTTCTTCATAAATACTGGGTGGCTTTGTAGGGGTAAAAGCCCCTGGTTATTTTATTCTTTTTAGAAGATATTAATTTAAAACATTAAAATAATGAATAAGAAATATGTTTCTTAGAATTGTAAAAAATCTATTCGAAGAATCTTATTTAGTCTTTACCAAATTCCTAATCATACCCTTAAAAATAAATCCATGAAAAGGCAATACACTATACCAATACAACCTGCCCCAAATCCCCTTCGGACGAAAGGTAGCTGTTTGTCTTAATTGTATTTTATTGGAGCGTTGCATAATTCTAAATTCTAACCAAGCCTCGCCAGGTATTTTCATTTCTGCGTATAGTAAAAGTCTTTTGTTTTTTTTATCAGCAATAAGCACACGCCAAAAATCTAAAGCATCTCCTCTATGTATATCGTTTGCATTGGTGCGGCCTCTGCGTAAGCCAACACCACCAACCATCTTATCCATGAGTCCTCTTATACGCCATAAAAAATTTGCATAATACCATCCTTTGTCACCCCCAATACTCCAAATTTTTTCCAATACTTTTTCACTATTGTTATTTTTTATTTCTTTCCATTTTAAATCTTTGA
>JANOZW010000369.1:0-12704 GCA_031429575.1 Ferruginibacter sp.
GTGGGCTATATAGATCCCAAATCTGGCTTTGGTATAGATGCTAGATACAACCTTGGTCTTAGTAACATTAATGAAAACAGTACTGTAAAATCTTACAATAGAGGTTTACAAGTAGGTGTTTTTTATCTATTTAATCACAAATAATAATAATAGCACACACAAGTAAGGAGAGGTCAACATTTTTGTTGGCCTTTTTTTACACCCATTTTTAAAGAAGTAAATTTTACAAATTTTATATAGAATTGTGTAATATAAAATTTCTTAAATAGCTTCATCTTTAGTAATAAATAATCAGCAAAAAAAAATATATTATGAAAAAAATATTTTCCTTTCTTTTACTTGGTATATGTTTAATGAACTGTACACAAAATTTGGTGACGGGTAGAAAGCAATTGAGTTTGGTATCTGAAACCGAATTGCAATCAATGGCGAAACAAGAGTACCAAAGTTTTCTTACACAAAATAAAGTTGTAAGTATAAGCAGTAACAGAGATGCAGAAATGGTACGCCGTGTAGGTAGCCGTATAGCCAATGCCATAAAAAGTTATTACGATGGGCAAGGGCAAACAGCCGTATTAGAAGGGTATGAGTGGGAGTTTAATTTAATAGATAACAAAGAAGTAAATGCATGGTGTATGCCTGGCGGTAAAGTAGTTGTATATACTGGCATATTACCAATAACACAAAATGAAGCAGCGCTTGCAGTGGTGCTTGGTCATGAAATAACGCATGCCGTAGCACAACATGGTAGTGAGCGAATGAGCCAAGGCTTATTGCAACAGCTCGGTGGCACTGCATTGCAAGTGGCATTAGCTAATAAACCTGCACAAACACAAAATCTTTTTAATACTGCGTATGGCATTGGTAGCACAGTAGGAGGTACGTTGCCATTTTCTAGAAAATCAGAAACAGAAGCAGATAAATTTGGTTTGTACTTTGCCGCCCTGGCTGGGTACAACCCACAAGAAGCTATTCCATTTTGGGAAAGAATGGCAACGGCTGGTGGAGCAAAGCCTCCTGAATTTTTGAGTAGTCACCCATCTGATGCTACAAGAATTGCTAATATTAGAGCCAATATGCCTGCGGCATTAAAATTTTATAATCCTATAAAGAAGAAAAAATAGGGTTATTTCTAAGTAGAGAATCTACATTTTTATTTTCTTCTTTATTGCAAGTTTCTTATTTATTGTTTGTACAATCTTCTTTGCAGGAAAAGGCGTTTCATCTCCCAATAAAATAGCCCAAGCTTCCATACCTTCTATTCTATCGAACAATATTTTTAAAATAGCAATGGTAGGTAATGCTAAAAATACACCCGGAATACCAAGCAGCATTCCTCCGCCAATGGCTCCTAGCATGGTTATCAACGCATTTATTTTCACTTTGGAGCCTACAATTTTTGGCATTAAAAAATTAGAGTCAATAAAATGTACAATCAATAATCCAATAGCCATCCACACAATTTGGCTCATACTTGCAGATGTAGTGAGCGAAACCAATGCAGTAAAAATGATGCCCGAGTAAATTCCAATAAACGGCATAATATTTAAAACGCCGGTAAGCACGCCTAAAAAAATGGCATACTTTATTCCAATTATCATTAGTACAATAGAGTTAGACGTGGATATGATGGCCATTTCTATCAGTAAGCCCGACATGTAGTTTTTAATCACTTGCTTGGTGCCACCAATTACATCATCAATGCTTTTTTTATCTTGATTGATAAATAAGGTTAGTAAAAAACGTTTTATCGTATGCCTGTAAAAAAGTATAAGAAAAGAATAAATTAATACAAACAATGAAAAAGCCACTGATTGTGTAACGGTATAAAATGTTTCTTTTACATATACCATACCTGATGATTGCACATCTTGCGATGCACTATTAAACAATGTTTTTTGCTGAGATAAACTGATGCTAAATTTTTGTTGAAGCCATTGCTGCAAGGTTTCATAGTGGTCTGCTAGGTTTTTCTTTATGGCAGGTATGTCGTTTAAAAAGGTAATAATTTGTGCAGACAGTAAATACACAATGGCTGCAAACACCATGAAAGCCAGCAATACAGCAAGTAAGGCTGAGAGCGCCCTTGGCATTTGCAACCTTTCTAAAAAATTAGCAACTGGTAGTAATAGGATTGAAATAAGTACAGAAAAATACAATGGCACAAATATGGCTTGACACTGTATAATGATAAATCCTATGAGGACTACTAGCAGTAATCTAAAGCATAACTTAACCGTATATGGCCATTGCTCAAAAGAAGATATGAATGAATACGGTTGTTGCAAATAATAAGGTATTAAAATTAAATAAATTGAAATATCAAAATGGGCTCGTAGATACGAACCCATTTTTATATAAAACTACTAACTGAAAAAAAATTAGCGAAGAAGAATAATTAATAAAATAATAATAATGATTGCTCCTACAGAAATATATACTTTGCTATCTAATCCGCTAGAAGCATTCATTTCTTTTTTCATGCTTCTTAACTCTTTTCTTAATGCTTTTTTATCTGAACTTGTTAATGTGGTTTTATCCATATTTTTTATTTCAAATAATCTTATTAGTAACGCTTTTGCACGCTCAGAAGGTTCTTCTTCATTTGTAATTGAATTGCTTGTATTTGCATTTGGCACAGAAGCATTTACATTTGGCGCTGCTAAAACGGCTAAAGAGCAAACGATGAATGTAACTTGTAAAAACTTTTTTAAGTTCATAATATTTTTTTAAATTTTGGAAAAATGTTTTTTTTTTAATCTTTTATTAAGGAAGAAAAACGATTGTTAATTATATGATAAAGGTGAGTGTATTTTAAGTGTTAACTGTTACATAACTTTAGGTAAAACTTGCATCATTCACAGATTTGAGCTTTCATCTTTTTCTTCCTTCTTTATAATTTCGGCTTCTACCAAGTCTGCATATTCTTTAGAAAGTTCTACTATTTCTTTTTCTGTTTTACCTTCCGCATATATAACAGCATTGCTTGCAGGCTCATGCGATGCTATAAGTTCATTTATTTTTAAATGCATAAGGGCACTAAAACGATTGAATGATTTTTGAATAATGAATAAACTTAAAAAAGTAATTCCAAAAATGATATCTCCAATACTTTGATGAATGCTTTGGGTATAAAACTCTTTATTGCTCCACCAAAATAGTACCATAACAAGTGCCAGGGTAAATGTGATGGAATTGCCTAAAATGCTAGTAACGGTACTTGTTACTTTCTCAAAAATTCTTTCTGTATGACCATACATATTTTTTACCATTGTTTTAGTTTTTAATGTTTCCAAAATTGGGAGCAGGTACTACAGCCTTAGCAATATCAGTAGGTGGCACTTTGCCCGAATACATTTTTGCATATGCAGCCGTAAACTCCGCACCAAAAAACATAATCATAGATGAGTAGGAAACCCACAGCAAAATAAGCACCACAGAGCCCGCAGCGCCATAAATGGAAGTAGGTTCTGCTTTGCCAAAATAAAATGCTAAGCCTGTTTTGCCTATCGTAAATAATAAGCCAGTAACAAGCGAACCTAACCAAACATGTTTCCATTTTATTTTTGCATCAGGTAATATTTTAAACATTAATGCAAATAGGGTAGAGATGACAATCAAGGAAAATATAAAATTGAGTATATGAAAAAATACCAACCCTGCTTCTGAAGTATCTGCTTTTATCCAATTGCTCATGGCGGCTAATGCTGCTGATACTACAAGGGATATTAATAGTAAAAATGCAATGGCAAATATTAATCCAAAAGAAAACAACCTAGCTTTTAAGATAGGTAGAATCCCCTTTTTTGCTACTACTTTTACTTGCCAAATGGTATTCAATGTTTTTTGTAACTCTACAAATACACCCGTAGCACCTATCAATAAAATGATAATTCCTATGATGGTGCCAAATGTGGTTGATTTTGTTTGGCTGGCATTGGTAAGCATGTCTTTTACTTGTAATGCAGTATCAGCACCCATTGTAATGCTTACTTGGCCAATAATATTTTCGTTTACCACATCTTTTCCAAAAAAATATCCTGTAATAGAAATGATGAGTAAGAGTAAACCTGGAATACTAAAAATAGCATAGTAAGCAATGATGGCACTTTCTCTAAATGGATCTTTTTTACTCCATTCGGCAAAGGTTATTTTTAATAATTTGCCAATATCTTTTATTATTATTTGCATGTAGTATTTATTTTAATTCATCACCCAAATGGTAAAGTTTAATAGAGTAGCAAAGCTCACCCACATAATGTACGGCACAAGTAACCATGATGCTCTTCGGTTTATAGTTGCAAAACTAAACATGGTAGCAGTTATCGTTACTACCATTATCACAATGTTAATTAATGCCAATAGGGGAGAGTGAAATCTGAAAAATAAAATTGACCAACAGAAATTAAAAAATAATTGGAAAAAGAAAATACTCATCGCATTTGTCTTTTTTAGGTAGGGTGCATCACTTTTCCAAACAAGCCAAAGTGCAATACCCATTATAAGATATAGTATTGTCCATACTGGGCCAAAAAGATAGGCTGGTGGGTTCCAAGATGGTTTTACCAATGTGTTGAACCAAGTATTATTGTTGGTATTAGAAAGCAACGCACTTACAATACCTACTGCCTCACAAATAAGTATGGCAATAATTAATTTAGAAATGGGCGATATCTTTTTTTTAGACATGATAAAATAGTTTTGGTAGCAAATAAAATAGCGGAAAAGATTATCGAATCTTTTCCGCATGAAAAACATTGGGATTGCAATTAATTGCTTTCTACCAATGCGTCTCGTAGGGATATTATTTTACTATGATCCGCTTGTAATAGTTGCTTTTGTGCAGCAAGCATCGTTTGTTGCTCGGCAGTTAAGTTTTCTAAATCATCTGTAAGTACACCCTCATAAGCATCTTGTGCTGCCTTTTCACCGTACTCACATGAGTTTAAAATAGCTTTGCGATCATTGCCTGTTAGTGCTGCTTTCACATCCATCCACACCCTGAAAAACTTACCAGTAATTCTGGTTGATTCTGTTGGTTCGCCACCAAGCTTTCCAACTTCATCTTCTAAATCTTCTTTGCACTGCTCACTAGTATCAATAAAGCCTGCAAACAATGTTTTTAAATCTACCTCTTCTGTTTCTTTAGATGCTGTTACATACCCTTCTATTCTATCATTATTAATTTGTACGATAGAATTTAAAACGTCAATTGTTTTTTCGTTGTCCATTGTATATTTTTTTGTGTTTAAATGTATAAAACAAAATTCCTACTTTCTATTTAACAAACGCTTACACAATTGTTCCTTTTAGTTTCAATATTCACAGATAAGAATTTCATTTCGTTTTATAGTGCATAATAAAAGGCCGCCCCAAATGAATGAGACGACCTTTCCCCTATTAAAACCTAAAAACATACTTAATTCTTGTATAGTGTTTTGCTTTGTACATTGCCTGTACCATCATCGTACTTTACTAAATACATACCACTTGGCAAAGTGCCAATATTTACTTGTGTTTGGTACGTATTTAGTTGTGCCAATTTTTGTAAAATTACTTTGCCGTCTGTAGTATATAAAGTAAGCGTAGCCCTTTCTGCAGACTTGTTGTGTTGAATGGTTACTGCATCTGTAGCTGGTGTAGGATAAATTTCAATCTGCGCTACTGTTTTATCTTTGCCATATACTTTTATGATAGGTGTATATTTACTTCTGCCATCAAAGTCAATATTTCTTACTCTGAAATAAGTTGTTTGGTTTAATTTATCTACGTAGTTTAAAGCATAAATATTTTTCCTATTAGCTGTTACATATCCTGCTTCTTTAAAAGTATTTCCATCAGTACTATACTCTACAAAATATCCTTTCACATTTATTTCTTCACCTACGTTCCATAATAATTGTAAACTTTCATCAATATTTTTGCGTGCTACGAAACCTGTAAATGTTACCGGTAATGGGCCACCTTGTACGGTTAACGCCAAATCATCGAACAAAATATTTTCACCAGGATGGTTTACTACTCTAAAAGTAACCTCTATTCTAATTGCTTTACCTGCTGTTAAATCTGCATCTGCCAATGTAAGACAAAGCCTGCTGGCAGTACTTGGCAATGCTGTATACACTGGACCATTGGCAGTGCTAGCCAATACTTCCAATGGCGGATTAATGACACCTGATATAATTCTTATTCTGTACTCCGTACCAACGGGTGCTGCATACCTAAACCCTAGTGTTAGCTGACCAGGATCTGAATTTAAATATACAGGAGAAATAAGACTAGCATTTCTTGTAGCCAAACCACTGCTTTCTATTTCTGCTCCTAAAATTGAATTCCAATTAAACGATACATCATTCGCATCAGAATAAATACTGGATGAACTAAATCCTTCATCAGAAGTAGTAAAGGTTCTAACAACCACACAATTATTTGCGGGTACAACAGTTGTGGGGTATTGTGCATTGGCAAAAAATGCCGATGACGAGGTAATAATTAATAGTAATAATTTTCTCATAATTTTCTTTTTTGGGTAAGATGAATTGATTAGTACAAAATTAGAAAGGAAGAGTGTGTAGGTTATTATACAATTTTTAAAAAGAATTGTATGATTCACAGATTTTGTAAAACTATAAATAATTAAACTGCCCGCTGTGTCTGACAGACACAGATTTTATAAACCAATAATTAGAAATAGACTTGCATGTGTCTGACACATTTATTGCAGGCTATAAATATTTTTGTATAACTCGAAGTTCTTTTCTAAATGTGTCAGACACCTCACAAGTACTCTGAAAATGCAAGTTCTATTTTATAGGTGTCAGACATAGGATGCGCTAAAAATATTGCAGTGAAAAAAGTAAAGCTCCAATTTACAAATAAACTCCACATTTAGGAAACCTTCAACCTTCAACCTTCAACTTCTTCAAGGCTCACATCCTTTCCATATACCAATCCAGCGTCTTCTCCAGCTTTTGAACTTTTAAAATATTGGTAATATTTTTTTTCAGCCTCAAAAATGCCGTTTCACTTTTTATTACATAATCATAAGCTTTGTGGTGCATACAATTTACAGCTACATCAATACTATCTTGTGAGGATAGCATAATAACCGCCGTATCTTCGTTATACGCTTTTATTTTATCTAGGGTAGCAATGCCATTCATAGCAGTTGCATCTATACCATCGAGGTGATAATCTAAAATAATAACATCAGGTTTTTTGGATAAATTTTTTACACACAACTCACCTGTAGCATACGTCGCTACATCAATATCCGCATTGTCTAAAAATTCTATTTCTAAATTTTTTAAAAACACCGCATCATCATCTACTAAAAATATTCTTGTTTTTTGCTCAGTACTCATAGGTTAGTATTTTTCATGTGATTAAATTCTATTTCTAATTCTCTACAAGATTGGCCAAGTATGTTTTCTAATTGTGTAATTAAATGCTGCATATCTTTTTCGCCTTGCTTGGCTACCGCATAGGCTTGTATTTTTTTTGCCATGGCTTCATAGTCTTTGTGCATACCCATTATGGCAAACGATGGTATCATTTTATGTACCGCAGCATCTAAGTTGTGCCAATCTTTTTCAGCAAAACTCTTTGTCATTAAAGTAATGAGCGGCGGTGTTTGTTCCAAATAAATTTGCATCATTTGCATCATCAATGCAGGGTTAGATTTTGTACGAGTATTTAAGTATTTTAAATCGATACACTTAATCATTTGCTGTTCTTCTATGGCTTCTATCAATAGCTCTTTGCTTACGAGTACCACAGGTTTTTTTACTAGGCTTACAATTTTGCTATACAACAATCGCTCATCTACAGGTTTTGCAATATAATCATTCATGCCCACCGCTTTGCATTTGGCCACATCTACCGTGGTTACATCTGCAGTTAGTGCCACAATAGGTATGTTCGACTTTAATGTATTCCTAATATATTCTGTTGCTTCAAACCCATTCATTTCGGGCATTTGCAAATCCATCAAAATAATATCATAGGTTTTTGTAGCTAGTTTTTCTAAGGCTAATTTTCCATTGGCCGTAATATCGCTTTCAAAACCAAAATCATCTAACAGCGTTTTCATCAGTAGTTGGTTAAGCGGCATGTCTTCTACCACCAATATTTTAATGTCTTTTACCGTTTCATCTAATTCCATTATTTCAGGTTCTACTATTTCCTCTGTATCTGACTTGTCAAAATTTAAGATAAAACTAAAAGTGGAGCCTTCATCTACAGTACTTTTTACAGTTACATTGCCTCCTTGTAAATCTACCAACTGTTTTACAATGGCAAGCCCTAGGCCTGAGCCGCCATATAACCTCGATGTGATTGCTGTTGCTTGGGTAAAGTTTTCAAAGATGGATTGTAATTTTTCTTCCTTTATACCTATGCCTGTATCTGTAATAGAAAATTCCACGGTTACTTTATCAGCATCTTCCCCAACTAGTTTTACGGCAACAGTTATAGAACCATATTCAGTAAATTTTAATGCATTGGATACTAGGTTTAAAATAATTTGGTGTAAGCGTATAGAATCGCCCATAAGCACAGCAGGTATATTTTTGTCATAATCTTTAATGAGTGTTAAATTTTTTTCTAAGATTTTTGTTTCAAATAAATGCAACATCGCATCTACAGAAAGCGCTAGCTTAAATGGTACCTTTTCAAATGTCATTTTACCGGCATCTACTTTGGCAATATCTAAAATATCATTTATTAAAACAATCAATGCATCGCCACTCATTTTTATGGCGCTTATGTATTCCTTTTGCTTTGGGGTAAGCTCTGTTTTTAAAACCACTTTTGTAAAACCAATAATGGCATTCATGGGCGTACGTATTTCGTGACTCATGTTGCTTAAAAATTGTTGTTTAGATTTTACCGCCTCTTCTGCAAAGCTTGTAGCCACTTCTGCTTTTTCTTTGGCTTCTTCGGCTATACCAGTAGCCAACTCTGCAAATATTCTTGCCTCTGTTAGTTCTTGCTCAATTCTTTTTTGGTCTGTAATGTCGGTACGTATGGCTACATACTGGTAAGGTTTGCCATCTTTATTTAAAAAAGGTACAATGGTAGTAAGCACCCAATAGTAGCTTCCATCTTTTGCTTTGTTTTTTATTTCATCTCTCCATATTTTTCCGCTGGAAATAGTATCCCATAAAGAATTCATTAATTCTTTGGAATGGTACCCCGAGTTTATCATGAGGTGACTATGGCCAATTAATTCTTCAGAACTATATTGAGATATTTTACAAAAATTTTCATTCACATATTTAATAATTCCCTTTTCATCGGTTACTTCTACAATGGATGATGCATCCAACGCATATTTATAATCAGATACTTCTTTTAAACTTTGCAGCAAATCATTTTCTATTTTTTTCTGTTCACTTACATCTCTTGCTACCACTACGGCTCCTTGCACTTTTCCTTTTGCATCTTTATATACAGAGCCATTAAAAAGTACATCAGTCAGCTTGCCATCTATCATCGTAAGCGGATAATCTGTCACAAAGCCTTTTTCAAATACTTGTTGATACACTGTTTTTGCTTTTTCTTTATCGGTAAAATAATTTTTAAAATCAGTACCTTTTAGTTGGGCTCTACTCTTTTCAGATACTTCTACCATGGCCTCGTTCATATCCATTATCTTTCCATCTGTACCAATGGTTACAAGCGGGTCGTGGCTTGCTTCTATAAGGCTACGTGAATATTCATTCAATAATTTTTCATTGGCTTGCTCTATCTCTTTATTTTTTTGTAACAATAATTTATTAGTTTCTACCAATAAAAAATTCTTTTCTTCAAGCATTTTATTATTACTCGTAAGGTTTTCTTCATTGGCTATTCTTTCAAATTCAAGCTCTGTTCTTTTTGCTGTAATTTTTAATATAGAATTTACAGTATCTACATCTTCTATTTTAGTAGCATGCATTACAGCTATCAATCCTATTGTATGGCCTTTCGAATTATATAGCGGTACGCCAATATAACCATCTACATTAAATTGTAGTAGTATTTGTCCTTTTGGGAATATTGATTTCGCATTTTCTGCATAAGTATGTAATGTACCATGAATAATTTGCTTACATGGACCATCAATTAATGAGTAATCAAAATTTTCTATGGGCTTACCCAGTGCGCTTACGGCTATGGTTTCTAATGTAAATGTATCTTCGGCTTGGTTTTTAAATTTAGCTACAAAAGCATAATCCAATTTTGTAATGTCTGATATAAATTTTACCAACGAATTAAAAAATTCTTTTTGTACATTATTGCCCGAAAATTTTTCTGAAAACTCCGTTAAAAATATTTTATTGTATTTACTAAAAGCAATTTCTTTATTTGCACTTAGCAATTCAGTAGCTCTATTATTTTTTTCTATGTTTTGAAAATATAATTCCTCATTCGCAATTACCAATTCAGCTGCTCTTTTCTTTTTTTCTGTATTTTGAAAAATCAATTCTTCATTTGCTATAATTAATTCATCTGCTCTTTTCTTTTTTTCTGAGATTTGAAAGTCAAGTTCTGTATTTGCAACGGCTAATTCATCTACTCTATTTTGTTTCTCCGTATTCTGAAAGTCTAATTCTACGTTTGCAATGGCTAGTTCATCTGCTCTATTTTGTTTCTCCGCATTCTGAAAGTCTAGTTCTACATTTGCAACGGCCAATTCGTTTGCCCTATTTTGTTTTTCTATATTTTGAAAATCAAGTTCTGCATTTGCAATAGCTAATTCATCTGCCCTATTTTTTTTCTCCGTTGTTTGAAAGTCTAGTTCTGCATTGGCAATCGCCAATTCGTTTGCCCTATTTTGTTTTTCTATATTTTGAAAATCAAGTTCTTCATTTGCAATAGCCAATTCATCTGCTCTATTTTTTTTCTCTGTTGTTTGAAAATCTAGTTCTGCATTGGCAATCACCAACTCATTTGCTCTGTTTTGTTTTTCTATATTTTGAAAATCAAGTTCTTCATTTGCAATAACCAATTCATCTGCCCTATGTTGTTTTTCAGTAGTTTGGTAATCCAGTTCTTCATTGGCTATAACCAATTCAGCAGCTCGTTTTCCTTTTTCTTTATTTTGGTAGATAAGTTCAGTATTGGCAACTTGTAATGCTTCTTTTAATTCATTTTGGTTAAGTTGACTATTTCTTTTTCGTAACACTTCCTTGGTTACTTCTGTAAAAATTACTATCAAACCTATTATTGTATCATCGTTATCTTTTAATGGTTGGTAATCGCAATTAAAAAAACTTTGGCTTTCAACGTTATTTCTCTCAAGCAAAAATTCATGCTCTGTTACATGATAGGGCGCTTTATTTTCTACCACCTTGTCCATAAATGCTTTTAGCCCCTGGGTTTTCAATTCAGGAAAAACCGCAAAAATAGATTTGCCAATTACACTACTATCTTTGCCAAGTATGCTCAAGTAAAACTCATTGGCAAATTCAATTACATAGTCTTTACCTTTTAATATACCAATAGCCACAGGCGATTGCATAAAGGCATTGTAAATATTTTTTTCTTGTAAGTTTTTATGGTATTCCAAAATATATATTTTTTAGTTTTTAAATTTCTTCCAAAGCTTTTCTCTTATTTTCTTTTATTTTTTTAAAATGAGAAGGCGTAAGCCCAGTTACTTTTTTAAACTGATTGCTTAAATGTGCCACACTGCTATAGTTCATTTTCCAAGCTATTTCGGTAATGTTTAATTCGTCGTAGGTAATCAATTCTTTTATGCGTTCTATTTTTTGTGCTATCATATATTGCTCTATTGTGGAGCCACTTGCGTCAGAAAAAATATTGGCTAGGTGCGTATAATCATACTGCAATTTTTCACTTAAATAATGCGAAAAATTCATTCTTGTATCCTCTTCTCTGTGGTGTACAACATCTATAATGGTGAGCTTTATTTTTTCTAACAAAATGGCTCGTTTATCTTCCATTAGCTCTAGGCCTGCTTCTTGTAAAGTCGTTCGCAATTCGTCTCTTTGTTTGTTGGTAATGTTTTCCATAATGTCCACTTCGCCAAGGTCCACTATTACAAAGTGTAGCCCCATTGCTTTTAGTGCATCTTTTACAAGTATTTTGCAACGAGCACTTACCATGTATTTTATATGTATTTTCAAGTTAGTAGTTCAAAGTTGAAAGTTGAAGGTTAAAAGTTGAAGGTTTGTTTAATTCGAGATGCTTTTACAGAAATTAAGTTTTTGCTTATCGGGTGCTGTCTCCGCCAACAGAAATCGTAGTGGTTGGTGCAGACACCTACCATTAAAAAAATATGTAGAATCATCTAAATGCACAATCCTGTAAAACCAAGAAACCGCTTAGCAGAAAAATTTCTACTAAACGGTATTTCATGACCCCTGTGTGTGAACTATAATCCTGAAATGAGTTTGTGTAATTCTTCTTTTGTTTTGCCCAATTTTATTTGCAGCCTGCCCATCATTTCTTCTTTTTTGCCTTCTACAAGCAATAGATCATTATCCGTTAATGTTGCAAATTTTTGTTTCAGTTTGCCTTTCTGTTCCTCCCAATTTCCTACAAGTGCAGTGCTATTCATAATACGATTTTTATGTTGTAAAATAATTTTTATTACATAGTAAAGGTGAAGTATTATAAATTGGAATTGTTACGTTTTAAAAGAAAATCGTTACATAATTTACAGATTATCTAAGGTATTGCGTTTTTTATCGGTT
>JANOZW010000370.1:0-22458 GCA_031429575.1 Ferruginibacter sp.
CGTATAATCGGTTTAGGCGGTTCATTAGGAAAATTTAATGTGCTTAATTGAAACTCAATTTTAGCCACATGATTTTTTATTGTAGTTGTATATTTTTCTCTTACAAGTGGAGGTAAATTTGTTAAGACCCATTTAGAAAAAACATTGGTAGCGTCATATCTAAAAAATCTTGAACTTCCACTTCCATTAATATTAAAGATGTTATAAGTTTGATAACTTTGACTTACTTCTTTAGGATTTAAATCATAATACCCACCCGTTAAAAAAACAAAATTAAAAAGAGTAGGTACGCTAATATCATACTCAGTTCTTATAACAGGATATTTATCTTGAAAATAAAACCCTCTTAAGTAATGTGTTCTAGGAGATATTATTTTATAAGTATATTCTATTATGCACCCCTCTTTTAAATTAGGAAATGTAAATTTTTTAATCGTAAAATCTTTGGTGACTTTGTCTTTAAAAATGGACTCTTTATCTACCTTCGTTTTTGTAATTATTCCATTTTCTAGTACATAAGTAGCAGCTTCTAGTTTTTCAATATTATCTTCTGCACCTTCACCCTTGTATAATGGTATTTCAATAGTAGCAGCATCAAAAGCATTTTTGTTTATTAATCGTACTCTTTTATGATATGTATAAATTACGTTAAACCATGAGCTGTTATTACTTTCATACTTAGCTGACCCAGCATAGTACAATATTACAGCTTGTGCATTGCTATCAATCGATTTATAATTAGGCTCAAAATCTTTGTTTGTTATTTCTCCGAATTTTATTTTTTCCAGTGATTCTTTTTGTGAATAGCTATTTATACAACACATCAATATACTTACAATTAAACAAAATCGTTTGATCATTTTTGGCAGTTTAGTATTGATTACGAAAATAGTATAATTTATCTTACAAGCTATTTTTCAGACAGATATATCTTACCTAAAATGCCCCGCCTTTTTAAAACGGGGCATTTTTAAATATATCAAAACAATGTTTTCTACCTCCTGTTCAACTTACTCAACAACCTCAATATTTCTAAATACAACCACACAATAGTTACCATTAATCCAAATGCACCATACCACTCCATATATTTTGGTGCACCCATTTCTACTCCATTTTCAATCATGTCAAAATCTAGAATTAAGTTAAGCGATGCGACTACAGTTACCACTAACGAGAACCCAATACCCAATAAACTTCCTTCATGTAAAAAAGTCATTCCTTCAAAACCAAACATACGCATGGCAAATACAAGCATATAAAAAATACCAATGCCCATGGTTGCAGTAATTAAAACAGATTTAAATTTTTCAGTGGCTTTAATAATTTTAAAACTATACAATAAATACATAGCTACAGCTACGCCAAAAGTAAGGCCTACAGCGGTTATTACTATATTAGGTGCTTTTTCAGCAAAGGCAGCATTGTACATGGCTGATATGGCTCCTAAAAACAAACCTTGCATTAGCGCATATATTGGTGCAAGATATTGTGACCATTCTTTCTTAAAAGAAATTACAATGCCTGTTATGAGCCCACCAATAACGCCTGTTAAAAGCATTCCATTTACAGCTCCTCCATCTGCAAATTGTTTCCAAGAGTAAAAGGCACTACCAAGTACCATTATTAAAAGGAATCCAAATTTTTGAAGTGTTCCTTTTACCGTCATTGCGTTCTCCATATCCAGCACATCTGAGATTATGGTGCTGCTAAATTTTTTTTCTGATAAGGCAGGGTTGCCAGATTGAAATAATGCCATAGGTATAAATTTTTAGTTTGATAAAATTACGAATAATTTATTTCCCCACAATAGTATCTTTTGTTAAACCTGGATACTCACTCACCATCTCAAAATCGTATTCATCTTTTACTTTTAAAGCTGCAATAAATCGATGCAGTTTTGCAGAGTCTTCAGGCTTTGCAAATGTACGATCGTGTGTGAGCAATACAAGGTGGTTCTTGGTTTTGGTTTCATTGCGAGCAAAAGCGCTGTCTATGTTTCTTAGCATTTCGCTATCATCTTCCACTATCCTTTGCGTAGCATTAAAATGCCATTCAATATCCCAACCTACGGCAATAAACCCCTTGGTTTGTAAACTATCGGCGGCAGCAGAAGATGTTTTTAAGTCTGTACTATTTACATTTTCAGTACGCCAAATATTTCTACCTGGTGTACGAATAATATTGCTGGTAAAATGCAAACTATCGGCACACCTTTTAAAATCTTTTGTAGCACTATCTGGTTCACTATAAAATTTGTAAAACTTATTTTCAAAAGCATGGGTATAACTGTGGTTTGCTATTTCAATTAAGCTGCTTTCTTTTAATGAATCGTAAATAGCCAATTGCGCTTTACTACCATACACATGCTCTCCTATGATAAAAAGCGTAGCAGGAATTTGCTCTTGTTTTAAAATGGCAAAAACAGTTTTACTGCCTTTGCATGGTCCATCATCAAAAGTGAGATAAATGGTTTTCTTTTTCTTTTTAGCAGCGGGCTTGCTGTTATCTACTTTGGCAAGCGTATCCTGTTTAGCAATGGGTTTATCCATTCTAAAAAACGGTTGGCCTTGTCTGTAAAAATAAAATGTGGTGAAAGAGATGGTAAGAATTGTAGCTTTAAAAAGCATGGAGGAGTTAAAATAACCCTCGGGGTCAGCGTCCATTGTATGATTTGGTTTAAATAGTAAATGTATGATGTGGAGAATGCTGTTTCAAAATTTGATATGTTAATAAATTATTAAGTTTATTTTTTGTCCAAACAAAGAAGCAGCTATGGTCATCATCGTTGTGTCACTCACTTCATCCAAATACCATTTTTCATCTTTTATAAATTAGATTAAAATACATTTTAAATTATCGAAGACTGTCTTTTCATAGAAAATTTCAAATCATTATCTTTGCCACATGCAAAATTTGAGAGATCTCATAGAAAAGTACAAAGCAGAGATAAAGGCAGAAAACCCATCAATAGCCGAAGGCATTGAGAATTTTAGGATAAAATACCTAGGCACAAAGGGTTTGGTAAAAACCATTATGGGCGAAATGAAAAATGTGGCGGCTGAAAATAAAAAAGAAGCGGGGCAGCTTTTAAACGAGTTTAAAGTTTTTGTAGAAGAAAAATTTGCTTCTTTTAATGGTGCTGTGGAAAATAATAATAGTATAAAAACCAGTGACCTAGATCTTACGTTACCTGGTACGCCTGCACCATTGGGCACTCGCCATCCTATTAGCATTGTAAAAAATAAAATCGTTGGAATTTTTAATAAACTTGGGTTTTCTGTAGCAGAAGGTCCAGAAATAGAAGATGATTTTCATAATTTTTCTGCGCTCAATTTACCAGAAAACCATCCTGCTAGAGATATGCAGGATACGTTTTACATTTCGCATCCCGCCGAAGCTGGCGGGACAGATTGGTTGTTGCGTACACACACCAGCAGCGTACAAATACGAGAAATGCAAAAAGGCAAATTACCACTTCGCATTATTTGCCCAGGCCGTGTTTTTAGAAACGAAACCATTAGCGCAAGGGCTCATTGTTTTTTTAATCAAGTAGAAGGTTTATACATTGCAGAAAATGTTTCCTTTGCCGATTTGAAACAGACCTTGTATTTTTTTGTAACAGAAATGTTTGGTGCCGATGTGAAAGTCCGTTTTCGCCCTTCGTATTTTCCATTTACAGAACCAAGTGCTGAAATGGATATTAGCTGTTTATTGTGTAATGGAAAAGGATGTAATGTTTGTAAAAAAACAGGTTGGGTAGAAATTTTAGGATGCGGTATGGTGCATCCCAAAGTGCTTGACAATTGTGGCATAGATAGCAATAAATATACTGGCTTTGCATTTGGTATGGGTATAGAAAGAATTACCATGCTGAGTTATCAAATAAAAGATTTGCGTTTATTTAGTGAAAATGACTTACGCTTTTTAAAGCAGTTTGAGTCTGCATAATAATAAATTATACACTTTCATAATTTTTTCAATTACTTACATAATTACTTGTTTTTCTTTTATGGCATAAAAATTGGCTAGTTTTGATTTTAATGAGTATGTTTTTATTCATTACAACAATTCGTATAACCAAAAATAAAGCAAATGAAAAAATTAAGTTTAGTATGCATTGCTATTGCATTAATAGTAATGATAAATGCATGCTCTAGCTCCAAGGAGGCTCGTACAGATAAGCGTACCGTGAACGGCACTTGGCTACTACAAAGTGTGACCACCGAACGCATTACAGGAAAAATAAAAGCGCAAATTCTAGACGAAGCAGACTACAATTGTTTTGAAAATAGCACGTGGAAATTTAACCAAAATACCAGCCTCGGCTCTTATGAAATAACTAAAAATGGCGGTGATTGTGTTGCTAAAAAGCAAAATATTCGTTGGTCTATTTTTGAAGAAAAAGGTGTGCCAATAAGGCTACAATACAAAAGAGTGGATGCAAAATATTACAAAGATATTGATGAGGGCAAGGCTGGCTTCCGTTTTACTATTGTGTCATTAGACAAAACAGCTATGCAACTAAAAAGCGAAATTACTTTTGAAGGTAAGCCAGCTTATTTCATTTACAATTTCACAAAAAACTAATCAATTTTATTTAAAAAAAACAGTATGAAAAAGATAATTTCAAATACAATATTTGCTGCAATAGCCATATCATTGTTGTTTACCAGTTGTGATTCTACAAGACGTGCGAGTAAACAAGATAAAGGTGTAGCAATAGGCGCAGGGGCAGGGGCCGTAATAGGCGGAATACTCGGAAACAATGTTGGCAATAAAAACAATACGGCATTGGGTGCTGTATTAGGAGCTGTAGTAGGGGGCGTAGCTGGTGGTATTATTGGCAACAAAATGGATAAGCAAGCAGAAAAAATAAAAACAGAAATACCTGGGGCAAAAGTGGAAAGGGTGGGCGAAGGTATTAATGTTACGTTTGATGAAAATAATCCAGATGGATCAAAATCTGGTGTTTATTTTGAGACTGCGAAGTTTAATATTTCTTCTAACTCAAGATTAGCGATAGATAAATTGGTAAAAATTTTTACAGAATACCCTGAAACAAATATTTTGGTAGAAGGGCATACAGACAATGTAGGTAGCGATGCTTCAAATTTAGCATTGTCTCAGCGTAGAGCAAATGCCGTAGGAGATGAATTAAAAAGAGATGGGCTGGCTGCAAATAGACTTACTGTAAAGTGGTATGGCGAAAGCCAACCTAAAGAGGATAATGCAACAGCAGAGGGAAGAGCATCTAACAGACGGGTATCGTTTTCTATAACCGCTAATGAAAAAATGAAAGCTGATGCCAAAACGGAGGCAGATAAAGG
Source organism: Ferruginibacter sp. (assembly GCA_031429575.1). Lineage (GTDB taxonomy): Bacteria > Bacteroidota > Bacteroidia > Chitinophagales > Chitinophagaceae > Ferruginibacter. The sequence goes on from JANOZW010000370.1 coordinate 5,331, forward strand.
GCAATAAATAATATTAATACAACCGTAGCTGCTGTGTTATTTTCTTTCTTTAAAAATAAAAGAGGAAATAGCACAGCAGTTTTTTATTTTTACAGCATGGTAAAAAAAATTTGCGTAGCTGGTGCAGGCACAATGGGAAGTGGCATAGCATTATCTGCCGCACAAAACAATTTCGATGTAGTACTTTTTGATACCAATGCAAAAGGTATTGAAAATGCAACATTGGCTATCAATAAAAATCTTGATTTTTTATTGAGTAAAGAAAAAATTACTGCTGTAGATAAGGAAAATATTTACAACCGTATTTTATTTACAATAAATATGAATGATTGTGTAGCCGATGTTGTTATTGAAGCCATCATTGAAAATATAGAAATAAAAGAAACGCTGTATAAAAATATGTCCGCTATCAATTCTGCAGAAACTATTCTTGCAAGTAATACATCTTCACTTTCCATTACGCATATTCAAAAAAATATTGAGCACCCACAAAGGGTTTGTGGTATGCATTTTTTTAACCCAGCACATGTTATGAAACTCGTAGAAATAATAGCAGGTGAACAAACATCAGACGAAACCGTTCAAACGATTTACAATCTTTGTTTACAATTAAAAAAGCAACCTGTAGTTTGTAAAGATGCACCCGGGTTTATTGTAAACCGTGTGGCACGTCATTTTTATTTAGAAGCTATGCACTTGGCAAGTACTACAAATACTACCTTTGAAGATATAGATAGACTCATGGAAAATGTTGGTTTTAAAATGGGGCCATTTAAATTAATGGATTTAATTGGTATGGATATTAACTATGCTGTATCACAATCAATTTACCATGCATTTAATAACAACCCACGTTTTACACCATCGCCCATGCAAGCACAAAAAGTAGCAGAAGGAAACTTGGGTAAAAAAACAGGAAGAGGGTTTTATGATTACACTCAAAATACTGCATCATGATATTAGTAACAGGTGGTGCAGGTTTGGTAGGAAACGAATTGATTAAACAATTGCTGGCCCAAGGCAAAATCGTAAAAGCCATTTACAATAAATCACCACTAGCATTCGAAAATTCATCTTCCTTCATTTCTGTGCCATGCGATATATTAGATGTGTATGCATTGGAAGATGCCATGCAAGATATAACGGAAGTGTATCATTGCGCAGCTATTGTTTCTTTTGCCCCGAAAGATGAGCATATATTATACAAAATAAATGTAGAAGGCACAGCCAATGTGGTGAATGCATGTTTGAATACCAGCGTGCGAAAGCTTGTGTATGTAAGCTCTGTGGCTGCGCTTGGGCGCATACGTGTAGGAGAAATGATAAATGAAACCATGGAGTGGACTCCTGAAACGAGCAACAGTAAGTATGGCCACAGCAAATATTTAGCAGAAATGGAAGTGTGGCGTGGCGTGGCAGAAGGGTTAAATTCGGTAGTAATAAATCCTGTAATAATTTTAGGCGCAGGCAATTGGAATGAGGGCTCTTCAAAATTATTTAAATCGGTGTATGAAGGTTTTCCTTGGTTTGCTACTGGTACATCTGGCTTTGTGGGTGTACAAGATGTAGCTAGTGCTATGATACAATTAATGCAAAGCGATATTACTGCAGAGAAATTTATTATCAGCGCAGAAAATACCACTTACCAATTCATATTAAATATGATTGCCAAAGGATTCAATAAAAAAGCACCTTCTAAAAAAGTTACGCCATTTCTTGCAGCTATTACTTGGAGGTTAGAAGCAATAAAAAGTAAATTCACAGGTTCATCTCCACTTATTACAAAAGAAACGGCTGCTACATCTTTAGCACAAGTAAAATTTGATAACAGTAAGTTGTTGAAATTTTTACCAGGGTTTCGTTATTGTAGTTTGGAAGAAACCATTAGTGATACTTGTAAGGTGTTATTACAAAAGAATAAATAAATTTTTCCTATCGATAAAAGCAATTATTTACTTTCCAAGTTTATTTCTTACCCTACTCAATGTTTCTGGCGCAATATTTAAAAATGATGCAATGTATTTTTGCGGAATATTTTTTAAGTAAGTTTCATAGTTTTCTAGAAAGTAAGCGTACTTGTCTGTTGCATCGTGCTTGCGTAGCATATACAAACGCTGCTCTGTTTTATAAAAATATTGCTCTGTAATAATTCGTGTATGCAAATTAAATTCTGGAAAAGATTCGTATATTTTTTGCAAAGTTGTAAAAGATATCGTTGCTACTTCACAATCTGCAAGAGCCTCTATTGACTCTGTAGCGGGCGTTTGTGTAAAAAAACTCCCCGGTGCTATTACAATATGATTGGTAAACATTATCCTCGAGGTTACTTCTTTTTCGCCAATGTTGTGGTAAGACCGCAATAATCCATTTACTAGAAACCAAAGGCTTTTACAAATATTTCCTTCAGCTAGTAATTTCTCATTTTTTTCTTTTTTGTGTATTTCAAATCCATTTATTAACACTTCTTCCAATGCATTGCTAATGGGTTTTATTTCTTTTAATAATTGTATAAGTGGAGCAAGTGATTCAGCTTTCTCTTTCATGAGATGACGTTTTGGACTTAAAAGATAAACCATTTTTATAAAAGAGAAAGATAAATTATAAAATAAGTTGTGGTTTAATAAACCCGAAATTTTTATTGCAACAAAAAGTTAACAAGCAATACTGTATTTTTGACCAAACAATTTTCTAGAATGAAAACATTCCCTCTTTCAATTATAAGTGTATTTCTTTTTGCAAATGTATTTGCACAAAATAATTTTTCTATTTCGGGTAGCGTTGTAAACGAACTAACGGGTACACCTATGGCTGCTGCATCTGTATTTGCACAAAATACAACAATGGGTACAGTAACAGATAATGAAGGAAATTTTAAACTAATATTGCCAAATGGTGGGTACGATTTAATCATCAGCTTTACAGGGTACAAAACAGAAAACCGAAGAATTACAAGCTCAGATAATAATGAAAAAATTATTTTTAAATTAAAAGAGAAAGAAAAAGAATTAGAAAGTGTAGCAGTTATTGCTACCAATGAAGTTAAAGATGGTTTTGCAAAATACGGGCAATTTTTTACAAATGAATTTATAGGAAAATCTGCCAATAGTAAACAGTGCATCATACAAAATCCTGATGTTCTACATTTCTTTTTTTCTAAGAAAAAGAATAGATTAAAAATTACGGCAACCGAACCGCTGATTGTAAAAAACAACGCCTTGGGTTACAACATAAAATATGAATTGGATTCTTTTACACATGAATATAAAACAGAAGTGAGTACTTATAGCGGCTATCCATTATTCGAAAAAATGCAAGGCGATAGTACTAAAATGCAGCAATGGCAAGCCGCACGCAGAGAAGCGTATAAGGGTTCTATACTACATTTTATGCGCAGTGTGTATAATAAAAATATAACCGAGCAGGAATTTGACATGCAATTTATCGTAAAAGTATATGGCAAGGATGAAGGTATAAAAGTAAAAGATATCTACGCTGCTATAAATTATGCAAAAGATGATAGCACACAAACAGTGGAAATACTGCCCAATCAAAATGAAGTAGCCATACTGTTTTTAGGTACTAAACCAAACGCAAATTATTTAACAGAAAACCCTGCTGAATCAAAAGATTTTAAGTTATCTGTACTAAGCTTTAAACCAACAGAAAGTATTATTATAGAACAGAATGGATATTTTTATGATCAAAATGATGTTACTACAAGTGGTTATTGGGCTTGGGATAAGGTGGCGGAGCAATTGCCGTATGATTATCGAGAATAGATATTTGGAGAAACATTAAAGTAAAAGGTATGTATGATAAAATTCAAGAAAATAAATTAGATAACCCCGTTTGGAATTCTTTGTCTGAAACACATCAAAATTTTTCAGTTAATTATGAAGGTATAAAATTTTACAACCCTGAATATTGCCCTTTTGGAGGTTTTGAAACACCTCAAAATATATCATCACACATTGATTTATATTCAACACTTGTAGATAATTTTTTTATAGTTGGTAATAAGCCTCCAATCTCAAACAATGTAGAAATAAAAAAAGAATTGGTATGCCTACAGATGATTATAGAAGACAAGGTAAAGATAGAATTAACAGAAGATATTATAGCTATTGCAAATGAAAATGATTTATTTCAATTGATTAATTTAGTACAACCTGGGTATTTTAAAGAGAAGACTAATTTACTAGGAGATTATTTTGGAATATATAAAAATGAACAACTCGTTGCAGTAACAGGTGAGCGTATGAAGATGAATGATTTTACTGAAGTAAGTGCTATAGTTACTCATCCAAATTACGTAGGACAAGGATATGCAAAACAGTTAATTTCTCATGCGGTAAATAATATTTTTCATCAAAATAAAATACCCTACTTGCATGTATTGGAAAACAATATCGGAGCTATAAAATTATATCAAAAATTGGGTTTTAAAACAAGGCGAAAAATGAGCTTTTGGAATATTGCAAAACAATAAAATTAATGCTTAGCTATTTAATAAAGTTGGTTATGCTTGCATTAGCTCATATTTTTGATACTACTATTGTGTATCTTTTTTACTCATTACTTTTTCCCACAAAGCAGGAATTCTTTTTATCCAAATAAGTTCTCTTTTTATGATACTTGCTTCTTGTGCTGGTGCACCCCAATATGTTTTATTTGCTTCTAAATCGTTACCAACACCTGTACGAGCAAGTAGTACAGCGTTTTCACCAATCGTAAGTGTTTTGTTTATTACACAACTGCCCCATACCGTTACTCCATCTTTTAGTGTTGTCATTCCCGCAATAGCAGTAGCAGCGGCTAATAAGCAGTTTTTTCCAATCACCACATCGTGTGCTATATGTATCAAATTGTCTAACTTACTCCCTGCGCCTATTCGAGTATCGTGTGTTACGCCCCTATCTACCATGCAGCCTGCACCAATCTCTACATCGTCTTCTATAACCACACTACCACAGCTAGGCATTCTTTTATACCATACATCTCTATCCTTTTTGGTGTTGTAATAAAAAGCATCGCTGCCAATTACAGTGCCCGATTGTATAATAACGTTATTGCCAATGCTACAATTATCCATAATCGTTACGTTAGGATAAATAATACAATTGCTACCAATGCTTACATGGTTGCCAACAAATGCACTAGGATAAATATATGTGCCCTCGCCTATTGCTTTTGTATTTACCAACTCATTCGCTTTTTCGAAAGGGCGATAGTGCGCTACTATTTTACAATACGCATCAAACGGCGCATCGGTAATCAATATAGATTTCCCTTCGGGCACTTCAACTTCTTTATTGATGATAATAAAAGTAGCAGCACTGTTTAAGCAAGTATCATAATATTTTGGATGATCTACAAAAACCAAATCACCTACTTCTACTTTGTGTATTTCGTTTATGCCTAAAGCCTCACCAGTGTTGTTGCCCACAAGTTTTGCTTGTATTAAAGTTGCTATCGTTTCTATTTTTACGGGGGTAGGAAATTTCATTTGTAAATTTTATTTAAAGGTACTATCGTTTTAATCAATATGAATAATATTGTATAAATGTTCTGCCACTTTTGTAGCATCATATTTTTTTAATAATTCTTTAGATGCCATTGTAAGATTATTTTTTAGAGCCTCATCTTTATACAACCATTGCATCTTTTCTGTAATGGCTTTATCGGTGGTTGCTGTGTATAAAACAGCTTCGCCGAAAATGCTTCGGTTAATATCATTGTCTACGGTTACAATTGGTATGGCTTGTTGCAAGGCTACAAAAGCAATATTGTTTGTTTGGTATTCTGAAAAATAAAATAATGCATTAGATGCAGATACAATGTTTCTTCTATTGTTTACATCTTGCTTTATAAATATTACTTCATCTCTATATTTATAATTTTTAAAATCGGGTATTAATTTTTCTTCTGGCACATCATCTAAAAATAACACCAACTTCATAGCCGTTTTTTGCATTTTTTTCAATTGTGAAAATGCTTTTAGTATATGCAAAGTAGATTCCTTAGATGTATTTGTTATTGAATACAAATAATAATCAAATCCTTTTGTGTAAGTAGTTTTTATTTCTTCAATGGTAGCGTGGCTATACACTTTTGTTTTGCCTGATAAACCATGAAAAATTGGTTCAATTTTCTCAACTGGTAAATTATATTCTTTTTGTAATGCACCTGCTAAAAAATTTTCTGTTGTAAAAATTTTCATTGTTTTTTCTAAAGAATCTACAAATTTACTTTTGAAAACAGGATTACTTTCCTTCAAAAAATTTTCTTTGGAAAAAAATAAGTATTGAGGGATGCTTGATTGTTCGCATACCAAACCAGCATCTCCAATAAAAACAATTTTTACTCTTTTCTTTAAAAAGCCATATAGTTTAAATTTATACCAAAAAAACAATAGCAAATTGTTTTTAGGTTTTGGAGAAATGATTACTTGAGTACAGTTTTTGTTTAAACCATCTATTAATGTATCTACAAAAAAAATAAATTTTACCTCGGAGTGTTTTTCGGAAAGTATTTTTAAAGAGGTAAGTAAAGGGTTTTCTGTATCCTTATACTGTGTAAAATGGGCTGCTATTTGCATAAATAGTTGTAAATATTTTACGCTAGTTGCGCTTGAGTACTTTTAATTTTACCGTTTCTATTCTAGTATCGCTCATGCTCATGATACTAAACTCGTAGTTGCCAATAATAATTTGTTCTTTCTCTTTTGGAATATCTTCATTGTTTTGTATAATAAATCCAGAGAGGGTTTCAGCCGTTTCGTCTTCAGGAAATTCTAGCCCATATTTTTCTGTAATTAAATCAAGTTCTACTCTGCCGCTAAACAAATATTCATTGGTAGAAAGTTGCTTATCTACAAACTCTTCTACGTCATCATGCTCATCTTTTATTTCGCCAAAAATTTCTTCTAATAAATCTTCCATGGTTACAATACCTGCTGTGCCACCAAATTCATCTATTACCCAAGCAATGGTTTTTCTGTCTTTACTAAACTTTGTCATCAAATCTGTAGCCGTCATTGTTTCCGGTACCGTTGGTATCGGTAAAATAATTTCTGCAATCGTATTAGGGCTTTTAAACAAATCTAGTTGATGCACATAACCAATAATGGTATCAATATTTTTATCAAACACCACTAGTTTGCTAAGCCTTGTTTCTATAAATAATTTTTTAATATCGTCAATACTGCTTTCTTTGCTAATGCCTACAATTTCTTTGCGTGGTACCAAACACTCACGTAATCGTACATCTGCAAGAGATAAAGCATTTTCAAATAACTCCTTATTTACTTCTGAAGATACATCCTCATTGTGCATTTTATTTTGCTGCACATAATTATCTAACTCTACTTTACCAAACACTTCTTTTTTGTCGTTTACTTTTACATTAAAAATATATAGCAAAATCCATTCAGACATGCTTACAAACATGGCAGCTATTCCTGAAAAAATTGAATAAAAAAACTCAGCTAGGTAAGCCACAAAACCATTTGCCAAAAGGCTATTGCTACGAGCCTTAAAAAAAGCTTTAAAAATGAAATTTATTATAAGAATAATGATGGTGGCTACAATAATATCAACCACTAGTACAATGTATGTAATGTATTGTAATGCTGAAGCTGAAAGCCTCGCTTCAAATTGATGCATTAAAGGGTTTAGTAATTTCCCAATAAACAATCCATAAATAACAAGTAGTACATTTAATACAATTACTGTTGTACCAATGAATTTTGCGGGATGCTCCGCAAAATTTCCCCATATCTTTCCTGCGTAAGTACCTTGTTTTTTATTAAGCTCTAACGATAGTTTATTGGCAGAAACAAATGCTATTTCTACACCTGCAAAAAAACCAATCAATAGTAACGAAACAAAAATGGCTATGAGTGCAATAATATCCATTGTATAAAGATAAGTATCTTATTATTTTAAAAAGTCATCAACTATTTTTTCTGCTTCAGCGCATGCGATAGATAAATCTGCATTTACAACTGTTTTATCAAAATAAGTTTTAAAAGACAACTCGTACGACGCTTTGTTTACCCTTGCAGCCAATGACTCTTCGGTCTCTGTACCACGGCCTTGCAATCTTTTTTTCAACTCATCTACAGATGGTGGTTCTATAAAAAGACTTAATGTGCCTTCGTTAAATTGTTGTTGCACATGTATGGCGCCTTTTACATCTATATCGAGCACAGGCACTTTTCCTGCTGCCCATATTTTATCCAATTCACTTTTCAATGTACCGTAATATTTCCCTTCATACACCATTTCCCATTCTACAAATTCGTTGTGTTGTATTTTGTATTTAAACTCATCAGCACTCATAAAATAATAATCCACCCCATCTTTTTCTGTACCCCTTGGCTGCCTTGTAGCGGCAGATACCGAAAAGGTAAGCACCGGAAATTTTCCCATTAAATATTTGGTGATAGATGTTTTACCTGCACCTGAAGGAGCTGTTATGATGAGTATTTTTTTCATAAAAGTATGTAGAGTATATAGTATTGAGTACTCAGTATTTAGACTGGGTTGCAATACTTTTTAATTATTTTATAAAATTAGATATCTATACTTTTCTTTTTATATGAGAAACAATTTTAACAAAGCGTAGTCTAAATACTCAATACTAAGTACTCAATACTCTCTTAATATCCGCCCCCAGCGCCCTCAACCTTCCATCAATATTTTCATAGCCTCTATCAATCTGCTCTATATTTTGTATGGTACTTTTTCCGGTAGCGCTCAATGCCGCAATAAGCAACGCTACACCTGCACGTATATCGGGACTTGTCATGGTTATGCCACGCAATTGTTTTTCTCTTTCTAAACCTATTACCACTGCCCGATGTGGATCGCATAAAATAATTTGTGCACCCATTTCTATTAACTTGTCTGTAAAAAATAAACGGCTTTCAAACATTTTTTGATGTATCAATACACTACCATGTGCTTGTATAGCGGTTACTAAAACAATGCTCAATAAATCTGGTGTAAAGCCCGGCCATGGGTTATCATAAATCGTCATGATACCGCCATCTAAAAATTTATTTATTTCATATTTATCTTGCGATGGTACATGAATATCATCCCCAATAATATTTAATTGAATACCGAGTTGTCTAAATTTTTCGGGTATAATTCCTAACTCTGCAACAGCTGCATTTTTAATAGTAATATCACCCTGTGTCATTGCAGCAAGCCCGATAAAACTTCCAATCTCAATCATATCGGGTAACATGCTGTGAGTAGTGCCGTTCAGTTTTACCACACCAGTTATCACTAGCATGTTACTACCTGTGCCTTGTATGTTTGCGCCCATACGTATGAGCATTTTGCAAAGCTGTTGTATGTATGGCTCGCATGCTGCATTGTAAATAGTTGTAGTGCCAGTTGCAAGCGTAGCAGCCATTAAAATATTTGCTGTACCTGTTACACTTGGTTCGTCTAGCAACATGTAACAACCTTTTAGTTCATCTGCCTTCAATGCAAAAAAACCAGTATCGCTGTTATAAGAAAATGTTGCGCCCAATCTTTCAAAACCAATGATATGTGTATCCAATCTTCTACGACCAATTTTATCGCCACCTGGTTTTGGTAAGTATGCTTTTTTAAACCTTGCCAGCAATGGCCCAGCAAGCATTACAGAGCCACGAAGCCTTCCACTCTTTTTAAAATAATCTTCACTCTGCAAATATTCTACGTCCACATCATCTGCTTGAAAGCGATAACTATTCGCTTGTAGTTTTTCCACTTTCACATTCATCTCTTTCAGTAACTCTATCAATAAGTTCACATCTATAATATCTGGAATATTGTTTATTTCCACTGGCTCTGCTGTAAGCAACACGGCACTCAAAATTTGCAACGCTTCGTTCTTTGCGCCTTGTGGCGTTATTTCTCCCTGTAGTTTATTGCCCCCTATTACTTCAAATATTCCCATTGCAAAAAATGTATTTAAAAAATTTGTGTTTTATGAAAAGATGGTTATAAAAAAACCGGCAGAAAATTGCTGCCGGAAATATTGTCGTTTTAAAAAATTAAAACCTCTTTTTAAAATTTCGATTGTTGTTGTTATTATTATTGTTATTGCTACGAGGGTCTCTGTTTTCTCTATTACCGCCCGCTTGCCCTGGTTGAGCATTGTTGTTATTTCTATTATTATTGTTCCTATTATTGTTGTTGTTATTTCTATTGTCTCTGCCACCATTATTATCTCTACCGCCAAAGTTTTTACGATACTGATTCCTTCCTGCACCGTATTCATCTCTTTCAATGCGTGGTGCAGTATGTTTTACAAATGGGCGACTGTTAAAAGCCAATTCACCATCTGTCATATCGCTTAGTTCATTCTGAATATTATCATCATGCACCAACTCTTTGTGCCAATTACTATACGTCAATTTCATGTAGTATGCTATTGCATTTGCAAACCCTTGTTTCTTCTCTGGGTTTTCTTCCTTCAATGCTTTGTCTATTACTACTTCTATGTTTTTACCTAGGTGATTAAACTTTGGATATTTTTTAGGATATCCTAATATTTCAGGCTTTGCCTTAAGCGTTTCCCTTGTTGGTATTGGATAAGGACTATCTACATCAAGCTTAAAATCGCTAATTAAAAAAAGATGATCCCATAGTTTGTGGCGAAAATCTTCTACGTTTTTTAAGTGTGGATTTAAGAAACCCATCAATTCTATTACGGCATAAGCATTCTTTTGGCGCTCTTGCTTATCTTCTAGTGTGAGCAAGTACTCCACCATTTTCTGAATATGTCTGCCGTACTCCCTCATGGTGAGGTGGTTACGAGTAGTATTATATTCCATGTTGTCAACGTTCATCATATAGGCAAATATAGGCGTTTTTAGGTGTATTTTGGTGAAGTTGCTCCCTAAAAACATTTTTGGAATGGTATTTGGAAAACGTATTTCTTTAAAAAAAATAATTTGGTTATTAAAATTTACTACTCTACTTTTACACTAGACTAATAAAAATGAATAAAAACTTTTCAAATATTATCATGATGTGTTGTATGTGTTGCATGTGTATGCGACCAGCAAGGCTTATGTATAGTATGAAATAGTTTCTAATAATATTTTTACTTTATTAAAAAAGCCTTGCTACCAAATAGCAGGGCTTTTTTATTTTCTACACATTTTTTAATAATTAAAAACAACCATCATCATGAGCAATTACAAATTTGAAACCTTACAACTTCATGCAGGGCAAGAAGTAGATCCAACAACAAAATCGAGAGCAGTACCTATTTACCAAACTACATCGTATGTATTTAACGATACTACACATGCGGCCAATTTATTTGGCTTAAAAGAATTTGGGAATATTTATACTCGAATAATGAACCCCACTACAGATGTATTTGAAAAACGCATTGCAGCGCTAGAAGGCGGCGTGGCAGCACTAGCAACGGCTTCGGGGCAAGCCGCACAGTTTTTAGCATTGAGCAATATTTTGCAACACGGTGATAATTTTGTATCCACCTCATTTTTATATGGCGGCACATACAACCAATTTAAAGTACAGTTTAAACGCTTGGGAATAGAGGCCCGCTTTGCAGATGGTGATTCGCCGGCAGCATTTGAACAATTAATAGACGATAAAACCAAGGCTATTTATTTAGAAACCATTGGCAATCCTGAATTAAATATTCCAGATTTTGAAGCTATAGCTGTAGTAGCAAAAAAATATGATTTACCAATTATTGTTGACAATACTTTTGGTGCCGGTGGTTACTTATTTAAGCCATTAGAACATGGTGCAAACATTGTGGTAGAGAGTGCTACAAAATGGATTGGTGGCCATGGCACAAGCGTGGGTGGCGTTATTGTTGACGGTGGAAATTACAATTGGGGCAATGGAAAGTTCCCACAATTTAGTGAGCCGAGTGAAGGGTATCATGGGTTAGTATTTTCAGATGTATTTGGTGTAAACAATCCATTAGGATTACCAAACATAGCCTTCATTATACGTGCACGAGTAGAGGGTTTGAGAGATTATGGTGCAAGCCAAAGCCCATTTAATTCATTCTTATTATTGCAAGGTTTAGAAACACTTTCTTTAAGATTAGAAAGGGCAAATAGCAATGGGCAAAAATTAGCTGAATATTTACAGCAACACGACTTGGTAGAAAAAGTAAACTATGCAGGATTGCCAAGCAGCAAATATTATGCATTGGCACAAAAATATTTAAAGAATGGTGTTGGCGGCATGCTGAGCATAGAAATAAAAGGTGGTAAAGAAGCCGCTGCAAAATTCATCAATGCATTGCAACTGGTAAGCCATGTAGCCAATGTGGGCGATTCAAAAACATTGGCTATTCACCCTGCAAGTACCACGCACGACCAGCTAGATGCAGAAGCGCAATTGCGCAGCGGCGTTACACCAGGGCTTGTGCGCATATCTACTGGCATAGAACATATTGATGATATTATTGCTGATTTTGAACAAGCATTGCAAGCAAGTAAAGTGGGTGCAACAAAAGTATCGGAGCAATTAGAGGAAGTGCTGAATTAATGAATGTACAAGCCACAAAAAATAAATTGATTCCTTAGTAATTCAATGTTGTTTATTTAAAGAGTTATGAATTGCCCTGTGCTTTAGCACAGGGATAAAATGTACTTAATAAAAGGGCTTTAGCCCGATAATGTTGGCTTTGGGGCTAAAGCCCCTTTTGAGGAAATCTTTTTAACACCGACCTAAAGGTCGGTGCAATTAAAAACCCTCTTAGCTAAATGCAATTAATTTATAACAATAAAATAATCACTAAAACAATCTTAATCAATTTTAAAAAAACAAAAATATGAGCGATTTACAATTCACCATAAACGGAAAAAGCATTAATGCCACAAAATTTACTGGCGAAACAAGACAGTTTTTACACACCATAGATGAGCCCGCAGCCCTTGGTGGCGCAGATGATGGGGCAAACCCTGTGGAATTTATTTTAGCAGGTTATGCAGGATGTTTAAATGTGGTAATTAATCTTATTGCAAAAGAATTAAACATTTCCATTTCCAATTTAAAAATAAATGTTACAGGAAATTTAAATCCTGCAAATTTTTTAGGATTGGATAATACGGATAGACCTGGTTTTAAAAATTTAGATGTGAAAATAGAAGTTGATTCTCCTGCAAGCGAAGAACAAATTGCGTTGCTATTAAAAACGGTAGAAGAACGTTGCCCAGTAAATGACAACCTAAGCAACCCAACACCAATAAGTGTTTCCATAAAAAACAATCAACCTGAATTAGTTTAATCTATGCATTCATTTATCAGTAAAGAAAAAACATTCACATTAGAAAGTGGTAAGCAATTGGAGAACCTCACGGTTGCTTACCACACTTATGGCGAATATAAAAAAGGCATTACCCCAGTTATTTGGGTATGCCATGCGCTTACAGCCAACTCCGATGTGGCAGATTGGTGGGCAAATATTTTTGGAGAGAATAAACTGCTAGACCCAGATAAATATTTTATTGTATGTGCCAATAACTTGGGTTCGTGCTATGGTACTAGCTCACCAATAAGTTTGCAAAATGGAAGTAATAAAAAATATGGTAAGGCATTTCCTACTCTTACCATTAGAGATATTACAGCAGCACATATTGCGTTAAAAAACCATTTAGACATAGAAGAAATATTTTTATTAATTGGCGGCTCTATGGGCGGGCAACAAGCCATGGAATGGGCTATACAAGAACCATCTACAATAAAAAACTTGGTGTTGTTGGCTACCAATGCCAAACATTCCCCTTGGGGTATTGCATTTAATGAAGTACAACGTATGGCAATAGAAAATGGTAAAGATGGGCTAGAAGTTGCCCGAGCAATTGCCATGCTAAGCTATAGAAATTATGAAATGTATGAGCGCACCGCTAAACCAAATGAAACGGTTGGTAACTACGGAGCAGCATCTTACCAGCGCCACCAAGGCGAAAAATTAGCCTTGCGTTTTGATGCAGACTGTTACCATACATTAAGTAGTGCAATGGACAGTCACGATGTGGGCAGAGGAAGGGAAAGTATTGCTTCAGCATTAGCGACGATAACTGCAAATACATTAGTGATAGGTATTGCCACCGATATATTATTTCCGATAAAAGAACAAATTTTGTTGCATGATAATATTCCAAACTCTACCTTAAAATTGATTGACTCGCCTTATGGGCACGATGGTTTTTTAACAGAAGGAGAAGAAATAAATGGGATTATTAGTGATTTTTTAAAGACGGTAACTTCTAATGTTTATGCGTAGATTTTAATGTGTAATTTTTAAGTTTTGCTAAAGTTCTATTATTAAAAATGTTTATTAATTTTACATAAAAGAAATAACATGGTAACAGACTTTAATGAGCTAGACTTAAACGGTTCTTATACTTATGCCGATTATTTAAAATGGAATTTTAAAGAAAGGCTAGAGTTGTTTAGAGGAAAAATATTTAAGATGAGTCCTGCGCCTAGTAGGTATCATCAAGAGGTGTCTGGTAATTTACACGGTTTATTATGGAATTCTTTTAGTAAAAATATTTGCAATCTTTATGCTGCTCCGTTTGATGTTAGATTGGTAAAAGCGAAATCGCAAGATGAAAAAGTTGTTACCGTAGTACAGCCTGATATGTGTATTATATGCGATGAAAACAAACTAGACGATAGGGGTTGTAACGGAGCGCCTGATTTGGTAATAGAAATACTAAGCCCTGGCAATTCAAAAAAAGAAATGGGTATTAAATTTGATTTGTATGAAGAAAACGAGGTGAAGGAATACTGGATTGTTGACCCAACTGAAAAAACAGTTTTCATGTATAGTCTTCAAAATAATAAGTACATCGGGTTAAAACCTTTTATAGAAGATGATAATATTAAAAGCGTTTTGTTTCCAGAGTTGAATTTTAAATTGGCGGAGATATTTTAAATAAAATTTAAGCTTCTTCCGCCTCCCTAGCCTCCACCTCATACTTATTATTGTAATAGCCAACTCTCAAGCTTTCCCATAGATATTTTATAAGAAAAACCATATACCCATGCTCTTTAAATTGTTTTATATGGCATAGCTCATGCTTTACCCAGCATTCGTCTGCTAAAAATTCTTCTTTTGTGCTACCAAATAAATGAATGGTTTTGCCAAGCACCATGGCTACTGCGTTTGCCTTCATTTTTTTTGCAGCTATTTTTGCGAGCCAAGAATGTTCCTTAATATAATATGCTTGTTTACTCATACCAAGCGGCTAAAATTTCATCTGTATGGTTTTTGCTATCAGGCTTGGTAATAATATTTTTTATTTTACCATTTTCGTCTATTAAAAATGTGGTGCGGTGTATGCCGTCGTATGTTTTGCCCATAAATTGTTTGGTACCCCACACGCCATATTTTTCAGCAATGCTGTGGTCTTCGTCCGCTACTAAGGCAAAAGGCAATTCGTATTTATCTTCAAATTTTTTGTGCTTTTTTACTGGGTCGGGACTTATGCCAATTATGTCAAAACCATCTTGTAATAAGTTGGTATAATTATCTCGAAGGTTGCATGCTTGTGTAGTGCATGTGGGCGTATCGTCTTTTGGGTAAAAATATACAATGAGCTTTTTGCCTGCAAAGTCTTTAAGGGCTATGGTTTCACCGTTTTGATCTATGCCGTAAAATGCAGGGGCAAGTTTGCCAACTTTTAAATTGCCGAATGGTGGGGTGGGTGTTTCTTTTTTCATATTATCTTTTTTTGCAGAGGTTTTTTTGCCGAGAACCTGCCTGCCGGCTAAGGCAGGGTCGGTAAGGCGTTTTTTATATAAAAGTTTATTTACTATTTAAAGATATTTTTTATTCAAAGGTTTTAAGGCGGTAAGTTTAAAACCTTCGGTTTTTAATTAGCCACGAATGCACGAATAAACACTAATATATTTTTACTTCCCACAAAGCACACAAAGTTCACTAAGATTTTTTGTGTTGCTTTGTGTTCTTTATGGGATAAATCCTATCTCGTAAATTTATATGTTCTTTCCACCGTATTACCCACTTGGTCGGTGGCAGAAATTTTTAATTCATGCTCACCAGGCTCGCAGCGCTCATCAAAATTGTAAATAAAGTTTATGCCTTTGTCGTTGCTAAAACGAAGCCACTTACCATCTAGTAGTGCGGTAAACTTTACAATGTCTTCTGTATTGTCTTTTATTTTAAACAATATTCTTTTCAAAGCTGTAGCTTTTATACCATCTCTAAACCCAATGGGAACAATATTTGGCGGTTCTCTATCCACCATCAATTGAAAATTTCCGAACTCTCTAAAAGATGCCGTATAAAATCCTTTACCGTAGTTTGCTTTTGCAAAATCTTGTTTGCTACCACTAAATCTTTTCATTACTATCTTTCCTGTATCCTCGGTAGCAAAATTTTCTCTTATGCTTATGGGATACATACATTGCACGGGTGTATTGGCATTGTGTAGTTGATAAATATTTTTTCCTGTAGCAGATGGCATTTCGTTATAAATAAAATGTACTGTATCGTACAATGCATTTTCGGGTAAATAAAAATGCACATTGTTATTTTCAAAAACATTTATATAGTTTGGTATAAATTTTTGAGTGGCTGTTATTACTTTTCTTTCTACAATACTTGTTGGAGCTTTTAATTCAAAATTTAAATTCGATTGATTGCCATTTACATCTGCTACAATAATTTTTATAAGATGTGCGTCACTATCAGAAAAAACAACAACGCCTTTTTGCTTATCTGTTTTATAAATGTAATTTTCATAACCTGGCAATGGCGATAAATGTTGTAGCCAAGGCCCACCATTACTGCGTAGTTTAAAATCTATATGTGCATTAAAATACCGAGTTTCTGCATAGCTAATACTGTCGATTTCAAAGCGGCTTATTTGTGTGAAGTTGTCATACACAGCAGCAGCATATATACCATTTGCGCCACCGGGCAAACTAGTTCTATCTTGCATGGTAAGTGCAAAACTTACCTTGTTTGATGGAGCCATAATTTTACCCCCCACAACCGTATAAGCACCATTTACTTTTTTAAGCGAATATAATTTTGGCGACTGGTCATAAGTACTTTTGGTTCTATCATACACAGCTAACCTAATAATTTCTGG
>JANOZW010000371.1:0-2779 GCA_031429575.1 Ferruginibacter sp.
TTCCTACAGGTATTAATACAAAAGAAGGCAAATCTGCCCTTGAAATTGTAATGACGGTATTGCATGCTGGTGGTAAGTTTGATAAGGATACTTACAAAGTTTCCGGTGGTTTGCATGGTGTAGGTGTGAGTTGTGTAAATGCGTTGAGTACAAAATTGATTGTAACCGTAGATAGAGAAAATAAAAAGTTTCAACAAGAATATTGCATTGGTGTACCACAATATTCTGTAAAAGAAATTGGTACGAGTACACATACAGGTACACATGTACATTTTTGGCCCGATAAAACTATTTTCAATACAACAGTATATAAGCGTGAGATTATAGAAGCTCGTATGCGTGAGTTGGCTTTCTTAAATAAGAAAATAAACATTACATTAAACGATGTAAGAGAGCTTAAGAAGATGGAAAAACCTACAGCAAAAATTTTTATAGCGAAGGTGGAATTGTAGAGTTTGTAGAATACTTAGATAAAAAAGCAGGGCGTAGTCCACTCATACCAATTGTAATTTATTGCGATGGGTACGATGAAAAAAACAATGTAGTAGTAGAAGTAGCCATGACCTACAATGCAGGCTACTCCGAGCATTTGTTTAGTTATGTAAACAATATTAATACGATAGAAGGCGGTACACACGTAGCTGGTTTTAGAAGAAGTATTACCCGTGTGTTTAAAAGCTATGGCGAAAAAAATGGCATGTTTGAAAAAGCAAAAGTTGCCATTGAAGGAGATGATTTTAGAGAAGGTATTTCGGCCATTATTTCTGTAAAAGTACCCGAGCCACAATTTGAAGGACAAACAAAAGGCAAGCTAGGAAACAGTGAAGTAAGTGGCATTGTTGATAGTACATTGAGCAGAGTTCTAGAAGCATATTTAGAAGAAAACCCTAAAGATGCAAAAACAATTATACAAAAAGTAATTTTGGCTGCACAAGCTCGTGCGGCGGCAAAGCGTGCAAGAGAATTGGTGCAACGTAAAACGGTTTTAGTAGGTGGTGGTTTGCCTGGTAAATTGGCAGATTGTTCAGATAAAGACCCAGGCCGTTGCGAATTATTTTTAGTGGAAGGAGACTCGGCGGGTGGAACTGCCAAGCAAGGTAGAGATAGAAGTTTTCAAGCGATACTGCCATTGAGAGGTAAAATTCTTAATGTAGAAAAAGCCATGGAACATAAGATTTACGACAATGAGGAAATACGAAATATGTTTACCGCATTGGGTGTAAAAATTGGCACATTAGAAGATGCAAAAGCATTGGATATTTCTAAACTACGTTATCATAAATTAATTATAATGACGGATGCCGATGTTGATGGAAGCCACATTGCTACATTGATAATGACTTTTATTTTCCGTTATATGAAGGAGTTGGTGGAGCAAGGTTACGTTTACATTGCACAACCACCTTTGTATTTGGTAAAGAAAGGAAAAGAGCAAGAATATGCTTGGAATGATGAAGAAAGAAAAGCATTGTCTATAAAAATTGGTGGCGGAAAAGAAGACAGCGTAAACATACAACGATACAAAGGTTTGGGAGAGATGAATGCAGACCAATTATGGGAAACTACGATGAACCCTGCGAGTAGAACACTTAAACAAGTTACGATTGATAGCCTTGCAAATGCTGATAGCGTATTTACTATGCTAATGGGTGATGAGGTACCACCTCGTAGAGAGTTTATTGAGAGCCATGCGAAGTATGCTAAAATAGATGTGTAAAAAAGTATTTAGTACTTAGTATTGAGTATTTAGACTAGCCCGATTAGGTTCGGGCTTTTTTGTGTGTGGGAGGCATTGGGTTTATGCTACGAAAAAAGCCTCCATTTTGGAAGACTTTCACGGTGTTACTGATTTTCGGATATTCTATAGATAACTTAATAATATATAGAAAAAAGAGATAAATTTGTGTAAACAATTATTAGCAATGGTTCACACAGTATATGATGAAGTAGCCAATTTTATGGCAACCATGAATCCCAAAAAAGTTATAGCTTTTAAACCTTCAGAAGCTAATCAAACTCGCTTTGATATATTGTTAGATAAACAAAAAAAAATGAATTATCTACAGAAGAAAAAAGTGAAATAGAACATTACCTGATGTTAAACCGTATTATTGGGCTTGCCAAAGCCCAAGCTTTAAATCTTGTATAGGAATTAAAAATGCGCAAAACTTTTTCCAATCAAATAAGAATCGCTGTAGCTACAAGGAATCTAGAAGTTGAAGGTTCAAAGTTCAAAGTTATAGAGCCCGATTAAGTTCGGGCTTTTGTGTGTGGGAGGCATAGGGTTTATGCTACGAAAAAAGCCTCCATTTCGGAAGGCTTTCACAGTGTTACTGATTTTCGGATATTCTATAGATATTGGATGCGTTTTTCTCGAAGATATTGGATATATAAAGGTCTTCGTTTGTTTTCTAATTGGATAATGTAAAATTGCACTTTTATTTTTTTGCAACATGTAGTTGATGGTATGATTGTACCATAGAAGTATTTCGTTGGGTTACGAAGTTTTTCTATAGTCCATTAGTTAATAGGCATTGGCGTATTAATACAAATTAAAACAATTAGCCACATAGTAATACATTTGTACTTTACAATACCACAAAGCAATTAATATGGATAATAACGATATACTAAAAAAACTGCGTGTAGCACTTTCTTTAAAAAATGATGATATTATAGAAATACTCTCTTTGGTTGATTTTCATATTACCAAAGGAGCACTTGGCGATTTTTTTCGTAGTCCCGACCACCCCAGCTATGTGGAAGCGCAAGACCAAGT
>JANOZW010000372.1:0-5931 GCA_031429575.1 Ferruginibacter sp.
AAAGTTTTGGTATCTTGTTTTGGTAGTATATTACAGGTAAAAAAATAAATAATAATCCAATAAAGGAAGACAGAATTGCAACATCAGTATTTTGTGACCGATAATTAATATCCTTTCCTAAGTTATTACTTTGCCATATACCTGCAGAGATTTGTAAAAAATGGTAAATTAATATAATCGTAAAAACAGATGGCTTATATGGTTGTTGAAGGTTGTAGAATAGAATAAAAAAGATAATCATACCTAGAAATAGGAGGATTCCATTTGTAAAAAACAATTGGCTAATTAATAATAAAATTAGAAACCCTTTTGTTGCTTCGTCAAAATAAATTTTAGATCTCATTATTAATTTCTCCCCTCCCATGGTTTACAGCTTTTTCTACAACTATGCAACCTTTCTCGTAAGTATAATTTTTAATTATTTGCAAAGAACTCTCTCCCATAATTTTAGCGGCATCTCTATTTTTAATAAAAAAAAGTATTTTTTCTTTAAGGTCTGCAATATCATTTTTTTTAAATGTAAATCCGTTATTTGAATATTGTACCAAGTCACTTGCAGCTCCACAAGCATCACTAACTAACACAGCTTTACCTAGTGCCATAGCTTCATTTATAGCTAATCCCCAAGTTTCACCTGGTCCTTTAGATGGCAAAATAAACACACTGCAAGCTGCATATAGGAATGGCATTTCGTTTTGATTGTAAAAACCTACAAAATGAATATTACTAAAATTAGTAAATTTTATCTTCATTTCATTTTCTAAAATACCGCTACCTGCTATTATTAAATGCGATTGTATATTATCTATTTCCGAAAATAATTTTGCTAATACATCAGGTTGTTTTTTTTGCTCTAATTTAGCTGCAAATAAAAACACCATAGCATCAGATGGTATTTTTAAGTTTTGTAAAAGATTATTTGCTTTGTCTTGAATAAATTCACTACAAAAAAACCTTTCGTTTTCAATAGCATGTGGCATAAAAAAAAGCTGGCTTTCTTTTAAGCCATGTGCCAAAAAATAAGCCTTGTTTGCTTTACCCGCGTACATGGCAAAATTAATATTGGAGTAAACAAATTTAAGAAAAACATTTCTAATATATTTTTTAAGTCCTGGCTTTTGATCTATCAAAGTAGAATCTCCTCTAAATAAAACAGGAATTTTACCTTTAAAAAATCGCATTGCTTTTAAATGACTCTTGAAGGCCCATCCGTAAATAAGTATTACATCAGCCTTCCAATGCTGTATTTCATCTATCAATGTTGGATTATTTATCCCTTTAAAATGATGTGAACCTGGTGATGAAGAAATATTATTTACAAAACTATACTTATATCCTTCTAATAAAGGAATATCCCAATTAACTTCTTTACCAAACCCGGGATCATACTTGTTTCCAGATTGAGTTTGGCTCCATGTGTAGAAAACTTTTACATCTAATTGTTTTCTCTGTGCCAGCATTTTAAAAAAAGGGGCATTATACTGTATAGGATGCGTAGTTATAATAGCTAGTTTTTTCAGAAAAAATTAATTTTGACTCGATGAATTTAAGAATAAGGGTATTTTCTTACTAAACAGTTTTGCTTTAAAAAAACTGTAACTTATATTTAAAAAATTATCAGCACCTATTAATTCTTTATAATACAGCCTTCCCAATTTAAAATTCCCTTTTAAAAACGTTTTTATCATTAGTGTATAATAGAAAACAAATTTGTTGTTTCGTAGCAAAATTTTGCCTTCCTTTTTTAATTTTTGTGAAACATAGTTTAGAAGATAACGATATACTACCATATCTTCTTGTACATGTAAAATATAAAAGTTTTCGTTTCGACTTAATTGTTCGTTATGATCTCTAAGATATATTAATGAGTCTTTAATAAAGCCAGTTTCGTATTTCTCTGCTATCCTTACCCACATATCAAAATCAGCAGATATTTTCATATACTCTTTAAATAATCCAACTTTATCTAATGCATTTTTGTTTATACAAACATTTGCAATATTTCCTGCGATTGAGCCTGTAAAAAAAGCAATTCTTGCATGCATTTCAGTAGAAATTAATTCGGGAGTATTGTCTATTTTATCATTAATTTTTATTTTTCCTTTATCATTAATTATGGTTCTAGCAGAGTAGCTAAACCCAATTTGAGAATACTTTGTATGAAAATCAATGAACCTTCTTAGACAATTGGAATACATAATATCATCTTGTGCCCATAGTTTAATAAGGCTTGATTTACTTTTTTTTATTAAAAAATTAAGATTGTAAAAAAGCCCTTTATTTATTTCATTTTTATAAAGTGTTATTCTTTCATCTCTTATAGATTCCAAATATTTAGCGCTTGCATCGGTTGAACAATCGTCTAATATTAAAAATTCAAAATTATGCTCAGTTTGTAAAAGTACACTTTCAACTGACTCTTTCAGATACTTCATACCGTTATAAACTGGTAAAATAACGCTTATTAACACAGCACTTTGATTATTCATTTATTTAAAAATATTAATTATTATATGGAGCTATTTAATAATGATGCAAGTGTTTTTGTAACCTCAAATGCCGAAAATCTGTTAAACTCATTTAAATTCAAATTTGTAGATTTATATGTATTCTTAAATTTAAGCCATTCAACAAAAGTAGATGCAAATTGATTTTTTATTTTCTCTAAATCATTTTCACCATTAAAAGAAATAACTATACCCGCATTTGATTTTTCTAAAATTTCTACCGCTGTACTCTTTTCATGCAAAACAGCCAAAATTGGTTTATTAGACAAAACTGCTTGATAAGACTTACTCGGCGTGTAATGTGGTTCTGTACTTCCTAAGATAAATACTGCATCTGCAATATTTAAATGCACCAAAACATCTAAATAGGGAATGCGACTAGGATATTCAAAAATAATCTGGCTCCATAATCCATATTTCTGTGCTAATGGTTTTATATTGTAACCATTTGTATCATTAGACTTTTTTCCAGTACCAATAAAATGAAATTCTATCTTGTTAAAAAATTCTTTATTTAAATGGATAGCTTCGAATATCTTTTCTAATGGTTCATAAGCTTTTGGAAGCATAGCTCCTGCATATACAAATTGTATCTTATTACTATTTTTCTCAAAAAGATAAGGAGATATGTTTAATGTCTCAACAATTTCATGGTCTTGTGCTTCGCCACCATATGGCATAGCACCAGTTACAACATTTTTTAAATGCGGATTTCTTTCTAATACAGGTTGGTAATATCCTTCTGCTACACCAGTAATCAACGATGCTTTTTTTACAGCAATCGGTTCCAATATTTTCGAAAGTTTTGTGCTAAACCAATGTCTGCTAAAAACTTTATTGCTACCAGGGAAATTATGCACCCATGGATCTATATAGTCTATTCCATATTTAATATTAGTACTTGTATGTAGCATTCTTCCAAGCAATGCACAATAAAACGAAGGTATGGGAATGAATAAAAAGTCGAAATGCTCATTTTTAATTAGTGATTTTGCCTTTTTATATAGCTGAAAAAACCCTCTTAATCCGATATCGCCAATTAATCTAAATTTCTTTATAGAAAAGGCATTTACTTTTTCTATGCGCAATGTTTTGGGCAATAGTTTTACCAAATTATAATCTGGCTCTTCTTCATAAAACTTTTCATTGACAGTTAAAATTACCGGCTCCCAGCCAAATGAAGGCAAGTGTTGGGCAAATAATCTTGCCCTATGTACACCCGCAAGATTTGATGGTGGAAAGTGAGGATATATGATAAGAATTTTTTTCAATTAATAATCTCTAGTAATTTTTTCGATTCGTGTTCCCAATTCAGTTTTTCACTTCCTAGACTATAGTTGTACTTTTGTTGCTTTAGTAAATTCTTCTTGTCCATAAAAAATATAATGCAACTTTTTAAGACTTCTTTATCATTTAAAGGAAAAGATAAGCCAACTTTATATGCTTCATTAAAATTTTTCTGCATGATTGTTTCTGAAAAAATAATAGCATTACCAGCAAGCAAATAAGTAAATATTTTATTAGATAATGCTAGATTATTATTTTCTGAAAACCCAGGTTCCAAAGCTAAACCAATATCAAATGTAGAGGAAAAAAGTGTAAGGTTACTTGGGGGAATTAAACCAACAAAATGAATGTTTTTTTCTAGACCTTGCATTATATTTATAAAATAATCTTTAACATCGTTTGTATAATTGCCAGCTAGTGTGAGGTGAATATTAAGATTACTTATTTCCTTTAAAGCTTCACAAACTATTTGCAAGCCCCTATTTTTGCCTACATGCTGACTAAACCAAAATAGCTTTAACGACTCCTCATCTATACTTGTTTTTACAAAAGCAGTTTGGTCTTTTAATGGGAAATTATTTAGTAACGTTATAAAGGGGGTATTTAATAAAAGGAAATCGGTTTGTATTTTTTCCTTTATTAATGGGCTTGCAGCACTTAAGTAATTAAATTTACCAATATATTTTCTTTCTATAAAAATTTGCCTTTTCACTTCAATACTGTTGTTGTCTAAAAATTCTCCTCTATGATAATCTTCAAAATCAAATCCGCACTTAGCATTGTTTGCCAGTGAAGCATTTGCAGCTATGGCCATAGCACCAGGATTATGGCCAATATACCAATCTGCATTTATCTTTATAGCTGCATTAAGTAAAACTTTGTAACATCTAGCATGAGCTTTTTCTGCAAACACTGATGGCGAAATATTTTTATTGACAAAACGATAAAAAGCAAATCTCATTCTACTAATTTGATATCGCACTTGTTTTTTATTTTCACCTCCAACTTGAGCGAAATTCCATTTAGCTTTTGCTAGTATTTCTTTATCTAACTCCATTGCCCAATCCGCAACAAAATTAAATAAAACAGTAACCTCAAAACCTGCTTCTGCAAATGAATCTGCTTCTTTTACTAAACGTGGATTTACGGAAGGTTGTGTGGTTGTTATAAGTACAATTTTTTTCAAATCGCATTTTACGTTTTCAGTTAAGGCTGTAAAGACTTTGAATAAACTTCAATATGCTTATCCACAAATGTCTTTTCTCTTTCCAAAAAACTTATTGGTTTTACTTGAACCTTTTCCTCAACTTTACTTT
Organism: Ferruginibacter sp.; assembly: GCA_031429575.1. Classification (GTDB taxonomy): domain Bacteria; phylum Bacteroidota; class Bacteroidia; order Chitinophagales; family Chitinophagaceae; genus Ferruginibacter. The sequence continues at coordinate 5,111 of JANOZW010000372.1, forward strand.
TTACTAATGCAATACTACTAATTAGTGCATCTATATTATTCCAATTATAAAGAAAAATATTTCCAAGGAATTCTGACGCAAATTCTAAAGGACCACCAATATTAGGCGCTATAACAATTTTATTATAAAAGACTGCTTCAAGTAAAACTATGGGTCCTGTCTCTATAAAAAAAGATGGTATAATTAAGCAATCAATTTTATCAAAAAACAAGTGCTTATTTGTATCATTAATAGTATGTAGTATTTCTATGTCTGTATTTGAATTATTCCTTATTTCCGTTAAAGTTTTAACATCCGCTGGGTTGCTATTACTTGGAATTGCTATAACAAATCGATATGTACTATTACTTTTAAGTTTATCTAGTAGTTTAAAGAATAATACAGACCCTTTTTCAGGGGAAAGCCTACCAAGGTATCCAATAGTAAATTTTAAATTAGTTAATTTTGGAGCTAAATGATTTTTATTTGAAGTGTTAAGCGCTTGTCGTATTACGCTTACGCTATCCGCATTAAAGCCATTTTTTATTGCTTGTTCTTTTTGCCAATTTGAGACAAATATCATTTGTAATTTTAAGCTATTATACATTTCTAAAATTTCTTGTAATTTTTTTGTATGTCGAAAAAATATATTTGAAACTCCCGACTTCATGTTTAACGAAAATAAGCATATCGTACATTTTATACCTAACTCACCATTGCAGGGTTTCACATTGTTTTGTATTAAATCTCCCTTAGGGCAAAAGTTACCAGGGATATGAGAAGTAAAGAAAATATGGTTACATATATTTTTGCAAAGTCCTAAATGTTTTATATTAAAAAAA
>JANOZW010000373.1:0-8490 GCA_031429575.1 Ferruginibacter sp.
ATATCAATTAATTTTTCTGTTCTAAAATCACTAAGTGTGCGTATAAGCGACTCCGTGGCTGTGCCCGCAATGGTGGCAAGACTTTCCCTACTTATGGTAATGGCAAATTTTTCATCTTTATTTTCTTGATATTTTTTTTGCAATAGCAACAAAGCTTCAGCCACTTTTTTGCGTAGTGAGTTATATGCCAAACCAAGCAATTGGTTTTCTTTTTCAGAAATATTTTTTGCTAATAATTGTATAAACTTTTTAGATACTTCTGCATTGTTGTTTAGCAAATCGTCAAAATCTTCTTTTGGTATTACAGAAAGCTCCGTTTCTTCGATAGCTTCAGCAGTGTCTTTATAAACCGTACCTTCTAGCATGGCTATGTATCCAAAAAAATCACCAGGGCTGTAAAGCTCCGTTACCAATTCTTTGCCATCATCATTCGTTTTAAATGCTTTTACTTTTCCTTTTACCACATAGTACAACCTATTTGGGTGGTTACCCTCTGTATAAATAATTTGTTTTTTTTTATATTTATTTATATCTCTATCTTCTGCTAAAGAGGCTAAGTTATTTTTGCCAAAAGAAGCTTGCATCAACAGTTCTAGCCCTTCCATATTGGGTGTTAGATGCTGCTTTAGTACATCTAATTTTTTTAAACGGCTATCCACTGCATTTAACAATTCTGTACCATCAAATGGTTTGGTAATGTAATCATCGGCTCCAAGCTCCATACCTTTTCTAAAATCAGTTCGTTCTGTTTTTGCCGTAAGAAAAATAAATGGCGTATTTTTTATTGCTTCATTTTTTTGAATAGCATGTAATACACCGTAACCATCTAGCACAGGCATCATAATATCACAAATAATTAAATCAGGGGTGTGCTCCAAAGCCATTTCCACACCAACTTTACCATTGGGAGCAGTGTACACTGTATAATGTGCCAGCGCTAAAATCTCTGCTGTATTTTCCCTGATATCATCGTTGTCTTCTATCAATAATATTACTTTCATGTGTTCCTTTTTATTTTAATTATTGTAAAACGAAATTTTCCAATCTATATTTATAATAATCGTCAAATATTTTCTTATGGCTGACTTGATGCTCCTAAATTTTTGTAAAAACTATTTTAAACGTTGTACCTTTCTCCAATTCACTTTCGCATGTTACTACCCCTTTCATAAGCTCTGCATATTTAGCAATAATGTGCAAGCCAAGCCCTGTACCCTGTATGTTTCCAGCATTGGTACCTCTAAAAAAACGTTCCATCAAATGTTTTTGATCTTCTTTAGATATACCCATGCCCTGATCTTTTACCGTTAGCCCTAGTTGGTTATCATCCCCTTTTGTTTCTATTTCTATTGGGCTATCGGTTGAAGAAAATTTACTAGCATTAGAAACCAAATTCATTATGATATGCTTAAACAAAGATGCATCCATTTGCACATCCGCATTGCCATGGTGGCTGTATATTATTCCTTGTCCTTTTTTAAGATTGTGCTGTATTTCAACAATGATGCCATTGATATGATCTTCAATATTAAATTCTGATAAGCGCACTTGTATTTTTCCTTCTTCAATTTTACCTACACTTAAAAAATCATTTAAAATATCGGTAAGCATGTTTACAGAAGAAACAATTCTTTGCAAATGTTTCTCTCGTTTTGGTTGGTCTTCTGTACTAATGTATTTTTCTATTAAATAAGAAGAAGACAATACGGTACTCAATGGTGTACGAAACTCATGAGAAGCCATAGATACGAACCTAGATTTCAATTCGCTCAGTTCTTTTTCCTTTATTAATGATTTTGATAACTCTTCTTTAGATATTTCTAGTTGATGCATGGCATCTGTTAAGTCCTTAGTGCGCTGCTCTACTGTAGCTTCTAATTCATCGTTTAGTTTTTCCACTTCTGCTTCCGCTTTTTTTCTAATGGAAATATCACTTACAAAGGCAATAATATTTTTCTCTCCATTATTATCATAATTTCCCAAACTTACTTCTACCGGAAACTCTGTTCCATCTTTTTTTGTAGCATACAAATCCAAACCAACACCCATGGGGCGACTTTTTGGATTATGCGTATAATCGTATCGATGGTCTATATGTCTATTCTTAAACCTGCTTGGGATAAGTGTTTCAATGGGTTTACCAATTAACTCAGCAATTTTATACCCAAAAAGATTTAATGCAAAAGGATTAACAGAGAGGATTTGTGCACTACTATTTACTACTACAATACCCATGGAAGCATGGTTAAATAAGGCTTCATACCTATGTGCCTCATTGGCCATTTCTTGTTTATGTTTCTCCATGCGTAAATTTAATACTAAAAATTGTAATCAAAAACAAAAGAAACTATTAGGGTGCAATTAAAATTGTCGTAAGGGTTGTCAACCTTAATTGGTAATTTCAAAATATATGTATTGTAAAAAGGTTGACAACCCTTTTTACAAACTGCGATATTTTTAAATGCACCAAACTATTATGTCTTAAAATGTAACTTAATTTGCATACTGTTCTACAACTTGCATCAGTTGCTTGGTAGTTACCACACCCGATTGTCTCCATTTAATTTCTCCATTTTTAAATAACAGCAGTGTAGGCATACTTTGTATTTGATATGCAGCAGCTGCGTTGGGACTCTTATCCACATCTATTTTTAAAATGGTTATCCCTTCTCCCATTTTACTTTTCAATTCAGCCAATATTGGTTTCATCATTTTGCAGGGGCCACACCACTCTGCAAAAAAATCTACCAATGTAGGTGTATTGCTATGTATTATTTCAGAAAATTTTGTTGCCATAATTGTATGTTTTACTTATAAATTTTATATGCATTATCATGCCAATACTGCCTATTGTAGTTTCTCTTCATCAATTTCCACATCGTTCTCTGCATCTTTTTTCTTAGGATAATCGTTGTTTATTTGTTGCTCAAATTCATTTTTATCTTTTTGGTTGCGAATAATGGTAAATACAACCAACGCTATTACAATTATTCCTACAATTACGATTACAAACCAGTTCATAATTTTATATTTAAATTTTTAAAAAAATGTTCAGAGCTGCATTTAAAATTGTAGCTCTTTACACTATAGGTGACACCTCTTTGAAAGTAATTTATAACTTAAAAGTCTATTATGAGAGCAGTCACCTCTTGCGAGTATTTTAAATGCATCAATCATTTCACTTCACTCTTTTTTCTCTTAATTAACTTTACTACCTCATACCATATTACACTTACAAATCCAACAGCGATGGCTATGCCAACTTTTTCAACATCTAAATATTCAAAACCAAAAAATGCAGCAAATGGTTTTACATATATTAATAAAGCCATAATGCAAATTGTAATACCAATAATTAGTGACACCAAATTATTTTTATACAACATGGTAGTAAAAATGGAATAGTAAAAAGAACGGTTTACCAACGTTAAAAAAATATTGGCAGCTATTAAAACAGTAAATACCATCGTACGGGTGAGCCCTTCGTTGTAAGCATGTTGCACAGCATATTGGTAAGCAATTAATGTGCCAGCGGTTATCATCAATCCTTGCATAATACTTGTCGATAATTCTCTCCAATTAAAAAAAGTATTGGTAAATGGGCGTGGACTTTGCTGCATGGTATTTTTTTCCATTGGTTCATTTTCGTAAATGATGGAGCAGGTTGGCCCCATAATTAATTCTAAAAAAATAATATGCACAGGTGAAAAAATATTGGGATATACCCAGCCCAACGCTAAAGGAATAAATACCGTGAGCACAATTGGAATATGAATGGAGATAATGTATTGTATGGCTTTTTTAAGATTGGCATAAATCTTTCTTCCCATGGCCACCGCATCTACCATTTTTGATAAATCATCGTCTGCCAAAATAAGCGATGCTGCTTGCTTGGCTATTTCTGTTCCTTTTTTACCCATAGCAATACCAATATGTGCCGCTTTAAGTGCAGGACCATCATTTACACCATCACCCGTCATGGCTACAATTTCGTTGTTGGCTTTTAATGCATTTATAATTTTTAATTTCGCATCAGGAAACATTCTTGTAAAAATATTTGTATTGGCAACAACTCTTTTTAAATCTGCTTCATTTAATAACATCAGTTCATCACCACTTATCGTTTTTTCATATCCTTTAAATGCAATTTGTTTGGCAATAGCAGCTGTGGTAGCTGCATTATCGCCGGTAATTATTTTTACTGTAATACCAGCGGTATAAAAATCTTGTAATACTTTATTAATATTTTTCTTCGGTGGGTCGTAAAAACCTACAAGACCTTTAAAAATAAATGTGTACTCCTGCTGTGTAGTAAGAAAATTATTGCCATCAAAAATAGCTTGCCCTACCGCCAAAACACGATAACCATCTGTTGTTATAACTTTTATTGCTCCTTCAATTTGCTGTTTTTCTTTTTCACTTAAGTTGGAAATATTTATCAAAGCCTCGGGTGCTCCTTTGGCTGCTACAATTCGTTTACCAGTACTGTTTTCAAAAATATGTGTCATCATTGGTGGCTTACCACTCAAAGGATATTCATGAATCATTTTATAAATAGGTCGTTCATCCACTTCTATTTTACTTTGGTATGCCGCATGCAAAGCCACTTCCATGGGGTCAAATGCAATAGGCTCACTTGCCCACATGGCCAATGATATCAATTCTTTTTCTTCTTCAGCAGCTACATTTTCTACTGTAGAAGTTTTGTTAGTAGCCAGTACAAATATTTTTGCCAAACTCATTTTATTTTCTGTAATAGTGCCAGTTTTATCTGTACAAATTACTGTTGCACTACCTAGGGTTTCCACTGTTTTCATTTGCTTTACCACTATGCCTAGCTTCATTAATCGCCATGCACCAAGCGCCATAAATGTGGTAAATGCTACAGGTATTTCTTCGGGCAAAATACTCATGGCTAGGGTAAGTGCTTTTAATAAACTATCCAGCAATTGGTAAGATTGAAAATAATTTACTGCCCATACTATTAAAAAAATAATGGCTCCCGCAATTACCATTTTTTTTACAAAATTATTTATCTGCAACTCCAGCGGCGTTTTTTCTTCTTGTATGGCTTCCAAGCTTTTTCCTATCTTCCCCAAGCGGGTTTCGTTGCCAACGGCAGTAATGGTAGCTATGGCTAAACCACCTGCTACACTTGTTCCTAAAAAAATAAAATTATCTGTTGCATTTTTATCTTTGCTAACCGCAAAAGATTCTCCTGTGAGTATGGATTCGTTTACTGAAAAATCGTTGGAGTGTACAATCTGCCCATCTGCTGCAATAGATGTACCTTCTTCTACCATCAGGCTATCCCCTACAACCAGTTCTTCACTTTTTATTTCTACCACTGCACCGTTTCTTATTACTTTGCAATGAGGCTGCGTAAAGTTTTTTAATTTTTCTAAGGCATTTCTACTTCTACTATCTTGGTACAATGAAATGGCCGAAACTAAAATAATGGCCGATAACATAAAAACACCATCGCCAGTATCTCCACTAATAAAATAAATAGAAGACGCTACCAATAATAAAATAAGCATCGGTTCTTTGGCTAAACTTTTCAGTGCATCTAAAAATCCATTTTCTTTTTTGTATTGCAATTTATTTTGTCCATATTTTTCCCTTGCAATAATTACTTGCTCATCGGTTAAGCCATTTATATTGAAATTATTTGCGAGCATATTTTGTTTATTAAAAAATTCGTTTTATAAAAGCTAAATAAAACCTTATAAAATGTTACAATTTCTTTCGATTATTTTATTATCTGTGTTTAGGTTTACTTACAAATATTGAAGTGTCAGCCTGAGCCTGTTGAAGGCGGGTTCATTTAGTGCAACGGGTTCGACAAGCTCACCCTGACACTCCAACTGAATCGAACTTTCTTTCCTAGCTAAGAGATAAAAAATTAATTGTTAAATTACTTCACCATAAGATACAAGTTCACTTATTAATTTTTTCTCTCCTTCCAAAAACAATTTTATACAACTGCACCAACAGCAGCGGTATTAAACTTGCAACTATTGCTACCAACCACATATCTCTACTAAGAAAATTTAAACCCAATACACGTCTCATTTGCGGCACTGCAAAAACGAGTATCATTTGTGCAGTACAAATAAGTAATGCAAACCATACAAATTTATTTTTTGTAATCTCATTCACCAATAATTTTGATTGTGCAGATGCCATATTAAACACATGAAATAATTGTGCGAAAGCCAACGTTAAAAACGCAACATTGTTTGCCGTTTTATCATCCAGCAAAAGATATAGTTTGCAATACTCCAATGCAGCTATAACCGCAACTGTCATTAACAACGAATAAATACCAATTGCAAACCAGTCATTATTGGAAACAATCAAATTCTTTGGATCTCTCGGAGGCCTATCCATTACTGTTTTATCGCCCTTGCCCAAGCCAAGTGCCAATGCAGGAAACACATCGGTAACCATATTTAAAAATAAAATTTGCAATGGCAATAAAGTAGCAGCAGGTGCTACAAAACCCAATGCCGTTACAATAAAAATTTCGCTCAAGTTGCACGACACTAAATAAATGACAAACTTCTGAATGTTTTGAAAAATCTCTCTGCCATGTGCCACAGCTTGTGCAATGGATGTAAAAGAATCATCTTTTAAAACGATGCTTGCCGTTTCTTTTGCTACTTGTGTTCCTCTCAATCCCATGGCAATTCCTATATCTGCTTTTTTTAATGCAGGCGCATCATTTACGCCATCGCCTGTCATGGCAACAATATTACCTCCCTTTTGAAAAATACTAACAATTTCCAATTTTTGTTTTGGAGTAGTTCTCGCAAATACCGCTGTAGCCAATATTTTTTTCTCCCAATCATCAGACAGTGAATCCATATTTGGCAAATCAATACCATTAATAACTTGCTGCTCTGCCTCATCTACCAAGCCAACTTTTTTGGAAATGTTTAATGCGGTCATTGGATGGTCTCCAGTAATCATCACAATTTTTATTCCTGCTTTTCTACAGCTCACTATGGCATCTTTTATATCCAACCTTGGCGGGTCTAAAAAACCAATCATGCCAGCATACACAAGGTTATTTAAAAAATCATCTTTGCTTATTTCTTTTTCTTCTTTGTATGCAAATGCCAATACCCGCAATCCATCTGCTGCCATTTTTTCTGACTCAGCAATTATTTTATTCCTATCATCATCATTCAAAGCTTTAACTCCTTCTCCAAAAATTATGTTGCTGCATTTTTCCAGCATATGTTCTACTGAGCCTTTCGCAGCTATAAAATTTCCAACTTTACTTTTATGCAACGTGCCCATTATTTTAGTATCGGAGTTAAAAGGCATTTCCGATACTCTTTCATATTCTGCTTTTATTTTATCGGCTGTAGTGCCCGATGCATCTGCCAAATATGTTAGTGCAATTTCTATAGGGTCGCCCAATAATTTCTTTTTATCTTCCCCATGTTTTACTGCTGCATTATTGCACAACGCTCCAATCAATATCAATTTTTCTACGTTAATTTTACTTTTTTCAACACTTCCTTCTCCATATTTTAATACATTATTATCAATGCTCACTTTTATATTTTCTTCGGGAAAAGAAAAGGTTTCCACATAAATTTTATTTTCCGTAAGTGTCCCAGTTTTATCAGTTAAAATTATGTTAGTACTGCCTAGTGTTTCTACAGCAGATAATTTTTTTACGATAGCATTTCGTTTTGCCATCAGCAACATGCCATACGCCAATGCCACCGTAGATACTATTGGCAAGCCTTCAGGAAATGCTGCTACGGATAATGCAATAGATGTTTCTACAATTAATGCCCAATGTTTTCCTTGTATAAAACCTGTTACAGCAAAAATGGATATCATAATTAATGTAATCCAAATAAGTTTTACGCTTAATGCGGCTATCTTAATATCGAGCGGTGTTTTTGTTTCTTTATGGCTAGCTACCAAAGATGTAATAGTGCCCAACTGCGTATTTTCTGCAATGCCCGTTATTATGGCTTTGCCATTGCCATTCATTACAGATGTACCTTTAAAAACCATATTCAGTTGGTCGCCAAGGGCAGTTTCTTTGGCAAGTTTTTCCGTATTTTTTTCTGTAGGAAGAGACTCACCAGTGAGAGATGATTCATCACACTGTAATTGATTTGCTTCTACCAAATGTGCATCGCCAGGTATAATATCTCCTGCTTCTAAAAAAATTAAATCCCCAATCGTAATTTTCTCAGAAGGAATATGCAACATTTTTCCATCCCGAATTACTTTGGAAAGTATGATATCCATTTCTTTTAATGCATTCATAGAGCTACGTGCTTGCAGCTCCATAAAAAAACCAATTAATGCATTTACAAAAATGACTACGCCAATAGCAATAGCTTCAATATAATTTTGAAAATAAATAGTAACTGCTACTGCAAACAATAATAAATAAACAATGGGGCTTTTAAATTGTAGCAGTAGGATTAGCCATACAGGCTTTTGCTTTTGTGC
>JANOZW010000374.1:0-1986 GCA_031429575.1 Ferruginibacter sp.
ATCACTTAACTGGTCCATGCCTTGCCTAAGTTTATCTCCAGTTTTTTTAAGTGTTGTACTCAATGTTTTTTGTGCCAATAAAATATCGCTATTATCAAGTTTTCTTGGGTCTGCTTTTATAGTTATAAAACTAGAATCTGCTTCTTTATTAAATGTAATTACAACTTTGTATTTACCAGGTAATACCGCATCGCCACTAGGTTCTTCGTCATTAGGTTTTGGTTTTGCTGATCCGGGTCTTCTAAAACCCTTCTCATCCATACGCCATACTTTTTTATTGAAACCTGTATCTGCCGGCCAATTTAGTGTGCGTATCAATTCATTTTGCATATTGTAAATTTTTACAATGGCAGTATCCAATTTTATTTTTTTAAGTGCAGTGGCAGTAGAGTCTGTTGTTTTATTAGCTGTGGTATCTCTCGGTTTTACATTGGCATAAAAATTTATAACTGCACCCTTTGGTTTATTATCTGCATTCCATACGCCCCATGTGCTCCACTCATAGCCCGGTTGATTTTTATAACTTACTTTGTATGCATCGTTGTTTTCAAATGCTACAACATTTTTGTTCAACGTTCCTTTTTGTGCTGCTAGTTTTCGTAGCGGACGAATATCATCTAACACATACATAGCTCTACCAAAAGTAGCAATACACAAATCTGCTTCACGCTCTTGTATGGCAAGGTCGTACGTGCTTACACTTGGGTAGCCATTTTTAAATTGTTGAAATGTACTGGCAGCATCAAAACTAATCCACAAGCCTTGTTCAGTACCTACAAAAATTAAATTGGGTTGTACAGGATCTTGCAATACACACAAAGCATAACCTTTTGTATTTTTATTTTGCAAAATATTTACCCAAGTAGTACCATAGTCTGTTGTTTTAAAAATCATGGCTGCAAAATTTCCTCTACGGTAATCATTGGCTACAACATAAGCCTCGCCTGCATTGTACCTGCTTGCTTTTATTTGTGGTAGCCAGCATCCTTTTGCTAGCCCTGTTATTTTACTAGTAACATTGCTCCAAGTTTTTCCGCCATCCTTAGTCAATTGTACTTGCCCATCATCGGTTGTTACCCATAAAATGTCTTTATTTAATTTGCTTGGTTCTATGGCTAAAATGGTACAATGATTTTCCGCACCAGTAATATCAATGCTTATACCACCATTTTTACTTTGGTCTATTTGTGCACTATCGTTTGTGGTAAGGTCGGGGCTAATGGTTGTCCAGCTTGCACCTTTGTCTATACTTTTATGTACAAATTGACTGCCATAATAAATTGTTTTTTTATCAAATGCATCTTGCGCTATGGCTGCATTCCAATTAAAACGTATTCTATCTTTATTTATAGTATTTGTAACACTTGATGGTTTAATTTCCCAATTTTCGCCGGTTACAATATTATATCTGCCAACGTTTCCTCCTTGGCTCATTGCATAAATCCAATTGGCATCTTCAGGGTCGGGCATTACATCAAAACCATCGCCGCCCCAAAGACTTTCCCAGTAATAATTTTTCAATCCACTATCTGTCCATGTGTATGCAGGGCCACGCCAGCTGCCATTATCTTGCATGCCACCCATTACATTATATGGTATTTCATTATCAACGTTGATATGATAAAATTGTCCTACAGGAATTTTCTCATCAAATGTCCAATTTTTTCCTTTATCTCTCGAAATGCCTATGCCCCCATCGTTTCCATCAATAATAAAATTAGGGTCAAGTGGGTTTATCCAAAATGCATGATGATCTGGATGAATACCATTGTAAGGGATAACCGTTTTGAAAGTTTTACCTGCATCTTCACTCATACTCACTATTTGGTTTATCAACCACAAACGATTTTCATTTTTAGGGTCAGCAATTACATCTTGAAAATAAAAACTTCTATTGGCTGTAAAGGCAGGATCTTCATTTACTTTTTCCCATTTGCTGCCACCATCATCACTTTTATACAAAGCACTTTTTGTACTTTCTATCAA
>JANOZW010000375.1:0-10020 GCA_031429575.1 Ferruginibacter sp.
GCAAAAATCAAACGAGCTAAATACTTTTTTTGATAGAGTACCGGATGCTTTTTTTGCTTTAGACAATAATTGGAATTATACTTTTTTAAATAAAACAGCAGAAAACCTACATGGTAGAAATTCAGAAATACTGTTAGGTAAAAATATATGGGATATGCATCCAGATCTTATTGGAAATCCTTTTTACAATGCATTACACGAAGCAAAAAATACACAACAGGAACAACGCAGTGAATTTTATTATGCAAAAGACGACAAATGGTTTGAAGATTTAATTTATCCTGGCGAAGATGGCATTTCTATTTATTACTACGACATTACTAGTAAGAAAAAAGCTGAAATAGGATTAAAAACTGCACATGCTAGATTAAATTTTCATTTAAACAATACACCGCTTGCTGTTATTGAATTTGATAGCAACTTAAATATTTTGCAATGGAGTAAAAAGGCAGAAGAAATATTTGAATGGACAGAAGAGGAAGTTTCAAAACAAAAAATAAATATTGAGAAACTAATAAAAAAAGAAGATAGAACATCTTTTTATGAAAAACTACAGTTGCTTGCCATAGATACCAATGAAGGAACCATTATTTCCAATAGATGTGTTTCTAAAATTGGTAAGGAAATTTATTGTGAATGGTATAACTCTTTCGTAAAAGAAGAAGACAGTAAAAATGGCGTTATTCTTTCTCTTGTAAAAAATGTAACCAATACTGAGCTTACAAAAACAGAGCTTGCCAATGCGGAAGTAAAGTTTAGAAGTTTGGTGGAAGAATCTATGGTGGGTGTATATATAAGAAAAGACGATAAAATTATTTATGCCAATCCTCGTTTTGCAGAAATATCTGGTTATACAATAGAAGAGATTTATGAAAATGTAGAAACGCTCAATGAAATTTCTAAAGATGATAAAGAAAAAATTATAGAATATAGAAAAGCCTATGCAGAAAAGAAAACAAATTCATTGCATTATGAATTTAAAGGAATAAAAAAAGATGGTACATTTTTTCATGGAGAAGTATTTGGAACATCAGCTACCTTAAATGGAGAAGACCTCGTAATTGGAACATTAATAGATATAACGGACAGAAAAGAAGCAAGTGAAAAAGTAAGACTTTCAGAAGAGGCACTAAAAGTATCTATAGAAAGATTTGAATTGGTAGCCAAAGCAACCAATGATGCGATATGGGATTGGGATATAGAAACGGATGTACTTACAGGCAATGAAATTTTTTGCAGTTTGTTTGATGTGCCGGCAGGTAGCAAGTTAAAGTTTAATACTTTTTTAGACAAGGTGCATGAGGATGATAGGGATAGACTTCCAATAAATTTTACCCAAGCACTTAAAAATAAAGAAACGATTCTTACGGAGCAATTTCGGTTTAAAGTAAAAAATGATAAATACAGGGTATTGAATGATAGGGCTTATATTTTGTACGATAAAAATAATAAGGCTTACAGAATGCTCGGTGCAATGCAAGATTTTACAGAAATGAAAGAAGCAGAAGAGCTTTTAATAACATCTGAAAATAAATATAAGTTGTTGTTTAATGAAAACCCTCTACCAATGTGGATCCTATCTGAAGATGATGGCAAATTTTTAGATGCAAATAATGCCGCTATAAATTATTATGGATATAGCAAAGAAGAGTTTTTGCAAATGCCGATTATTGATCTTCACCCCAAGAATGATGTAGAATACGAAGCGTGGAAAAATAGAAAAGATGATAAGCGATATGAAGAAATGAATTGGGAACATCAAAAAAAAGATGGAACAATAATTAAAGTAAATATTATTTCTAATAAAATTATTTACGAAGGAAAAAAAGCAACATTGTCATTGGCTAATGATATAACAGCACAATATCAAGCGGAGGAAAAACTACAAAAATCTGCAGAAGCTTTTAGGGAGCTAGCTTCTAATTTAGAAACCATCAGAGAGAGTGAAAGAACACATATGGCCAGAGAAATACATGATGAACTTGGGCAACAACTCACGGGTTTAAAAATGGATATATCTTGGATAAATAAACGAGTAAAATCAGACGATGTAGCCGTACAGCAAAAAATGCAGGAAACGATACAACTTATTGACAAAACGGTTATTACTGTAAGGAGAATTGCAACTGAATTGCGCCCGAGTATTTTAGATGATCTTGGATTAATATCTGCTATGGAATGGCAAAGCGATGAGTTTGAAAAAAGATCAGAGATAAAATCTATTTTTACGACCAATGTAGGTCACATAACAGTTAGCAATGAAATTGCCACTGGTATATTTAGAATCTTTCAAGAGAGCCTTACCAACGTATCTAGGCATTCAAAAGGTACAGAGGTATTATCATCATTTAAGAAGGAAGGCAATATCATTACACTTACCATCGTTGATAATGGAGTTGGTTTTAACGAAGATGAAATAGCCCAAAAACGAACACTTGGATTGCTAGGTATGAAAGAAAGGGTGGGCTTAATAAATGGAACCTATCAAATAAAAGGAAAGAATGGAAATGGGATGGGTGCATCTGTAATAATTACTGTACCTTTAACTTAATTAAGTTTATCATATAACAAAAACCGAAATGATAAGAATTTTAGTAGCTGACGATCATATTGTAGTAAGACGTGGTCTTAAAATGATTTTGTTGGAAGGATTTCCGGGCGCACATATTGAAGAAGTAGGCGATGCTGAAGATTTAATAAAGCAAGTAATGAAAGCAGAATGGGACGTTGTAATAAGCGATCTTAGTATGCCTGGTCGCAGTGGTTTAGATGCTTTACAGCAAATAAAACCCATGAGACCCAATCTCCCAGTACTTATATTGAGTATTCACCCAGAAGAACAATACGCACTTAGGGTATTAAAAGCTGGCGCTTCTGGCTACCTTAGTAAAGATATGGCACCAGATGAACTGGTGAATGCTGTGCAAAAAGTAATGCTTGGCAAAAAATACATTACCCCATCTATTGCTGAAAAACTTACGTCTATTTTTGATCAAGACCAAACAAAACTTCCCCACGAAACCCTGTCTGATAGAGAATTCGATGTTCTAAAAATGCTTGCTTCTGGTAAATCTGTATCGGAAATTGCTGAAACCTTATTCTTAAGCGTTACAACAGTAAGCACCTACAGAGCACGTATAATTACGAAGATGAATTTAAAAAATAATGCTGAACTTACGCTTTATGCTATCGAAAACAAGCTAATGTAGTATATTTACTGTAGAAGTTTTACTATTCCAAACTGTATAAAATACTACAACGAAAGTTGCTTCTATTTATCTATTTTTGAATTTAAACTAAACTAGACTGAGCAACACTAAAAAAATAAGGGTACTCTTAGTAGATGATGCTGTACTGATAACCAAAAGAATATCTGAAATGATCAGAGAACTCGATTGTGTATCAGATATTTTCATTTCCTACGACTGCGCCACTGCACTGAAAAATGTAGAGGAGCAACAACCCGATATGATTTTATTGGATATTCACTTACCTGATAGAAGTGGTATTGAATTGCTAGAACAAATCCTTAGTACTTATCCTCAAATAAAAATAATAATGGTAACCAACAAAGCATCTCAATATTATAGAGAGTTATGCTTAGGATTAGGCGCTCATCATTTTATAGATAAATCAAAGGAGTTTGAAATGATACCTTCTATTATTGAAACCTATTGTTAAACGCTATTCGTAAATACGTACAATAGCTGTTTTATATTTTTCAAAAATTACTTTTCTCTTTAATTTTAATGTTGGTGTAAGTTCCCCACTTTCTATTGTCCACTCATCAGGTAACAATTCAAACTTTTTTACCTGCTCTACGTGGTTAAAAAATTTGTTGAAAGATTCTATTAGTTCTTTATACAATCCTCTTACTTTAGGGTTGTGCACTGCATCTTCATTTGTAGTAAAAGGAATATCTTGAGAGCGCATCCACTCTTTTACATTAGGCATAGAAGGTACAATTAATGCGCTAACAAATTTTTCTTCTGCACCTATAATCATTATCTGCTCCACAAATGGAGACTCCTTCATTTTATTTTCAATAGGCTGAGGTGCTACATATTTACCGCCACTGGTTTTAAACAACTCTTTTTTTCTATCTGTAATTTTTAAAAACTTTCCATCTTCAAACACACCAATATCACCTGTAAGTAACCAGCCATCTACCAATGTTTCTGCTGTAAGTTCCGGACGTTTGTAATAACCTAGCATTACACTCGGTCCCTTTACACATATTTCGCCATCTTCGGCTAGGCGTACTTCTTGTCCAACAATTACAGGACCAACAGTACCGAATTTTAGCCCACCTTTTTCTTTTCTGTTTACACTTATTACAGGGCTATTTTCTGTAGGGCCATAGCCTTCATAAATGGGGATTTTTGCTGCGGTAAAAATTCTGATAAGCCTTACTTGGCAAGCAGCACCGCCAGTTATAATGCCTCTGATATTTCCACCTAAAGCCTCACGCCACTTGCTAAAAATTAATTTATTGGCAAGCGCAAGCTGCATATTATACCACATGCCACCGCTTTTTCTATTGTCATAATTATTTGCCAAATCAACCGCCCAGTAAAACAATTGTTTTTTTGCACCAGTAAGTTCTGCCCCTTTGGCCATTATTTTTTCGTACACTTTTTCCAACAACCTTGGTACGGTACAAAAAATAGTTGGCTTTATTTCTTTTAAATTTTCGCCAATACTTTCCATATTTTCTGCAAAATAAATGGAGTGTGCAGTATAAATAAATATATAACAAACAATGCGCTCAAAAATATGATTGAGTGGTAAAAAGCTTAGTGATCGCCCATTTACATCGTCTTCAAAAGGAAAACTTTTTACACCATTTAAAATATTGGTAACAATATTTTTGTGGCTCAGCATTACACCTTTTGGCAAGCCTGTAGTGCCCGAGGTATAAATAATCGTAGCACAAGAGGTAGCTAGGATGCTATTTTTTACAACCTCCATTTTAGCGATATCCTCTTCAGTTAAATCCTGAATAATATTTTTCCACCACTCTACTTCTGTATTAGCATCAAAATTGTATGCGCCTTTTAATGATGGCACACGAGTTTCAATCGACTTTACTTTTTGTAAAATTTCTTCGCCACTTAAAAAAGCTAATTTGATTTCCGCATCATTAAAAATAAATTCTAACTCACTTACATTTGTTGTAGGGTAAATAGGGCAAAGTATGGCGCCAATTTGCTGGCAAGCCATGTCTAGTATAAGCCACTCAGGTCTATTTTTAGAAATAAGTGCAATTTTATCTTGATTTTCCACCCTAAAATCATTGCCGCCAAAACCTAATTTTAATAATCCTGCGCTTAGCTTGTTTACCAATGTTACTGTCTCTTGCGTACTAAGTGGCACCCATGCATCATCTATCTTGGTGGTTAATAAATCTGCCTTTGGAAATTTATCTAATTGATAATATAAAAAGTCGAATAATCTTGATTGCTCGTTCATTAGTACATGGTTTTTGAAGAAGAATGAAAATGATATTGCCCTTTAATCGTTAAAAAATGAGGTGCAATCTACCTACTAAAAAACTAAGTTATATAAAAAAAGCCACTCAACGTGAATGACTTTAAAATATTTTATTGATAGTACTGCCCTATGGGAATTTTAAATATTCTTGTTTTCTGAAATTTAATAAATGCGCCGTTTTCAGCAGCATGTGTTTTTACCCAATTTTGATAATTATTTGTATTGTCTGCTGCACCAAAAAGCCATTGATTGTAGGCTTCAAATAGCCCTTCTTTTAATAATAGTTGATGCTGTTCAAACAGTTTAAATGCTGGTTTATTGCCAGTAGCAAACCAATCAATAATAAAACGAGAACGAATCATAGAGAGGCTTTCCGCATTCATTCCTTCATCTACTTGTACAGACTGCTTGTTCATGGTTTCTAAATATTGCTTAGCGAAAGCATTTCTTAATTTATTGTTTTTTTCTAGGTTGGTTTCTGTAAACAACCTCTTATAGCTATCAAGCAATACTTGTTTTATTTGTATTGTATAATTGCTATTGGGTTCCATATTGGCAAAAATTTCTCCATACAAAATGCTCCATACATTTTCTTTATTAAAATTATAAAAGCGAGCTGCATTGTAATAATTTTTACTGTACGATGGATCCTGCTGTATGCCTTTCTCCCAATTTTTTATGGCATCTTTACCTTTGGTAACCATTTGTATTTCTCCCAATTCATTGTACAATGGCCCACTTTCAGGAAACATTTTTATGCCTTTCTTAAATATTTTTTCGCTTTCTTTCGGCTTGTTTAATTGCTTGTAAATATTGCCTGCTATTAAAAAACATTGATCGTCTGCATCTTTGCTTTCTAATACTGGTTTTATAATTTCCAATGCTTTTTCATTGTTTTGCACATAAAAATAACTAAGTGTTAAATCCTTGCCTATACTCGTATTGGTAGGTTCTTTTTCTAAACATCTATTTAAAATTAATACTGCATTTGCATAATCACCTTGGCGCATAAAGGTTTTGGCTGTTGCTTGCAGCTCTGCAGTAGTTTGTGCAAATGCACTGTTAGAATTAATGGCCACAAATAAAACGAGAACGAGTACAATTTTTTTCATCATGCTGTAAATATAAAAAAAGGCGCTTACAAAGCGCCTTCTGTTTAGTTAATTAAATGTGTAAGTAAACCATCTCTTAGTTTTGGTTCAAACCAAGTACTTTTTGGCGGCATTACATCTCCACTATCTGCCACAGCAAACAATTGCTCAATGCTTACAGGGTACAAGCTAATAGCCAAAGCCATTTCACCACTATCTACTCTTTTTTCTAATGCTTCCAAGCCTCTTATGCCACCTACAAAATCTATTCGCTTATCTGTACGTTGGTCCACAATATTTAAAATAGGTGTAAGTATATTTTCTTGCATAATGTTTACATCTAACACACCCAATACATCATTTTTAATAATAGTTGCATTGGCCACCAATTTATACCATTGCTTATTTATATACATGCCAAACTCATGCATGGAAGCAGGACGAAATGCTTCCGCTACTTTTTCTACAGAAAAATTCTCTTCAATTTTTGCTAGAAAATTTTCTGCTGTTAATCCATGTAAATCTTTTACCAAACGATTATAATCCATAATGTGTAATTGATTTGATGGAAATAATGTAGTAAGAAAAATATCAGCATTTACTGTAGCATCAGCGCCTAAAGCAGCCCTTACTTTTGCAGCAGATGCTGCTCTGTGATGCCCATCAGCAATATAGGTAGCAGGAACTTTTTCCTTAAATAATGTGGTTATCTTTTCAATCGTTACTTCATCATTTACTACCCATATTTTATGCTCAATACCGTCATCAGCAACCAAACTATACTGTGGTGTTTTCTCCGTTTTACAAGTTTCAATAAGCGTATCTATTTCTGCTACATTTTTGTAAGCAATAAATACATTACCTGTTTGTGCTCCAGTAGTTTTTATATGTGTAATTCTATCTAGTTCTTTTTCTGGTCTGGTAAACTCATGCTTTTTTATTAAGCCATTTTCATAATCATCTACCGAGCTGCCGCAAACCAAACCTGTTTGTGTTCTACCATTCATCGTCAATTCATAAATATAGTAGCATGGTTTGCTTTCTATAAATAAAATATTTCTGCTAATGAATGCCGCTAAATTTTCTTTTGCTTTTTCATATACTTCTACAGAGTGCACATCCACATCTTCAGGTAAATCTATTTCACTTCTAGTAATGTGTAAAAAAGATTTTGAATTGCCTTGTGTTTCTATTCTTGCTTCCTCCGTACTCATCACATCATACGGACGGGATGCTACTTCTTTTGCATGTGCTACCTCGGGCCTCAATGCTGCAAATGGTGAAATTGTAATCATGTTTTTCTTTATTTAATCTTACTTTTCTTAATTGGTTTAGAAAGTTTAGCGGTTTAGAAGTTTAGTTTTACATTATTTTGAATAATAAATTGTAGCTGTTAATCAACCAAAATTCAACCAACTAATTACTTTCTTCAAACTTCTTCAGCAAATCTACCAACACCTGCACACTGCTTAGTGGCATGGCATTGTAAAGCGATGCTCTAAAACCACCAACACTTCTGTGGCCTTTAATACCAATTATGCCATGCTCTGTTGCATACTGTAAAAATGCTGCTTCTTTCGTAGCATCATTCATTACAAAACAAACATTCATTTTGCTTCTGTCTTCTTTTTCTACCGTGCCTTTAAACAAACTATTTCTATCTATCTCTCCATAAAGTAACGCTGCTTTTTCATTATTTATTTTTTCAATGGCTTTTACGCCGCCTTGCTTTTTTAACCAACGTAGCGTAAGCATACATGTATAAACCGCAAATACAGGTGGTGTGTTTAGCATACTGCCTTCAGCGATATGATTGCGATAATCCATCATGGTTGGAATATTGCGTTTTACTTTTCCAAGTATATTTTTATTTACTACAACGATTGTTACACCTGCTGCGCCAATATTTTTTTGCGCACCAGCATATATTAAATCAAAGGCATTAAAATTCATATCCCTGCTCAATATATCGCTACTCATATCGGCCACCATAGAGTTAGAGGTAACTGGTATTTTTTGCCACTGGGTACCGTAAATGGTATTGTTGGTGGTAATATGCAAATATTTTGCATCGTTAGGCACAGCAAAATCTTTTGGTAGAAAAGTATAATTTTTTTCTTTTGATGAACAAACAACTTCTGGCTTACCAAATAATTTTGCTTCTTTAATGGCCTTGGATGCCCACACGCCTGTATCGGTGTATGCAGCAGTTTCTTTAATATCGAGTATGTTCATAGGCACTTGCATAAACTGTGTAGATGCGCCGCCGTGCAAAAATAATACTTCATGGTTATCGTCTAGGCTCATCAATTCTTTCATCAACATTCTAGCTTCTAACATGATGGCTTCAAAGGCAGGTGTACGATGCCCATACTCTAAAATGGAAAGTCCGGAATTATTGAAATTTAACACTGCACTTGCAGCTTCTTCAAATACTTCTTTTGGTAAAATAGACGGACCTGCGTTAAAATTATAAACCACTCTGTACTTTTTATTAAAATGAGTTGTAAAAGTAAACTTTTAAGCTACAAGAAAAAGTAAAAAATTTAATTTTAAAATACTATGTGAGAGTAATAGAGCCAAAAAAATAGCTGTAATTTGCGCAACATTAAAAAATGTAAAAGTGTGTATAAGAGAATAGTAACCATACTTGTCATTGTTTTGAGCAGTTTAACGGGTTTTGCTCAAAAAATAGTGGGTGTTATTTTAAATGGGGATTCTGCAAGGCTTGGGGGCGGTACCATTACGCTTACCAATATATCTACCAAAAAAATAGTAAAACTTACTGCTACCAATAAGCAAGGTGAATACACTTTTGAAAACGTGCAGTCAGATAGTTTTAAAATTGCTGTTTCGTATGTAGGATATGCTGATTTTACCACTTCGACTTTTGCTTTAAAAGCAAACGAAACGCTAATACTACCAAATATAATTTTACAAAAAGCTAAAAATAATTTAAGCGAAGTAGTTGTAACAACTAAGAGGCAAATACTAGAAGTAAAGGCAGATAAAATGGTAGTGAATGTAGAAGGCACCATAAATGCTGTAGGTTCCGATGCATTAGAATTAATAAGAAAAGCGCCTGGCGTGGCTGTTGACCAAGATGAGAATATACAAATGAGTGGCAAGAGTGGTGTGCAAATTTATATTGATGGAAAACCAAGCCCACTTACTGGCGAAGACTTGGCCAACTATTTAAAAGCTTTACAATCATCGCAAATAGATGCCATGGAATTGATAACCAACCCAAGTGCAAAATATGAAGCTGCTGGCAATGCTGGTATAATAAATATTAGATTAAAGAAAAATAGAACCATTGGCACAAACGGGAGCGTGCTCGCAGGATATGCAATAGGGGTAAAAAGTAAATACAACACAGGTTTTAATATAAATAACCGCACAAAAAAAATAAACGTTTTTGCTAACTACAATTATA
>JANOZW010000376.1:0-6011 GCA_031429575.1 Ferruginibacter sp.
ATCACTGTTTCGGGTGATGTGTAGGAACAATCAGCTGTATATTTTTGCTTCATCAAAATTTTGGTAAAAGTAGAAACGGTTTTGAAAAAACCTGTACAATGAATACTCAAAACAATAAATTACTTCAATACAATAAAATGAAAACACAATTATTATTACTATTAACTTTTGTCATTGTAAGTTTTACCAATGCACAAAATGTAGGCATTGGCACCACAACACCACAAGCCACTTTAGATATAAAAGGAAACCAGCGTTTAGGTGGCAATATACACTTTACCACTTTTGATTCTCTCGGCGGAAAAATAGAATGGAGAAATGCAAATTTGTTTGTACCCGTAAGCCAGTACCTCATGCAGCACTCTGCGGCGGCAGATGGATTGTACTACAATAACAATGCACCTATTAGCGGACAGTTAGAATACCGCAATGCTACAGGTAACCCTGTTTTCTTTACCAATTTTTCAAACGGCAATGGTTATTTTAAAAATAATTTAGGTATTAATAATCTCACTCCACAATTTCCTCTTTCATTTAACGGAAACCTTGGCGATAAAATTTCTTTGTGGTCAGATGGGACTGCAACGCATTATGGCTTTGGCATACAAAGTAGCCTGTTGCAAATGTTTTCGAAAACAAACCTTGATGATATTGCTTTTGGTTATGGCAGCAGCAGTACTTTTAACGAAAGGATGCGAATAATAAATAATGGAAGCTACGATGGCATGATTTTAAAAGGCAGGTTAATTTTAAAAAATGGGAGTGCAGACCTTGTGGGTGGTGGCGGTGGAGCATGGTTATACAAAGCAGATAATACTGCCTTATTAGGTTTTATGGGAGCACAAAATAACCAGAACATTGGTTTTTTTGGCGGCCCTGCAGGTTGGGGATTTACTTACGATGCGTTAAACAGCCGTGTGGGTATTGGCAACAATAATCCGACTTATCAGCTTGATGTGAGTAGCAGGATGCGTATTATGAGTGGGGGAAATAATGCTGCTTCAGCAGGTCTTTGGCTGAATAACAATGCAAATACAGAAGCTGCTTTTATAGGAATGGAAGATGATACTCATGTTGGATTGTTTGGTGCTGATGGTGTAGGCTGGGGGTTAGGTATGAGTACCGTAACTGGTGCTTTAAAAATAAATGGGAGCGAAGGGGTTGCAGGCCAAATTTTACAATCCAATGGAGCAGCTGCACCTACGTGGGCGGCGCAGCAAAAACTTTTTATAAGTTCTAATCATACTTTTAATACACTAGTAAATAATGGCGATGAAACAGTTGTTTCGTCTGTTGTAGTTACTGTTACGCAAAATGCCCATGTAGAAATTACTGGCACGGTCGGTCTTTTTTCTGCAGGTTGTTTTAACTGTGGCAATGCACAAGTATTTATTGTAATAAACGACCCATTGGAAGCCAATGAAAAACTGGTAGCTGCTAATTCAAATGTAATTTCTGTAACTACCATGAATTTTCAATACAGAACTATATCGCCATTGCCACCTGGCAGTTACACATTTACTGTAAAGGCCAAAAAAATGAGTGGTCCTACGGTGGAAAGTTCTACCGGTCATACAGGTCCGTATGGTAACCCTATAGCTAGGTTAACTGCTAAGGTAATTCCGTTTTAAATACTAATATAATTCTTTTAATTTTTTTAGCGACTGATAAAAATCAGTATAAACATTATCTAAAATATATAAAAATATATTTTTTGCAATTAACCAACATTGATTGAGATTAAAATATCATACATGAAAAGTTTATTCACCACTTTACTGTTTTCTTTTTTAATGCAATTTGTTTTTGCCCAAGTACCATCCCAAGCCGAAATAAATAAAATGATGAAACAGGCACAAGATGTAGTAAAAAAATACAGTAAAGACAGTATGGTTAATAAAGCTATGACAGATGCATTGGGAGATAAAAAAGAAGCATTGGAAAAGATGAAAAACATTCCTGTAAAAAATGTAATGACGGGAGCAGGTAAAAATGATTCTGCACAATTTGCCATGCCATCCAAAAATACAAAACTGTTAAACGCTCTTCCATTAAGAATATTTACAAAGGCTGAACTTGTTTCGTACATACACAATCTACAAAATAAATTATCGGAATATATGCGCAATACTTACACAGCAGATATCAGTGATATTTCATCAACTGCAATTTCTGCATCAGGTACTTGCATTGGTTTATGGATGAAAGGAAAGGTAAACGAAGCTGTTTTGGTAAGCCTTAAAACAGCAGCATTAAACATAGATAACAATGTGAGGTTAAATAATACGGGCGGCATTTTAACGAGCTGTGGTATGGGTTTTTACGGCATTCCTATTTTAGATTATGTCCTGCAAAAACAACCTGGAAATAATGTGATTCTAAATAATATTGGACAGGCGTATCTTGATTTAGGAGATGATAAAAAAGCAGAACAATATTTATTAAAGTGTATAAAATCATACAAATATTATCCCGATGCAAACCTTGCTCTTGCATATATTTATAAAAGCAGAGGGCAAAAAGCTGAAGCCATTAACTATGCAGAAAATTCTTTGCGTGGTGCTTACTCAGCCAAAGTAGCAATTTTTTTAAAGGCATTGAAACCAGATTTAAAAATGATGGATTATGTACGCCATCGCTACAAAATGCCCATCTATTTTGATGTAGGAAAATATCACATGTTACCTCAATGCCTTCACACTTCCACGGTGTATGAATTGGAGACGAAGTATGTAGCTTATCAGGATATGTATGATAAGTTGGGAGAAAAAATTACGGCACTTACAAAAATTGCAGCTTTCGCTGCTGCTACATCGGTACAGGAAAAAATAATGAATGTAACCAAAACCAAAAAAAATCCTTATCGTCCTTTTGGCACTTTTGGTAATGTTGTGTTGCAGGCATTAAAAGAAGAATATCAAGATAAATTTAAACTGCTGGATGCATTTCGTAAGTCTTATTACACCCAAAGAGCGGCACTCAATCAAAAATATGAAATAGAGCTTGAACAACTAAAGGATAGGCAATCGAAAATAGAACAGCTTTCTACGGAACAACGATGCAAAGAACTTGACGCACTTAGCAATGCTTACCTGCCACTGTATGCAGAGCCAACTGAACAACTGCAACGAAAAACGCTGGATTATTACAAAAGTTATTTTAACGATATGGCTTACTGGTCGTATGTGGCTTCGGTAAATGATGACCAGTTTAACATCATGTACAATGCATTGCTGGTAGAATTAATTGGAACGTTAAAAAGTATAACCACCACAAGATTTATGGAATCAAAATATGGTTCGCAACGCTTTTATCCTTGCCAAAAAGAGAAGACAACAAAAGCCAAGGCAGATACATTGATGATAGAAGTACCAGATTGTTACATTAACCCAAAAATAGAGTTTGACTTGGGCGCATTTGCAATGGAAGTGAGTTGCGAAACCTACAAATTAGAAGCAGGTGAAGGGCTTGTTGGAAAAATAGAATTTGACAGAGCTAGCGGCAATACTACACTTGCGTTTGGCGTAGGTGCTGATGTACCAATGCTTTCATTTAAAGGTGCAGGGTTGAATGCAGGTATTGAAGCAGAAGCAAAATCTCAACTCTATATAACGTTCGATAATAAAGGCACACCAACAGACCTTGGTGTATTGTGGGAAGCAGAAATAAAAGCAGTGCTGGAAGGTGGACCTGTAAAAGGAAGTATAGGCTTGGAAGAAGGATTAACAGCAGGCTTTGGCAGCGGTGTGCAAATGAAAGAAAATAGCCAGTTAAAACAAGCCATTGATAAAACTTTTCCTGTGCAGCCAGATGATAATCAACAAAACAAAAATGTGCCATTGTATAAAAATAAAATCACTTAAAACTTAACAATCATGAAAAAATTATTATTCATTCTTGCAACCATTTCTTTTACCTTAACATTAAATGCACAGCAAACGGAAGATGAGATTTATATAGGTAAAGGCAAAACATTTGGAAACTTTAGTACTGCTGATACAAAACCCGTTGGTGGACAGAAATCAATAACGGGTGAAGTGGTTGGTATTTGTAAAAAGGATTGCTGTAATAAAAATTTTACCACCTGCACCATACAGGTAAAAACAAATGACGGCAACATCATTTGGGTTAGCACAGCAGGAAAAGAATTTGCCTTGCCAAAAAAAATTGTGGGTCAAACAATTATTATTGAAGGCAGAGATGCTAGTCAAGTTTCCAATGTGAGAAAAAGAAAAGATTTAAAAAAAGATGTTCAGCAAGACTTTCAATTTAATGCTACCGGCATCAAAGTTTTATAAATTAATATTTTATGAAAAAATTATCTTTCGCATTATCATTCATTGCTTTTTTATACGGCATTAATTTAAATGCACAAACACCCAAACTAAACAATGCTTTTTATTATTCATCCGGCATTGTAATAGACAGTAAAGGCAACGCTTTTGTTACAGGAAAAAACAATAAGGTTATAAAAATAAACCCACAGGGCAACGCAGAAATATTTGCCGGCGGCGGAAAAAATTATAGTGATGGCACAGGAAAAAATTTCAGATTTTATAACCTCAATGGCATTGCAATAGACCAACAGGATAACTTGTATGTAACAGATAATTCTGGTATCAGAAAAATATCCCCTGATGGTATGGTAACATCTGTTGCAGGAATGACAAACAAATCTGCATCACAGGATGGTGATAAAACGACCGCCGCCTTTCTACATCTTGAAAATATTGCCGTTGATAATAATGGGAATATTTATGTTACCGATTATGCCCCAGACAAAGATTGGAAACTAGGTAAGGTTACAAACAGCACTTATTATTTTATTAGAAAAATTACGCCAGATGGTATTGTTACAACTTTACAAAATGGAAATGATGGTCCATTAATATTTCAATATCCACGAGGGCTTGCTTGCGATGAAAAAAGCAATTTATATGTGTGCGAATCTTCAAGCCATTGTATAAAAAAAATTACGCCTGCTGGCATCGTAACGAGTGCAGCCGGGCAATGCGACAAAACCATGTATCATTCTGTTTACAAGGAAGGAAGTATTGCTACAGCCGTGCTTACCACACCCACTAGTATTGCCATTGCAAAAAATGGAGATATCTATATTTCTGATGACAGAATGAACCGCATTATTAAAATAACAAATGATAAAGTAAGCACGGTAGCAGGTTCTGGTAAAATAAGTTTTACGGGCAATATTGCAGGTGCATCTGAAACAGGAGAAACGGATGGCAAAGCAATGCAGGCAAAATTTTTTGCACCCAGTGGAATTGCATTTGATAAAGCAGGTAATTTATTTATTGTAGATGGCAGTAGCCGAAACAATAGTTACATCCGCAAACTTTCAACAGATGGAACAGTAAGTACTTTTTGCAAACATGTTTTTAACCCAACAACAAGTCAATATGAAGAAGCAGAATAAATTTTATGTATCATTTTTATTATCGTTAACAATTAGTATGAAGTTATTGGCACAAAACGAAACCTTTAATATTGCCACATATACTCCTCCAAATGGCTGGGAAAAAGTAGCCAAAGCTGATGCCGTAAATTATAAAAAAATAGATGATAACTCTTTTTGTGTAGTTACCATTTTTGAAAGTACTATTAGTAATAATGATGCAACAAAAAATTTTGCCGCCGCCTGGAAACAATTAGTGGCAACACCTTACAAAGCCACTGCCAACCCGCAAATAGAAACACAAACAACTGATGATGGCTGGAAAGTACTTACTGCTGCCACACCTGTAAAGCAAAATGGTATGGATGTAACAATGATGCTGACTGTGGTAAGTGGTTTTGGAAAAACCATGAATATAAGAACTGCTACCAACAACGAATCATATACAACAGATATTGATGCGTTGTTTGCCACAATGGAATTTGATAAAACAAACAATGCTGTTAAAAATACAAATATCATTTCTACACACAAAAATTTGGCTGCACAAAAATTTGGCTCAATGCTTTACACATCTCCCACGGGCTGGAGCGAAGAA
>JANOZW010000377.1:0-2934 GCA_031429575.1 Ferruginibacter sp.
CGGCCGTTGATGGGGTCGCCAATTACGATACCCGCCTGCTCATTCCAGAACTCCATCGCATCGAGGAACATCCCCTTGTTTTTATTTTCAAAAACCACTTGCCAGTTGTCGCCGCCATCCGTGGTGCGTAGCATATAAGCTGGTTCGGCTATGCCCATGATCACCGCAGTTGTTTTATCAAAAGCTTCAATATCCCGAAAATCAGTTTTTTCAAAACCTTTTACGGTTATCCATTTCCATGTTTCACCAGCATCTATACTTTTAGCAACGGTGCCATTACTCCCACTAGCCCATATAATTTTATCAGTTACAACACTTAAACCACGCAAGGATGTTTTGGTTCCGCTGGTAAGTACTTTTACAGTTTGCGCATTTAGTATATTAATGACACAAATCATAGCTATTAAAAAAGAAACTATTTTTTTCATACAACTTTTATTAAACATTAGTAAATTTTATCATTAAAGCATCCTCCTTTTCTATACATTATTTCTACTTTAATAATCCTATTTTTGAAGATAGTTATAATTATCTTTATTTAGATTAAAAATACTTTTTTAATGAGCTACAATTATTTACCCCTAGATAGAAAGCATACCAATTTTCAACAAATAAAAAACCTATTGGCTTTTGATCAATTGGTATCAATAACTTTTGATGCACATGAACGTATTTTAAAATGCCGAGAATATTTAGATGCAAAAATGAAAAGCCCTGATGCATTGTATTATGGTATTAACACAGGTTTTGGTTTTTTACAAAATGTACAAATAGATAATGCCCAACTTAGCGAATTACAAAATAATTTATTAAAATCACATGCATGTGGCTTGGGCGATGAGGTAACAGAAGATATTGTGAAGTTGATGATAATGCTAAAAATAAAATCCCTTAGTTACGGTCACTCGGGTGTACAGATAGATACCGTAAAAAGGTTAATGGATATGTATAATGCAAAAATGTATCCCATTATTTACACACAAGGATCATTAGGCGCTTCGGGAGATTTAGCACCGCTTAGTCATTTAGCATTGCCATTAATTGGATTGGGAGAAGTGTATTTAGATGGAGAAAAAATGAGTGCTACAGATGCATTAAAAAAATTAAATTGGCAACCGATAACATTGCAAAGCAAAGAAGGAATAGCATTAATAAATGGCACTCAATTTATGAGTGCATATGGTTTGCATAATTTAGTACAAGCAGAAAGATTAATGCAATGGTCAAACATTATTGCTGCCATAAGTTTTGATGCATTTAATTGTAATGAAGAACCTTTAAATGCAAACATACATGCTGTGCGACCA
The DNA here is from genome assembly GCA_031429575.1 of Ferruginibacter sp. GTDB lineage: Bacteria > Bacteroidota > Bacteroidia > Chitinophagales > Chitinophagaceae > Ferruginibacter. The sequence continues at coordinate 1,308 of JANOZW010000377.1, forward strand.
CATGAAGGACAGGTAAGTGTAGCAGAAACTATACGAATATTATTAGCCGGTAGTGAAATTGCATCTCAGCAAAAAACGAATGTACAAGACCCCTACTCTTTTCGTTGCATACCACAAGTACACGGTGCTACGCATGATACAATTACATACATAAAGAATATTTTTATTACGGAAATAAATTCTGTTACTGATAATCCAAATATTTTTCCTGATGAGGATTTGATTGTAAGTGGTGGGAATTTTCATGGACAACCACTTGCATTGGCTGCAGATTTTTTAGCAATAGCCATGAGCGAAATTGGAAGCATAAGCGAACGTAGAACGTATCAACTATTGAGTGGTGAAAGGGAGTTGCCAAATTTTTTAATAAAAAATTCTGGTTTACACTCTGGCTTAATGATACCACAATATGTAGCTGCAGGCATTGTTAGCGAAAATAAACAATTGTGTACACCCTCATCGATAGATACAATACCAAGTAGCAACAACCAAGAAGACCATGTGAGTATAGGTGCAAACGGTGCTGTAAAATGCAAACGAGTAATAGATAATGTAAAAAAAGTTTTGGCAATAGAATTGCTTACCGCTGTGCAAGCCATAGAATTTAGAAGACCATTAAAAACATCTGCTGAACTAGAAAAAATAATTGCGGCTTTTAGAAAAGAAGTTTCGTTTAACGATGCAGATAGGATTTTGCATGATGATATGGAAAAAGCGATAAAATTCTTAACTTTATACAAAATTTAGAATATGCAAGTTTTAGAAACACCATCTTCGTTTAGTAATTTACAAAAAGAATTATTAAAACTATATGTTGTAAATGTTGCAGATGAAGATTTATTGCAAATACGATTAATGATTGGAAATTATTTTGCCAATAAGGCAACAAATGCTGTTGAAGATTTTTTAGCAGAGAAAAATATTTCTACAACTGAATATAATAATTGGCAAAATGAACACAGTAGAATTATGAATAATTTTGCTTAATTAACGATAAAAATAAATAAAATGCAAACACTACTTATAGAGATTGAATCTCCAACTAAAGCAAAAGAATTAAGCTCCATGCTTTCCTCTATGAATTTTGTAAAGAAAGTTTCGTCAATAAGAAAAAGAAAGGAATTAATTATTGCTTTGGAAGAACATGAAACAATGAAAAAAGTAATCGTTAAAAATAAAAATAAAGCAATTGCAAAATATCTTTAATGAAAATTAACCAAGGAGATATAATTGAAGTTCAGTTTTTACTGCCAAACGGAATTATAAAAAATCATCCTACCCTAGTAATTTCTAATAATTCTGTTTTAGAAATTGAGGATATATTTTATGCCGTTATGATTTCTACAAAAGATTATAATGATGAGTTTACTTATGCTATAAATAATTCCAGGTGCACAAAGCCACTTTCCAAAAATTCTTTTATTAAATGTCAATTAATACAATCTTATTCTGAAAATGAAGTTTTATCAAAAATTTCTTCTTTAAAACCTAGTTATTTCGAAGAAGGTAAAAAGGTGATCTTTGATTGTGTATTTTAATTTTATAACTTATTTATGGCTTACGATTACGAAAAATATAAAACACCAACTGGTACAACATTAAATTGTAAAGGTTGGGTGCAAGAAGC
>JANOZW010000378.1:0-3226 GCA_031429575.1 Ferruginibacter sp.
CCAGGCGGCAATCCTGCAACAGACGGTGTTGTAATTTTATACAATGCATTTGGTCTTACTAACCTTGTACCATACGACAAGGGTAGAACAGCAACCCATGAAGTTGGTCACTGGTTTAATCTTCGTCATATTTGGGGTGATGCTACCTGTGGTAACGATTTTGTTGCTGATACGCCATTACATACCGGAGCAAATTTTGGTTGCCCCCCGGAAGGTATAAGAAGCACCTGTGTAGGAACTCCTATTATGATGACGATGAATTACATGGATTATTCCGATGATCCTTGTTTATACATGTTTTCAGCAGGTCAAAAAACTCGTATGAATGCTACGTTTGCTGTTGGCGGCGGAAGAAATTCTTTTGCACAACCATAGTAGATAATAATATTTTATAAAAAAGCGGAAAGTGAAAACTTTCCGCTTTTTTTAATGTCCTTTAGAATATTTTAAACAATAAAAAACCTCCCCAAAATTGAGAGGCTTTAAAAAATATTTTTTAAAATTTTACACCGCAAAACTCTCCCCACATCCACAACTCCTACTCGCATTGGGATTATCAAAATAAAACCCTTTACCATTTAAGCCATCGCTAAATTCAAGTTCAGTATTTACGAGGTATAAAAAACTTTTTAAATCACAAACAATTTTTACACCCTTGTCTTCAAACACTTGGTCCATTGGTTTTACTTCGTTATCAAAATCCATTTTATAACTAAGCCCGCTACAACCGCCGCCTACTACACCCACACGAAGAAAGTACGAAGCATCATCTGCCACGCCGCTTTCTTGCATTAAGTTTAGCACTTTTTGCTTTGCTTTATCTGAAATGTAAATACTGTTATCTGTTGCGACCATAATATTAAATGTGCAATTATGCAAATGTGAAAAAATGCAAAACTAAAAGCGAACTGCCCCTACTATTTGCAAATTTGCACATTGAAAAATTTTCTAATTGTTATTAATGTACCACACTCTCTTCAAACGTAAACAACTCCATACCATTTTTAGCACGGTAGTCGTTTATAGCAGCTTTTATAGCATCTTCTGCCAATACAGAACAATGTATTTTTACAGGAGGTAAATTTAATTCCTCTACGAAATCCATATTGTCAACTGTAATAGCTTCTGCAATACTTTTACCTTTTAGCCACTCGGTAGCCAATGATGAAGATGCAATAGCAGAGCCACATCCAAAGGTTTTAAACTTTGCATCGGTAATTACACCTGTTGCATCGTCCACCTGTATTTGAAGGCGCATTACGTCTCCACACTCTGGAGCACCAACAAGGCCAGTACCTACGCTTTTATCTGCTTTATCAAGTGTTCCTACATTTTTAGGATTTTGATAATGGTCTATTAATTTTTCTGAGTATGCCATGATAAGAAAATTTGAAAATGTGACAATTTGTCCCGATATATTCGGGACAAATTTCTAAGATTGTTACTTTATTATTCTATTTATTAATTTTTAATACTCGCTCCCAACATTTGCATATTTTCCCATTTGCAAATCTGCACATTGGTTTTAATGTGCTGCCCACTCAATACTATTCAAATCTATCCCCTCTTTGTACATTTCCCAAAGGGGGCTCATCTCTCTTAACTTAATAACGGTATCGCTTATTGCCTTTACGGTATAATCTATTTGTTCATCGGTTGTAAATCTACCCAAACCAAAACGAAGAGAGCTATGCGCCAAATCATCACCCAAGCCCAAAGCTTTTAAAACATACGATGGTTCCAACGATGCAGAAGTACAAGCAGAGCCTGAACTCAATGCAATGTTTTTATTGAAACCCATTAGCAAACCTTCACCTTCCACATGTTTAAAAGAAATATTGGTTACATGCGGCAAACGATGTTCTGTACTACCATTTATATATGCCTCTTCCAACAACATTAAAGCGTTCTCTAATTTATCCCTCATTTTTATAATGCGTTTGCTATCAGCTTCCATGTCCTGCATACAAATTTCGCAAGCTTTTCCAAAACCTACAATACCTGGTACATTCAATGTACCACTACGCATACCACGCTCATGTCCACCACCATCCATTTGCGCCGTTACTTTTACACGAGGGTTTTTTCTACGCACATACAATGCGCCAACACCCTTAGGGCCGTACATTTTATGTGCTGTAAATGCCATGATATCAATACCATCTTTTATAACATCTACTGGTATTTTACCTACAGCTTGCACTGCATCTGTAAAAAATAATACACCATGCTTTTTAGCAATAGCACCTATTTCCTGCACTGGATTTATAACACCAATCTCATTATTTGCGTACATAATGGAGATTAAAATGGTATTTGGTTTTATAGCTGCTTCCAATTCTGCTAAGTCTATCAAGCCATCAGGTTTTACTTGTAGGTAAGTTACTTCGCCACCCAATTTTTCTATGTGCTTACAAGTATCTAACACTGCTTTATGCTCTGTAGTTGCAGTAATAATATGATTGCCTTTTTGTGCATACATTTCAAATACTCCTTTTATACCAAGGTTATCGCCTTCGGTAGCACCACTGGTAAAAATAATTTCTTTCGGGTCTGCACCTATCAATTTAGCCACTTGCTCACGGGCATAGTCTACTGCTTCTTCTGCCTTCCAGCCAAAAGGGTGGTTACGGCTTGCCGCATTGCCATAATCTTCTAAAAAGTATGGGGTCATAGCTTCTAAAACCCTCGGATCCATGGGTGTAGTAGCATTGTTATCTAAGTAAATCGGTAATTTTAACATCTATCTTTTTATAATTTATATGCAAATTTACTATAAACGGCTTACTTTGGGTTTGCTAATTAGGAAATAAATATAAAACCATGCTAAAACCCGAACATATAGGCATTGCCGTAAAAGATTTATCAATATCTGTTCCACTGTTTGAAAAACTGCTGAATAGTCAGTGTTACAAGACAGAAACCGTAGAAAGCGAAGCCGTAAACACCGCTTTTTTTAAAACTGGCGATACCAAAATAGAATTGGTACAAAGCACTACCGAGGATGGTGTTATTGCCAAGTTTATAGAACGCAAAGGCGAAGGCATGCACCATATTGCTTTTGAAGTAGCAGATATTGAAGCTGAAATGGCTCGCTTGCAGGCAGAAGGATTTGTACTACTTAATGAAAAACCAAAACTCGGCGCCGATAATAAACTCGTTTGTTTTTTGCATCCCAAGGGTACGAATGGGGTGTTGGTGGAGTTGTGTCAGGAGAGGTTTTAAA
>JANOZW010000379.1:0-10436 GCA_031429575.1 Ferruginibacter sp.
TAAATTAGAGGTGACACCTCTATGAAAGTAATTTGTAGCTTAGAAGTCTATTATGAGAGGTATCACCTCTGGCACCCATTTTAACTGCGCCGATTCTATTTCACTTCCACTTCGCTAATAAATAAGTGGCTTGTATTACCAGCTCCCAAATGCCAAGCAGGTATAATGCCATAATTTTTTGCTTTTACTTTTATGTACCTTGTTTTCAAAAGCGAAATATCTATCTGCAAAGAAGAAACTTGCACTGCTTCATCTTTTTCATTTATCTTATTTTTTGCTGTTCCTATACTTACAAAGTCTTTCCCATTTTTACTTGTAAATATTTCCATTTCAGTTGGCATCCATATCCAGCTACGTATGTCTTGTAAAAAATAACATGTTACTTGTTGTACATTTTTTACTTTTTTAAAATCAATGATGGCTTCAAAATCATTGCCATAATAGCTTTGCCACTCTCCTGCTCTCCAATTATCTGTTCCTTTTATACCATCGATCAATGCATCACTACCGCCTGCTGTGTACATGGGGTTTACTTTGCTTGTTACAGTTATATTTTTGTCTGTTGGTATTTTGTAAAATGGTTGAGTTATCGTAGATGATTCTTGTTCTTTATTTTTTGCAAAAAAATACAAACTACAATTAGTGTTTATTGTAAAAGGCTTTTTATAAACTTTATAATTTCCATGATAAGAAGATGCTAGTGATTTATTCGTTGGTATGTAATAATAAATTTCCTCCTCTTTATTTACACTAGCCAATTCAACTTTAGTTTCATTTTTAAACTTCACATCTCCCTTCGCAATAAATGGTACTGCAACAAAAGGTATTTTTGATAAATCATTATTTGTAGAAATTGTTTTCACAAAACGAGTTCTATCATCAATCGTGTAATGAATGTTTGCTCCATTTTCTACATCTACATATTTTATTATTTTGTCTTTTATTTCAACAGTATCTACAATTATTTTTGATGGTTGAATATCGTATTGCAAAGATTTCTTACAATCAATAATGATTTCCTTTCCATTTTCTACATGAACTGTTGCCTTTTTAATTTGTGGGCTACCAATTTCAAATTCATTACTTGCTGGGTTCATAGGATACATGCCCAAAGCACTCCAAATATACCATGCACTCATTTGTCCACAATCTTCATTACCAATTAAACCATCTGGTTTGTTGGTATAAAACTCTTTACAAATTTTATTTAGATAGTAGGCAGCTAACGCTGGTTTGTTTGTATAATTAAATAAATATGCCATGTGGTGGCTGGGCTCATTACCTTGTGCATATTGTCCTATTAATCCTGTAACATCCGCTTGGTCACGACCTGTTGTTTTACTTGTGGTCGTAAAAAGTTTTTCTAAATGGGTTCTAAATTTTTTTTCACCACCCATTAAATCCATCATTCCATGCACATCATGTGGAGCTGCAAGGCTATAATGCCAAGCATTGCCTTCTGTATAAAAATTATTTATCTCATTTGGGTCAAATGGTGTGTACCAGCTTGCATGTAACTTTCCCTGAAAAAAACCTGTGGCCGGATTAAATAAATTTCTATAATTCAAACTTCGTTTGTAATACTCCTCTGCAATTTTTTCTTTACCTAGCATACTTGCAAACTCTGCAATACACCAATCATCATATGCATACTCCATTGTTTTGCTCACACTTTCGTGTTCTTCTACATTACTCAAAAATCCTTTTTGAGCATATGTATCAATACCAAAACGATTGCTTTTACTATAACTCAACATGGCTTCCAATGCCAAATTAGTATCAAAATCTTTGATGCCTTTTTTATATGCATCTACTATTACAGGCACGCTATGGTAGCCTATCATGCAAAAAGTTTCGTTGCCACTAAGTTCCCACACAGGTAGCATTCCTCCTTGTTTATATTGATTGAGAAAAGTATGTACCCAATCCCTCGTTCGTTCTTTATTAATGATGCTCATTAAAGGATGATACGCTCGATATGTATCCCACAAACTAAATACGGTATAGTTGGTATAACCTTCGGCTTTATGAATTTTATCATCTTTTCCTCTATATTGCCCATCTACATCTTGGTAAATATTGGGCACAATCATCGTATGATACAATGCTGTATAAAAAATAGTATCTATATTATTTGTTGGATGTGATTCAATTTCAATTTTATTCAACTCCTTGTTCCAAACTTGTACATTTTGTTGTAAGGTATTATCAAAATCAAAACTTGGTTGCTCTACTGCTAAGTTTAAAAAAGCACCATCCATACTTACTGGGCTTAATGCAACTTGCACTAGCAGCGGTTGTCCATCGCTCACATCAAAAGTAAATCCAGCTTGTATGGCATTGCCTTTTGCCATTTTATCGTTGAGCAATTTTGTACCACTACCTACATGTATTTCTTTTTTAATAAATGGTTTATTAAATTTTGCAACAAAAAATAATTTTTGATTGTTGGCCCAACTTTTACTAAATCGATAACCTTTTATTGTATAACTATCTACTACCTCCAAATAACTATCGAGTACAATATCTCTATGTACTAAATCAATTAACACATTTCCTTCTTTTGCATTTTTAGGAAAAGTATATTTATGCATTCCTGTTCGAAGCGTTGTAGTTAATACCACATCTATATTGTATTTATCTAGGTGCACACTATAAAATCCTGCATATGCTTTTTCGCTATTGTGTTTAAATGCCGATGAATATTTTTTATTATCCCATTCGTATTCTCCAGTTGTAGGTTGTAATAAAATATCGCAATAGTCTGGCACACCGGTACCACTTAAATGCGTATGGCTAAAACCATAAATAATACTATCGCTGTAATGATAACCGCTGCTACCATCCCAATCTGCCATGCGAGTGTCGGGGCTCAATTGTACAAAACCAAAGGGGCTTGTGGCACCCGGATAAGTATGCCCGTGGCCACCTGTACCTATAAAAGGGTTTACCAATTTGGTATAATCTTTTTGTGCAAAAACAAAAAATGTACATCCTAAGTAAAGGATTATAAAAGATATTTTACAAAATACTTTAAACATTTTTTATGTTAGTTAAGAGTATTGAAAATTATAAACGGGTTTTAATTTTAATTATTTAAAGTGGCTATCACTTTTAATTAATTTCACTTCGTTATTGCTATGCACAGCATATACAAAACCTTTTTGCAAAGCATAACTACCATGCTCGCCTTTTTTATTGAGAGCTATAAAACCCACTTGTATTTCTTTGGCATTTTTTGCATCACGTTTTACAATTCTTTCTACTGCTTTTTTACAAGCCATTTTTGGGGAATAGCCTTGTCGCATAAATTCTGTTACTAAAAAACTACCACAAATTTTAATCACTTCTTCTCCCACTCCACTGCTTGTAACGGCTCCAACTTCATTATCTACATACAGGCCTGCGCCAATAATTGGGCTATCTCCTACTCTACCATGCAATTTAAAAGCCATACCACTTGTAGTGCAGGCTCCAGCAAAGTTTCCGATTGCATCTAAGGCTACAAGGCCCATCGTATCATGGTTTGGGGTACCATCATCAAAATAATTTGGCGCAAATGGCCCGGACTGTTTTTTAATTTCAATATTAATTTCAGGTTTATATTCACTTTTTTGCAACCAATCCTTATATGCATTTTCGGCGTCTGCACTCATTTTTTTTTCTTCTAGTTTAAATCCGCTTTGTAAAGCAAATTGTTGCGCCCCATACCCTACCAACATAACATGCGGTGTAGTTTCCATTATTCTACGAGCTACAGATATCGGGTTTTTAATTTGCTCTAAGCCAGCTACACTACCTGCATTCGATTTATGATCCATAATAGAAGCATCTAATGTTACTATTCCATCTCTATCAGGATAGCCACCTAAACCTACACAACAATTAATTTGATTTTCTATAAAAAGTGCCCCTTTTTCTACCCCATCCAAGGCTGTTCCTTTATTCTTTAAAATATAAAAAGCGTTTTTTGCAACATCTACACCAGCATCCCAAGTTGCTATTACGATAGGCTTATTTATAGTATTATTATTTGAATTTGTAAATGCAGTAGATACTGCAGCCAAACCAGTTATTTGTAAAAATTTACGACGAGTTGTCATTTGGTGGTTTAATAAAATTGTATTCAAATATATATTTTTCTGATGGCACTTTACTTATAAATTTTTATAATACTTGTCTTGCAAAATAGTTGCACGTTTTTAATTAATGAAATGCACATCCTTTGGAATGCGAAACGCTTCAATAACTTAGGGTTTTGTCTATTGTATTTCAAAAAAATAACATATCACTTGTATGGATAAAAAATAAGCAAATTTGCCATTATTCCAATCATTAAACCTTTCTTTGTACTTCTATAAAAAGCTTGAAAAGCCTATTCTAAACTAACAATCACTATTTTGAATAAAGCATTACATTGTACTAAACATATTACAGCAAGGCTATCCATTTATTTACATGGTTACATAACATTTTGTATTGGTATAAGCGTACTTTTCTTGTCTTCTTGCTACACTGCAAAACAACATCGCTTACTACGTAAACTTGACTCTTCTTTATCAAGGCAAATTATTGATTCCACTCAAATTGCATATTTAACTGGCAGAACGGATAGTTTATCTAAAGCAGATACTATCAATATTGCCAAAGGAGCAGAAATGAATAATCAATTAAGTACACTAAAAATGCATATGGATACATTGCATCAAAGCATATTAAGTGCACGAGAGAAAATTATTAACAAAGCCATTTTGAAAAAAGAGTATGTACAGATATACCCCAGTGTAAATAATTTGTATGATGAAGTAGTATTGAAAGCTCATATTAGAGACACATTGTTTCGTACAATTGAACGGCAGTTTGAAGAACCAAATTATGAAGGAGAAAAGGGACGGTTGAGTAAAATGCTGAAATCTGCCGCTAAACAAACAGAAAAAGATGGGGCAAAAGTTAATATCATTGATAATGCAAAGGATAGCTTAATGGCTAGTGGCAGTGTGGATACTAGCACATCGGCCATCGTTGATAAACGGTTAGCCAATTATAAGAAAAAATTTGATTCTATCAATGTAGAAATTAAGTTTTTAGGACAACAATTAAACTCTCCTTCAGAATTTAAGAACAATTTTACACTTATTAAAACTAGAATCTTATTAGTAGATTCTATCGTAAATAAAAAAGCATCAGCAAGGGAATATGTGATGAATATGATTTTAGAAGGTATTAGTACTCCCAAGCCAAGTCTTTTTAATTTGGCTGCTTTTTTTGGCCCAGGTGGTTATAAAATACCAGTAGAGAAAAAAAAAATAGCTGTACAATATTTTTCTCCCATTATTGATTCGCTCACAAAATTTTCTAATAAATATGAAGGGGTTTATCGCACTGCACGCATCATTGTAAATGGATATTCTGATGCAACCAATATTTCAACAGGATCTACATTATACAAAATGCTAGCAGCTATCTCAATAAAACTGCCCCTACAAAAGGAGAACTGAATGCTGCTTTATCAGCCTTAAGAGCTGAAGAAATTGCGGCTTTTCTTTTGCAAAGATTAAAAGAGACAGCTTATACATTTAAATCTGTAGCTAAAATTACTTTCGAAAATGTACAAGCAGGTTATGGTGAAAAATTGCCAGATGCTACTATTCATAATTATAAAATAAACGATGATCGTAGAAGGATTGTAATAGCGTTTTGGAGTGTTTTACCTGTAGAAGAATAAAAAATAATAAATAATAAATAATAACCAATTTTTCTACGCCCCCTCATGCGCACACACCCTACACCTAGCTTCGTAAATATCTTTTTCGCCTAAAAGTACTTGTCCTCCAGTGGCTATTTTGCGGTAAGAAATGCTAGCCATACCACCACATTTCATGCAAACAGCATGCAGTTTTGTAATATAATCCGCTACGGCTAAAAGGTTTGGCATTTGCCCAAATGGCTTGCCTTGGTAATCCATATCCAGCCCAGCTACTATCACTCTTATGCCTTTTAAGGACAATTGTTCGCACACAAATGCAATTTCTTCGTCAAAAAATTGGGCCTCGTCTATGCCCACTACATCTACACCTTCGCTCATAAGGAGTATAGCGTGGGCGTTTTCTACTGGAGTGCTGTGTATAGAATTTGTATCGTGGCTTACAATTTTTACTTCGTCGTAACGCACGTCTATGGCGGGTTTAAAGATCTCTACTTTTAAATTAGCAATTTTTACACGTTTTAATCTGCGTATTAATTCTTCTGTTTTTCCACTAAACATGCTACCGCAAATAACTTCTATCCAGCCTTTTTTTTCGCCCCTTAAATTTGGTTCTATGAACATTATTACATTTTTATGATTGTGTTGCGTAACTTTAACGCAGGGTTGCAAAGATTAATGATTATCGTAAAAAAAGCAAAACAATTATTTTATGCTTCCCTGATACAAGTTTCGTGCAATAAGAACCTTGATAAAGAACAAAAAATACCATTTATCCTTTGAATAATTATAAAACTAAACAATATGGAACGAGTGGAAACACTTTGTAATTTATTGGTGGAGAAAATACAAAATAAAGCATCTATTAACGAATTGCTTAGCACTGTAAAGATGATGGAATCTGAATTGCTTCATCTTAAAAACATTACCCCGCCAAATACAAATGAAAGACAAGTAGCTTCTGTGCATATAGCAAAACAAATAGCACAAGCAAATGATGTAACAACCGCTGATGATGAGACTAGAGCTGAAGAAAAAATTGTACAGGTGCTACAAATAGATGAAGCAGAAGTAGAAGCAGAATTAGAAGAAATAAAAAAGAATGTAGAAGTAAGGAGTACGCTTAGTTATCAAAACAGACCTCCAGTACATTTTGAAGGGATGGATGAAATTCCAACGCTTGCAAATAGAAAATCCATTTTTGATAGTGGTGCAACTAAAGATGGAATAAAAGAACTAAATGATATTTTACCAACAAACAATACGGCATCTTTAAACGATGCATTGGGTAGTACAACAAAAGAAATAAATCATGCGCTAAATGTTGAGCCAGAGAAGGAATTGAATGAAATACTGGGTTCAAAAAATACGACTTCTATAAATGATTTAGAAAGCAAAGTAGAAAATAAAACAGTAGAAAGAAATGAACCAAATGTATTAGATGAAAGGTTAATTTCGCCTTCAATTATCGAACCTAAAAAAGAAGAAATAAATTCCAATGTACCAAAAGAACTGAACGAAATATTACCTTCTAATAGTGCAACATCGCTAAATGATTTGCACAGTAAACCAGTAAACGAAGTGAGTGATATTTTTGAAGATGCGCCTATTAAAGATCTTAAAAAAGCGATTGGTGTAAACGAGCGTTTTTTGTATTTAAATGAATTGTTTAGGGGCGATGAAGCCATGTATGAGAGAAGCATAAAAACAATAAATGCATTTTCCATTTACCCAGAAGCAGAATTTTGGATTCGTAGAGAATTAAAATTGAAACTTGGTTGGGATGATAAATACAATACTGTAAAACAATTTGATCAATTGATAAGAAGACGTTTTTCGTGAAGGTATTGCACAATTAAATTTGTGGCACCTTGTTTTTCGTACACATAGTTTTTGCTGACATTTGAAGTATTTTTAAGTAGTGCTTCATCTTGTAAAAGCTTATCTAGCAAGCTCTCTAGCTCCAAAGCGTTTTCTATGGAGAAAGCACCTTCCCTATCTACTAAATCTACAGCTTCGCTAAATTTTTCATATTCAGGTCCAAAGATAATGGGCTTACCATATACCGCTGCTTCTAAAATATTGTGTATGCCACTATCATTAAACCCTCCACCAATGTAAGTTATATGAGCTAGTTCGTACAATGAAGAAAGCATGCCTATATTGTCAATAATGATTACTTGTGCATCAACATTTCCTTGTACAAATTCAGAAAAATAAATGGCATTTTTAAACATTCTTTTTATATCCAATAATCTTTCAGTATCTATTTCATGTGGCGCAATAATGAATTTTATTTCGTCATGCATGCGTGCATAATGTACGAGTTCTTCTTCATCTTCTTCCCAAGTACTACCTGCTACTATTATTTTTTTATTTTTACAAAACTGAATAAGCACATCGGGCAAAGCTGTTTTATTTTCAACAATAGAAATTACCCTGTCAAACCTTGTATCCCCTGCTATCAAAGCATTTTTATCCATCATAATGCTTTTTAATAATGAAATAGAATATTTGTTTTGTACAAATATTTTATCGAAACTTTGTAATATTTTTTTCCATAAACTGCCGTACCATTTGAAGAAAGGTTGGCTTTCTCTAAAAATAGCGGATACTAAAACTGTAGGAATATTTTTTTGTTGTAATGCAGTTAAAAAATAATACCAATACTCATATTTCACCCAAATAACTAAGGATGGTTTTACAATATCAATAAATTTATTTGCATTTGATTTTCCATCAAGCGGTAAATAAAAAACAGCATCTACTCCGTTATAGTTTTTCTTTACTTCGTACCCACTTGGCGAAAAAAAAGTAAGTAGGATTTTGTAAGATGGGTATTGCGCTTTTATACTTTCAATAATGGGGCGACCTTGTTCAAACTCTCCAAGGCTTGCACAATGCACCCAAATTACTTTTTCAGCCATAGAAAAAGAATTTCGCCATTGCTGTAGTTTATTAAAAATATTCCTTCTACCAGCAAGCCATAAACGGGCTTTTTGGTTGCGCCAAGAAATTAGCCGAACGCCAATAAAATACAACCCAAGAAAGATATTGTAGAAAAATAGTGCCAAAAGCCTTGTTTTGAGGCAAATGTAACCGCAAAAATCATCATTAACCAATAATTTACCATACGATATTTAAGCGCTTCAAATTTGTATCTTTGCAGCCGCAAAAAAAAAGTATATGAATCAAATACAAATGGTTGATACTAAAACACAGTATCATAAAATAAAAGCAGAAGTAGATGCTGCCGTGATTGCAGTAATGGAAAGTTCTAGATTTATAGGTGGGCAAGTGGTAACGGATTTTGCTAGCAATCTCGGAAAATATCATGGCAGCAAGCATACCATACCTTGCGCAAATGGTACCGATGCATTACAAATAGCTATGATGGCATTGGGTTTGAAGGCGGGAGATGAAGTAATCACACCTTCATTTACATATATAGCCACTGTGGAAGTAGCTGCATTGCTTGGGATAAAACCTATTTTTATAGAAGTAGATAAGCAAACGTTTTGTATGGATGTTGCTGTAATTGAAAAAGCCATTACCTCAAAAACAAAAGCCATTGTGCCTGTGCATTTATACGGGCATGCAGCAGACATGGAACGCATTATGGCAATTGCAGCTAAACACAATCTTTTTGTGATAGAAGACAATGCTCAAGGTATAGGCAATGATTATGCATTTAGCGATGGAACAATAAAGAAAACTGGTAGCATTGGGCATATTGGCTGTACTTCTTTTTATCCATCAAAAAACCTTGGTGCCTTTGGCGATGGTGGTGCTATTTTTACAGATGATGATAATTTGGCGATACAATTAAGAATGATAGCATCGCATGGGCAAAGCAAACAATATTATCATGATGTGGTAGGATGTAACTCTAGATTGGATGCTATGCAAGCAGCCATATTGGACATTAAGCTAAAGCATTTAGATGAATATATTGATGCAAGAAGGAAAGCTGCAGCTTATTATGATGCAGCTTTTACAGGGAATGAAAAAATTACTGTGCCATTTCGTGCTGCCAATAACAATCATGTATTTCATCAATATACCTTAACATTAAACGGGGTTGATAGAGATGCGTTGAATAAATATTTAGCTGAAGTGGGTGTGCCATCTATGATCTATTATCCTGTACCCGCACACAAACAAAAAATGTTTGATGCATTTGGTGGAAGTGATTATCATTTAGAAACTACAGACTGGTTAACGGACAGAGTAATTTCTTTGCCAATGCACACAGAATTAGAAAAAGAGCAGCAAGATTTTATAATAAAAGAAGTTTTAAATTTTGTAAATAGATAATATTATGAAAATTGCAGTGGTAGGTACAGGATATGTTGGTTTAGTAACTGGGACTTGTTTTGCTGAAACAGGAAATAAAGTTATATGCGTAGATATTGATAAAGATAAAGTTGATAAACTTTCTTATGGAGAAATAACGATTTATGAACCTGGTTTAGAAAAGCTTTTTTTAAGAAATCAAAAAGAGGGAAGATTAAAATTTACAGAATCCCTTAGTGAAGCGATTGTAGATGCCGATATAATTTTTTTAGCGTTGCCCACACCTCCAGGTGCAGATGGTTCTGCAGATTTAAAATATATTTTAGGTGTAGCTGATGATATAGGCAAATTATTAAAGCCAACAGATTATAAAGTTATCATTGATAAAAGTACAGTGCCTGTTGGTACTGCCGAAAAAGTAAAACAAGCAATTATA
>JANOZW010000380.1:0-2513 GCA_031429575.1 Ferruginibacter sp.
CACTTTTGTACGCAAAAAATATTTTTACGAAATCATTGTTTACAATTCCGTATTTTTCAGGGATTGGATTAGCAGTACCTCTCTTTTTCTTTCTTCTTTTTTTTATCGTTATAGAGTGGCTTCAAAGAGAGCATCAATATGCATTACAATATTTAGGACTAAAGTGGAATAGAATCAGCCGATGGCTTTTTTATTTTTTTCTAATTATTACGACTTTTTACTTTTCTACTTCAGGCTCTAATCAGCAATTTATATATTTTCAATTTTAAGTTCTGAAATATTTTTTTAAAAATATAATGCGGTTTGCAATTTTTTCAATTATACTATTATTAGTCTTTCAAATTGTAATATCATTTAGAATTAATGGAAAAACAATAAGAGGGCATGATAACTTGGAACAGACTTCAAATATTAATGCCGATTTGGTTTTTATTGGAAGTTCAAGATGCTGGGCACACTTTGATCCAGTATTTTTTAACACTACGTACAAATTAAAAAGTATAAACATTGGCGTAGATGGACACTCTGAAATTTCTATGGCAATAACCAGACTTAAGGACTACTTATCGAGAAATAGTTCTCCTAAATTTGTTATTTTTAGTTTTGACCCTTTCATTACAGCAGGAAGTTTTTACAACAATACAAATTTTGTTCATAAAAACGATTTTGCTCGTTATGCATTTTTGCCTAAAAAAAAGGACTTGCCAATAGTTGATTATTTTAAATTTGATTTTTATGAAAAATATATTCCCTTATATGCAATATTTAAATATGAGCTTTTAAAAGATGCTATTTCTCTAAACGATAATGACAATTGGAGTAAATATGGTTATGAAATGAATGACAAGAAGTGGGACACTATTGCCAATCCTGTAAAAGATATTATGAGAAATTTTTTCTTTAAAAAATCTGAGATAACTTCTATAACGAATGCATTAGACAAATTAAATAATGTATGTTTTTTAAATAATATTAAGTTGACCTGCATCCAAACACCAGTTTACAAAGTAATTTATGATAATGCTAGTTTTTTAGAAACTAAGATAATATGCAACAATTTAAATATTCCATTCATTGATGCTAATAAAGAGTATATCAGAAATAATATGGAATATTTTTATAACTCAAATCATCTAAACAAGTTTGGTGTAGCAGAAATGAATGCGGTACTAAAATCTGATACAATATTAAAATCAATTTTGCAGCATTAATTTTAGGTAACGTTGGTATTAGTTATTTATACTATTAACACATTACCATAAAAAAATAAAAAATCTACATTTTTAAATATAAATGGATAACAATACATTAGTAAGTGTTTTAATGACTGCTTTTAATAGAGAAAAATACATAGGCGAGGCTATTGAAAGTGTACTTGCATCTAACTATAAAAATTTTGAGTTAATAATCGTAGATGATTGTTCAAAAGATAAAACTGTTTCAATAGCTAAACAGTTTGAAGGGCTGGATAATAGAGTTAAAGTTTATGTGAATGAAAAAAACTTAGGTGATTATGCCAATAGAAATAAAGCGGCTAGTTACGCAAAAGGTGCTTATATAATGTATGTAGACTCTGATGACAAAACATATCCCGAGAGTATCGAATATTGTTTAAGTGAAATGTTGAAAGATTTAAAAGTTGATATGGGTATGTTGTGTAGAGTTTCTGAATTGTGTGGAAAGGTACTGTCTGCAGAAGAGTCTATCAACTATCATTTTTTTTCGCAACAAATTTTATTCATGGGTCCAGGAGGTACTATCATTAAGAAATCTTTTTTTGATAAGATTAGCCAATATCCAGAAAAGTATGGGCCAGCAAATGATATGTATTTTAATTTGAAAGCGGCTTCTTTAGGCCAGATTAAATTTTTGTGCAAGGAGTTTTTATATTATAGAATACATGAAGGACAAGAAGCCAATAACGGGTTTAGCTATTTGTCCAATAATTATTTATACATAAAAGACGCTTTAAGCGAATTGCAATTGCCATTATCTCCTAAGCAAATACATTTTCTGCATCTAAAAAATAAAAGAAGATTCGTTACAAATATTTTTAAATTCTTTATTAAATCAAAAAGCATTGCCAAAACTTTTTCGGTGATTCAAAAAACGGGCTTTACTATTAAAGATGCTTTGCAAGGTATTTTTCATTAGCATCATAATCTAAAGTTTATCAGAAATTATGAGTGAAAAATTAAAACAATATCTAGTAAATGAAGATTGCAATAATTTCTGAGTATAATATTTTTACGACATTAGGCGGAACTGAATATTATGTAGATATGCTACTAAAAGGACTTTGCAGAGAAGGACAAGATTTAATATTTATTACAAAAGGAGATGAACCAGAAGGAGTAAAAGTATCAGAAAATACGTATGGATTTCCTGTATTTTTTTTACCTAAAACTAATTTTGAAAAAGAAGAAATTCAGCAAAAAAAAGTTAGTAAAAGTTGGGAAATAATGTCACCTATATTGGAAAAATTTAAGCCAGACATTATTCATGCACATACA
>JANOZW010000381.1:0-11139 GCA_031429575.1 Ferruginibacter sp.
TTTTAAATAAAAATATAACCACGCAAGAAATATCTCTAAAAGCAAAAGAACTTTTTAATGACTCTTTTAATCCATTGCTTTTTTTGAAGCAATTAAGCTATTTTAAAGACATGAACTATGAGGAACAGGTAGAATAGATGCCTGGTTTTAAAATAGACAATGATACCATTAAGAAATACCTGACAGAAATTTCTTTAAAAGGTTTTTTTAATAACAATAATTTTAAGAAAATAATCTAGAAAAAATTGACTACAAAGAATAGCTATCTATTTACTTGCTTAATATTAATAAGCTTTTACTCCTGCGCACAAAGCAAACCAGCATTGCGTGAGTCAATTCCAGCAATAGAAGCACAACAGAAATCGGATAGTAATTTTGCTTACTCGCTTTTTATATCTGGCAATTTTTCTTACATGGATATAGATGTGCTAGATAATTTATATCTGATTAGTAACGACAACCAGTTAAAAAAATTAAAACCAAACGGAGATTCTGTGGCTATTTTTAATGATGTAAAAAAATATGGCAATCCTACTTTAATAGATGTGAGCAATCCGTTAAAAATATTGCTGTATTACAAAAGTTATTCCACCGTTGTTATTTTGGATAGGTTTTTGAGTTTTAGAAACAGTATTAACTTTAGAAAAGGAAATATTTTTAAAGCAAAAACAATAGCTACATCATACGACAACAATATTTGGTTGTTTGATGAGCAAGATTTTAAATTAAAAAAGATAAAAGATGATGGGACCCTATTAAGTGAAACGAATGATTGGCGACAAATATTTGATGAGGTGCCTAACCCAACGGAGATGATAGATAGAGATGGCGCTGTTTACTTACACGACATACAAAAAGGGTTTTACATTTTTGATTATTATGGTAGTTTAAAAAACAATTTACCATTTAAAAATTGGCAACATGTAGCAGTGGCTAACAATAAAATATTGGGCTTTGAAAACAATACTTTGCAGAGTTATGAATTAAACACCCTTAACCTTAAAAGCTACGCCTTGCCTATTTTCTTTAAAGATTACGTAGATATAAAAGCTATGAATGGAAAGGTTTACTTGTTAAAGAAAATAGGGGTGGAAGTGTATAAAATTCTCTAAATAAAAGGATATGGATTTTTTAGATGAAATGATATTTGATAATAGTATAAGAAGTTATTTGGTTGTTCTTGCTATTATAGTTCCTGTGTTGCTCTTTAGAAATTTATTATCTAGAGGCATTGCGTCTTTACTATTTATTCCTATAAAAAGAAAATGGAAAACAGTTGATAAAAAAAGATTTGTAGCGTTAACTATAAAACCATTAAGTTGGTTTATTCTGATAGTTATATTGGTTTTTTCTATTGAAAAATTAAATTTTCCTGCACTTTGGAATTTTAAAATACATGGTGTCACATCAAATGAAATTTTAGAAAAAATTGGAACAACTGCCATGATTCTTTCCTTTTTTTATTTTATTATAAGCCTTATAGATTTTGTAGCATTGCTAATGGAGCAGAATACAAATGCCGATGATAAAAGCCATGGGCAAATAGTATTGTTCTTTAGAGATTTATTAAAAGTTTTTATTGGCATTATTGGTTTATTGTTTGTAATAAAAGCTGCTTTTAATCAAGATATTGGCAGCCTGCTTACAGGACTGAGCATTGTAGGAGCCGCACTAGCATTGGCGGCTAAAGAAAGTATTGAAAATCTTATTGCATCTTTCATTATATTTTTTGATAAGCCGTTTTTTACAGGCGATAATGTAAAAGTAAATAATGTAGTAGGCGAAGTAGAACATATTGGCTTACGTAGTACACGCATACGCACACCTGAAAAAACATTGGTAACCGTGCCTAATAAATTAATGGTGGATGGTGTGGTGGACAATATGAGTATGCGAAACAATTGGAGAGCTGAAATTAAATTAACATTACCTGAAAAGACAACAGCTGAAGCATTACAAAAATTGATAGAGCAAATAAAGGGGATGCTAAAAAATGAGCAAAAAAATATTTTAAATTACTCAGTAGTTTTTACGGATTATAATAAAGATGGTTTAATAATCATCATAGAATATTTTACAGAAGCATTTTCTAAAACTGAATTTGAGGCAGTAAAACATCACACCAATTTGAAGGTAATGGAATTAATGGAAAAGTTTAATGCAGAGATGGTACTATCTCAAAACAAAAGTGTAGCACAACCTCTAGATATTAGCTCAACAACAATTTAACAATAAAATAACCTGCCTGACGGCAGCCAGATTTATCATTTTATCAATTCTGCCAGCTCCACATCCCACTTACCCGTTTTACCATACTCCACTACCCTACCAACTTCTTTGCCATCTTTCATCACAATAATGGTAGGCACATTTGTAATTTTAAAAGCATCCGTTAAGTTACCCAATGTTTTTTTTGCTCTGTCCACACCATAAAAGCTAATGGCATTATCTGCAATGCCTGCTTGCTCTTGAAGCTTAAAAAACTTTGGTAAAATAAATTGTGTATCCTCACACCATGTACCACCAAATATTACAAACTGTACTTTTCCTTTTGTGGCTTCCATAGCTGCAAGTACCGCTGCATCGGGCTTATAGGCTGTTTGGTTACTGCTATACCAAGTTTTAAGTACGTCGTTATTTGCGATAGCATATTTTGTAATAATGCCATTTAATATTGTCTCTTTTTTTTCGTTTATGGTATTTGTATAGGGTGTTTGTGCATTTGCATTGTTAGATATAATATTGGCAATTATTGCTAACGTAATTATTCTTTTCATATTTATCGTTTATTGTGGCATTGTTTGTTTAAAAAATCTTTTCTTCAACCATATTGCAAAAAGCGGATCATTGAAAGTAACTTGTTTTCCTAATACATCGATAATTTCATGGTTTTGTAAGGCTATTTTAATTCTTGTAATATTAGCGGAAGTACCTAAATTATACATTTCTAAAACCCCAGAGCTATTTAGCGAAGTTTCATTATTTGATAACGCTTTTAAAAAATTTAATTGAAAATTTGTGAGCATATCTACTTCTTTTTGGTATAGAATAGTATATTGGTCTAACAATTCTTCAATAGCATCGAGAAAGTTGTTTTCGTTGGCTGTTTTATTGGTTTGTTGCCATACTACTTGTGATAATTGTTGTACATAGTATGGATGATTTTCCATTAACTGTGCTATCTGTATTGCTAACGAGTCACTAATTTTTTTATTAGTCGCTTCAAAACGACCTGTTATATATGGTATCCAGTGGCTTTCAGCAATTTTTTCTAAAAAAAGAATTTCACCAAATCTATAAAATGGCATGGTGCTTTTTGTAAAAAAATCCATCATCAAATGCCTTCTACTACCACATAAAATATAATTTGCTTTTTGATGCTTTTGCCAATGTGCCCGTAATTTTTTTTGAAAAGCAATCCCGTCATCCATAAAACTTATATTCTGAAACTCATCTACACATACCACCACTTGTATGTTTTTCTCTATTGCTATTTTTTCTGGTAGATTTAGTACTTCCGTTATATTCTTTTGCAAATCTTTCCAATTAAATGACAATTCAATTTCTGCATTAGGGTCTGATGATAATGCCACAGAGGGAATTAGTTGTTTAAAAACTGCTTTTACATTTCTCACAGCATCTTCAAAAGATGAAGCCGTAGCTTTTATAATTGTAGTTAAAAATAATTCTAAAAACTCCTTTTCTGATCTTATGTTATATAAATCGATGAAACAAAAAACTAGTTTTTTATTTTTTTTCTTCATCATTTCTGAAGTATGCAATATTAGTGAAGATTTACCCCACCGCCTTGGCGATACTAGAATACAATTAATCCCTGCATTAATTTGCATCTCTAACCATTTTACTTCTTTGGTTCTGTTAGTAAAATAACTCAGTTCGGATATTTTTCCATAATTAAAAGGTCTTCCCATAATTAATACATTTCTGTAAAATTACAAACAATTTTGTATGTAACAAAATTGTTACATACAAAATTGTTATATATTAAACAGGCTAACTTATTTCCAACCCACAACCCGTAACTCCCTACAAACTCAACTTCAACTCATTCAAAAACAATTTTGTCTTTTTTAAATCTTCTATCACCCCAAATACCTCTTCGCTTTTTTTATTCTTTCTCAAAAATTCTCTTGCACCTTCGATGGTGTATTTTTTTTCTCTAAGTAGATGATGTATCAATTTTAAGTTTTTTACATCTTCAGGTCTAAAATGTCTATCGCCTTTACCATTTAATTTGGGTTTAAGAATATCAAATTCTTTTTCCCAAAAACGAATAAGCGAAATATTTACTTTAAACATATCTGCTACCAAGCCAATACCATAATATTTTTTTTGAAACAATACATCATCTTCAGGTACATCTATTACAGATGCGTTGATAGCAGTATCTGTTAATTTTTTTCTTCCCCTAGTGCCAGTTTTTATGGGTTCTGTAATTGTGCTTTCAATTATTGGTGTCTCAGTTATCGGAACTGTTTCTACAAACTCCACCTCTATTGGATCTTCATTTACAACAAACACTTCTGGTTCTTGCACGGGAGTAGCAATTTCTTCCTGTTGCTTTTTTTCAACAGGTTCTTCAAAAAAATCGAAAAGGGATGTTTGTTTGGGTGCCATGGTTGCAATTTAATCAAAACTCTTCGCACTTCCTGTAGCCGCTATTTTTAACATTCTATCAAACTCCTCTGCGTTAAGATCGTTGTAAAAGAAATATACAGGGTCCACAGGTGTGCCGTTTACATGTACTTCGTAGTGGCAATGTGGGCCTGTACTTGCGCCGGTACTGCCTACCCAACCTATAATTTCGCCACGTTTTACTTTGGCGCCAACACTTGTTTTTATACGTACCATGTGCATGTACACTGTTTCGTAACCATAGCCATGGTTTATTATTACATGATTTCCTGCGCCACTACCATCGCCTGCTGTGGTTATTTGACCATTGCCAGTAGCATAAATGGGTGTGCCTTGTGGTGCGGTAAAATCGAGCCCATTGTGCATTTTGGCAATACCGTATATGGGGTGAATGCGCATACCAAAACCACTTGCTATTTTCGTTAATTCTTTATTGCTTACCGGTTGTATGGCAGGTATGCTTGCAATTTTTTCTCCTTGGTTTTGTATTAATTTTTCGATACCAACGTAGCTATTCATTTGGTATTTTATACGGGCATCTAAATTATTCAATTGCGCTGCTATATCTTTTCCAAGCACTTCATCACTCAAACCACTTACTTTATCTACTTCTTTTTGTTTCTCTATAAGCTTTGCTCTAGCACTGTCGGGTAAAGGGTTTTGCTCAAATATAGAACGATATACATCGTTATCTCTTTTTTCTAAAACAGCCACCTGTTCTTCCAATGTGCCTACTTTATTTTTTAATATTTTATAGTTATCTTTTAATAAGTCGTACTTACGATTTACTTGTACATCAGTAGGTTTTGGCACAAAGCGATCGTATAAGTAAATTACAATAGCGCTACTTACAACGAGTGCAGATAAAAAACCAAAAAAACGCAAAAGTCTTACCCGCAATGGGGTAGAAAGCTTCTCGTATCGAAGTGTGTTGGTATTATAAAAATATTTTATTTTCTTCATTTATAAAAACAAATTAGCATTCTTTGCCACAAATGGCACAGAAGCACAGAAAAATACATACAATTTGAAAACTTTATAGACAATTAAATTATCCAAAAGCAAACTGCGCCTTTGTGGCTTCTGTAGCAACAGTTTTTACCCAAAATTTTAAGTAAAGACGATAACAATTAAACAATTTAGCCATTGAACAATTAAAACCTTTCAACTATTTTTGCGCAAATACAAATATAACGGCTAATTAATATAAAAAAAGAGCATTAACGTTGCTTTTAAATAAAATAAGCAATACAAACATTTTTATGACATCAAGCGAAATACGTCAGCAGTTTTTAGATTTTTTTAAGAGTAAGCAACACGTGATTGTACCCTCTGCGCCAATAGTGGTAAAAAACGACCCCACCTTATTGTTTACCAATGCAGGTATGAACCAGTTTAAAGATTATTTTTTGGGTAATCAAATACCGCCTTATGGACGTGTGGCCGATACGCAAAAATGCTTGCGTGTAAGTGGAAAGCACAACGATTTGGAAGAAGTAGGTGTGGACACCTATCACCATACCATGTTTGAAATGTTGGGTAATTGGAGCTTTGGTGATTATTTTAAAAACGAAGCCATTGGTTTTAGTTGGGAATTATTAACGGACGTGTATAAAATTCCAAAAGACAGATTGTATGCATCCGTTTTTGAAGGCGATGAGAAAGAAGGTATTCCAGCATCAAAAATTGCACTAGCAAAATGGAAAGAATTTTTACCAGAAAGCCAAATTGTATATGGCAATAAAAAAGATAATTTTTGGGAAATGGGTGATACTGGTCCATGTGGCCCGTGCAGCGAAATACATGTGGACTGCCGCCCAGATGAAGAAAGAGCATTGGTACCAGGTAGAGATTTGGTAAATGCAGATCACCCACAGGTGATAGAAATTTGGAACAATGTTTTTATACAATACAATCGTAAAAAAGATGGCACATTAGAACCTTTACCTTCTACGCATGTGGATACAGGTATGGGTTTTGAAAGATTGGTACGTGTTATTCAAAATAAAAAAAGCAATTACGATACCGATGTTTTTACGGGAACAATAAAAAAAACGGAAGAAATAACTGGTAAAATTTATAATCCTGATTTTACAATTGAAGATTCAATTAAGCACGGAGCTAGCTCCTCCCCTCTCGGGGGAGGTTGGGAGGGGGCTGTGGCATTTCGTGTTATTGCCGATCATATTCGTGCCATAAGCTTTACCATTGCAGATGGGCAATTGCCTTCAAACACAGGCGCAGGCTATGTTATACGCCGAATACTACGCAGAGCCGTTCGTTACTATTATTCTTACTTAGATTATAAGCAACCGCTCATGCATCAATTATTGCCAGTGATTGCAGAGCAATTTGCAACAGTTTTTCCTGAGCTTAAAGCACAGCAAGATTTTGTAGCAAAAGTTATAAAAGAAGAGGAAGAAGCATTTTTAAGAACATTGGAAAAAGGTTTGAAAAAAATTGATGAGTTGATAAATGTATCAAAAGCAAGTGGCGTAATAAATGGAGATGCTGCTTTCGAATTGTTGGACACGTTTGGTTTTCCCATAGACCTTACCACATTAATTGCTTCAGAAAATAATTTAAAAGTTGATGAAGTAGGTTTTAATAAAGCATTAGCAGAGCAAAAAAATCGCTCTCGTGCAGCTACAGCAATGGATACAGAAGATTGGCAAATTGTAAACGAAGGCGATGTGAAATTTGTAGGGTATGATTCATTAGAAACAAAAACAAAAATTTTGCGCTACAGAAAAGTGAGTGGCAAAGGAAAAGAATTATATCAAATAGTATTAGAGCAAACGCCTTTTTATGCAGAGAGTGGTGGGCAAGTGGGGGACAGTGGCTCCCTCTCCTTTGGAGAGGGTCGGGGTGAGGTTAAAATTATTGATACGAAAAAAGAAAATGATTTGATTATACATTTTGCAGAAACTATACCTGCTGATTTATCTGGCGAAGTTGTAGCAACGGTAAATGCAGATAGAAGACACAAAATAACCATTCACCACAGCGTTACACACCTTATGCACGCTGCATTGCGCAAAGTCCTAGGTAAACATGTAGCCCAAAAAGGTAGTTTGGTAAATGATGAATATTTGCGTTTCGATTTTAGCCACTTTGCTAAAATGACAGATGATGAGATAGCACAAGTAGAAAAACTAGTAAACCAAAAAATAAGAGAAAACATACCTGTAGTTATAAAAAAAATGAGCAAAGAAGATGCTATGAAAACCGGTGCTATGGCTTTGTTTGGCGAAAAATATGGCGATATGGTTCGTGTGGTAACTATTGATTCCAATTATTCTATTGAGCTTTGTGGTGGCACGCATGTGGGTAACACTGGTGAAATTGGTTTCTTTAAACTACACTCTGAAAGTGCTGTAGCAGCAGGTGTACGCAGAATAGAAGCAGTAAGTGGAGAAGCTGCTGAAACATTGATTAACGCAGCGTTTAATGATATAGATACTGTAAAAATATTATTAAAAAATCCAAAAGAAATAAGCAAAGCCATTGAAGCATTGCAAACAGAAAATTCATTATTGCAAAAAAGAATAGAGTCATTAGAAGCAAGACAATTGGTAGGTATAAGAAATGAGTTGATGACAAAAGATGAAATAATAAACGGCGTTACATTTGTAGGCGATATTATAGAAGTACCTAGTGCAGATTCATTAAAAAAATTGTGCACGGATTTAAAAAATCATTTGCATGACCATGTAGTGGTATTATGCGCAAACGTAGGTGGTAAAGCACATGTAGCCATTAGTATAAGCGATACAGTTGTAGTTGCCAAAAACCTAGATGCATGTAAAATGATAAAAGAAACCGTGAGCGGATTAATACAAGGCGGTGGTGGTGGGCAGAAGAATTTGGCTACGGCTGGTGGGCAGAATGTGGGAGGGTTGCAGGGGGTGATTGATGCTGTGAAGGCTGTGGTTGCGGGTTGATGAGTTACGGGTTACGAGTTTATTTACTTTAATTTTGAAGTAAGCCTTTAGTATAATGAAATCTAAACATGAATATTCTTGTTATTCGTAGCAGGTTTTTCTAAAAAAATGTTAAAGCAAAAAAATAATCTCCGAAATATTTCGTAATTCAAAAAATACGCCTACATTTGATGTACTAAATTATTCGTATTTAAAAATAACGTCATGAAAAAGAATATTACATTAACCGTTTTAGGTTGGCTTTTTGCAAGCATGTTTGGGCAAGCTGTGTATGCGCAAGTTGAAAAAATAGAAAAAGAAGAAATAATAATTAAAGAAGGCCCAGCTTCTAAAGACCAAAAAGAAACACAAGAAATAATTATCCGCAAAAGGGGCGACAAGGACACTAAAGTAACGGTAGAAATTACCGGTAACAAAGTACTCATAAATGGTAAGCCCATGGCTGAGTTTAAAGAAGATGGTATTACCATTAATAATCGTAAAATGATAATTAGAGATGGGAATAAAATTACGATGGATTTTAATGGAGATATGCTCCATGGATTAGGTGAATTAGACAACATGGAGGGATTATCAGAAATACAAATTGACAAATTAGACAATGATAATATGATATGGGGCAATGGTAAAAAAACTAAAACTTTCCTTGGTGTGAATACAGAAAAAGATAAAGAAGGCGCAAAGATAATAAGCGTAGAAAAGGATAGCCCGGCGGAAAAAGCAGGCTTGCAAAAAGAAGACATTATTTATAAAGTAAGCGATAAAAAGATAGATGATATGATTGCTTTATCTGAAGTAATATCGGCCATGAAGCCAGATGATAATGCAAAAATTTATTTTTTAAGAGATGGGAAAAAGAAAGATGTTACAGCAAAACTTGCTCTAAGAAAAAACTCTTTTGGTATAAACCGTATGTACAGTTTCAAAATGCCAAATGGTAAAAGTAGGTCTTTTAGTTTCCCTACCCCACCTAATAATCCAAATTTTGACTTTAATAGAAATTTTAATTTTGATGGTGAACGTTTGTTAATAGACACTCGCAGACCAAAATTGGGCATTAAAATACAAGATACTGAAGATGGAAATGGTGTAAAAGTACTGGATGTAGAAGAAGGCTCAGCATCAGCAACGGCGGGGCTTTTAAAAGATGATGTTATTACTGAAATAGGCGGAGCAAAAGTTACCAATACAGATGAAGCTCGTGAGCAGCTACGTGAAAATGCAGAGAAATCTACTTATAACATGAAAGCAAAACGTGCAGGAAAAGAAATAGATTTTACAATAAAAATTCCTAAGAAATTAAAGACGGCAAATTTATAATAATATATATAGCAACAATTAGTTAGACAAGAAAGGCGCAAAATTTTAACTGTGGATTTTACTTACAGATACAATTGTATCTAAGTGATTAACTCAAAAAAGTTTCAAATTTTGCGCCTTTATTTTATATTTGAGACTCTCATTATCCAATCGTCCAAGTTTCTCTACCTTTCAGTAATTTATCTAAATCGCCCGGGCCACTTTTTGCTTTCGCCTCTTCTATCTGCATGGCCATTACATCTTCATAGCAAGCACGTTCTGTTTCAAAGAAAACACCAAATGGTCTTGGTAAATGGCCTTGCAAACTTGGATCATCAAACATTCGAATAAGAATTTGCGCTTTGTAAAAATCCTTTTCATCGTGTATCCAAAGATCATCTGTGCTAGCACCTTCAGCTAAATCTACAATTACAGGTTTAAAACCTACTAGCTTTATACCTTTATTTTGTGTGGCACCAAATATGAGTGGGTTGCCTTGTTCTAAAAATAATGCTTCTTCGGGCTTGCTGCTTTTTTCTGTAAATATTTCGAAAGCACCATCGTTAAAAATATTGCAGTTTTGGTAAATTTCTAAAAATGATGCACCCTTGTGTGCAGCACTGCGAAGTAGCATAGCTTGCAAATGTTTTGGATCTCTATCCATACTGCGAGCAATAAAGCTAGCATCGGCACCCATGGCTAGTGCCAGCGGATTAAATGGATGGTCTATACTGCCCATTGGTGTACTCTTGGTTACTTTTTTTTCTTCTGATGTTGGTGAATATTGCCCTTTTGTAAGGCCATATATTTGATTATTGAACAATAAAATGTTAACATCAAAATTTCTACGAAGTAAATGTATGGTATGATTACCACCTATACTAAGCGCATCACCATCTCCCGTTACAATCCATACACTAAGCTCTGGCCTGCTAGCTTTAAGGCCGCTAGCCACAGCGGTTGCACGCCCGTGTATGCTATGCATGCCATATGTATTCATGTAATACGGAAAGCGACTACTACAGCCAATACCACTTACTATTACAATATTTTCTTTTGGAATACCAAGCGTAGGCATTACTTTTTGTACTTGTGCAAGAATGCTATAATCTCCACAGCCTGGGCACCAACGTACTTCTTGGTCTGTTACAAAATCTTTGGCGGTAAGTGCTGGTTTATCTGTAGTTAATGTATCTGCCATGGTAAAAGTTTATTATGCAAATTTACTGAAAACTATATG
>JANOZW010000382.1:0-10830 GCA_031429575.1 Ferruginibacter sp.
TGTAAATTATAAACATTATAAATAATTTTATTTGTATAAAATAAACAACATTAAATACTAAAAATACAAACAATGTAGTAAATAATAAACAAATAATTATATTTATAAATAAATTTGTACATTTGTAGTGTAAATATGTTAAAAATGAATACTAACGAAGCTACAAATACGGATATTGGCATATTAAAACAGATAGGCAATTTTGTAAAAGAAATGCGTATTAGCGAAAACAAAACACAGCAACAAATAGCTGATACCTGTGGTATAAATCGCTCCACGTATATACAAATAGAAAATGGCAAAGGCTCAAGCATGCTTCATTTTGTGCAAGTATTACGTGCATTAAATGCTTTACACTTGCTCAATATTTTTGAAATACAAACGCAAATAAGTCCTATAGCACTAGCAGAAATGCAGCAGAAAAAAAGGCAACGAGCAAGTAAAAGCACTCATAAATAATTTGCAAAATGGATAGCGTAGCACAAATAAAAATATTTAATAAAAAAATAGGTGCCGTTGCTTATGACAATACAAAAGGCTTAGCCTTATTTGAATTTGAAGATTCATTTTTAAAAACAGGTTTTGATTTATCTCCAATAAAAATGCCCGCTAAAAATGCAAAGGGCAAAATATTTTCATTTGCAGAACTTAGCAGGAGCAATACTTTCAAAGGCATGCCTGGATTACTAGCCGATGTATTACCAGATAAATATGGTAATGCATTAATAAATAATTGGCTTATAAAAAACGGCAGACCTACAAGTAGTTTAGATCCTGTAGAAACACTTTGCTTTATTGGCAAACGAGGCATGGGGGCACTAGAATTTAACCCTGTAAATCCACCAACAGCAAACAACAGTACCAAAATAGAAATTGGTAGCATGGTACAAATAGCGCAAGATATTTTAAGTGAGCGAAAATCATTCACGACCAATTTATCTGCCGAAGAAGAAAAAGCCATGGCAGATATTTTGAAAGTAGGTACAAGTGCTGGTGGTGCAAGGGCAAAAGCCATTATTGCATATAATCCATTAACCAAAGAGGTAAAAAGCGGGCAAACAGATGCACCTGCAGGCTATAGACATTGGCTTATAAAATTTGACGGTGTGGATGATGAACAGTTAGGTGCAAGCAATGGATATGGAAGAGTAGAAATGGCATACCATAAAATGGCAATAGATTGTGGAATAGAAATGATGGAATGCAAACTGTTTGAAGAAAACAACAGAGCACATTTTATGACCCGCCGCTTTGATAGACCTACAGAAAATACCAAACTACATGTGCAAACATTTTGCGCCATGCAGCATTACGATTTTAATGATGTGGGCTTGTACAGCTACGAACAGTTGTTTGAAACAATGCGCATACTCAACCTGCCCTATCCACAACATGAGCAACTATACCGCCGCATGTTGCTAAATGTGATGGGGCGCAACTGCGATGACCATACCAAAAATTTTGCCTTTGTGATGAATGAAAATGCCGCATGGAAACTATCGCCTGCATATGATGTGTGCCATGCTTACAGGCCTGCAAGCCCATGGGTGAGCAAACAATCGCTAAGTGTAAATGGCAAAAGAGAAAATATTACCAAAGATGACTTGCTAGCAGTAGCAAAATCTTTGAGCATAAAAAAGGCTGCGCATATATTTACCCAAGTAAGTGAAGTGGTAAATAAATGGAATGAGTATGCAGATGAGCAAAAAGTACCAGAGAAATTGAGGGATGGTATTAAGATAACTTTATTACCAATGTGATAACGAATTTGCATCCTCCAACAAATATAAAATAGAATAACAGTTTTAAAGTTCAAAGTCCCATTGCAGGGGATTTAGAGAGCTACCTTATTCATCTCGCTTGTAAAATGAAAAGTAATATCAGGATTATTAGAAATTTCCGTATTTAAAAACCACTCGCTTTGGGCAAGGTAAACCACATTGCCATCTTTATCTTCGGCAATATTGGCTTGTTTGTATTTGGTAAAGTCTTCTAACTTTTTTGGGTCTTTTGCCGTAAGCCAACATGCTTTAAAAAATGGCAACGAATTCATTTGTACAGATGCACCATACTCTTGTAGCAAACGATATTGTATTACTTCAAATTGCAATTCGCCTACGCAACCTATTATTTTTTTATTCCCACCAAATTGCGTAAACAATTGTGCTACGCCTTCGTCTGTTAATTGGTTTAAGCCTTTTTCTAGTTGCTTTGTTTTTAATGGATCTTTGTTTACTACTTCTTTAAATATCTCTGGCGAAAAACTTGGAATACCAGTAAAATAAAAATTTTCTCCTTCTGTCAATGTATCCCCAATTTTAAAATTTCCTGTATCAAATAAACCAACCACATCGCCAGGATAAGCTTCTTCAATTACATCTTTTTGTCGAGCCAAAAAACTATATGGATTTGTAAAGCGCATATCTTTTTCTAAGCGTACATGGTTGTAATATGTGTGGCGTGCAAACCTGCCGCTACACACACGCAAGAAAGCAATTCTATCTCTATGCTTAGGATCTAAATTGGCATGTATCTTAAAAATAAATCCACTAAACTTTTCTTCTTCTGGCAGAATATCTCTTGTGGTGGTATGGCGTGGACGTGGCGTGGGCGCTATGCGTACGAAAGTATCTAGCATTTCTTTTACACCAAAATTATTTACCGCACTACCAAAAAATACTGGCGCTACGTTTCCACTTAAATAATCTTCGTTGTTCAATTCACCATACACACCATCTATCAATTCTACATCTTCTCTTAACGTATTGGCATCCTTCTCTCCTATTTTTGCATCCAATATTTTATCATTCAAATCAGTAATTTCTACCACTGCTTCATCGTTTGCCTTAGTGCCTGCGGTAAACAAAACCAAACTTTTTTTATGTAAATCATACACGCCTTTAAAATCCTTTCCACTATTTATTGGCACCGTCATTGGGTGTAATTGTATTTTTAATTCGTTCTCTATTTCTTCTAATAAATCAAATCGGTTTTTGCCATCTCTATCCATCTTGTTTATAAAAACAATTACTGGCGTTTTGCGCATGGCAATTACTTCCATCAATCTTCTTGTTTGTGGCTCTACTCCATTTACAGAATCAATCACCAGCACCACACTATCTACCGCAGTAAGTGTACGAAACGTATCTTCTGCAAAATCTTTATGCCCTGGTGTGTCTAATAAATTTATGAGATGTCCATCATATTCAAATGTCATTACAGAGGTAGCAACAGAGATTCCACGCTGGCGCTCTATCTCCATAAAATCGGAAGTAGCATGCTTTTTTATCTTATTGCTTTTTACAGCACCTGCTGTTTGTATGGCACCACCAAACAATAAAAACTTCTCTGTTAGTGTTGTTTTTCCTGCATCGGGGTGAGATATAATGGCGAATGTTTTTCTTCTATTTATTTCTGCTGAATACTTCATGGTTGTTTTTTGCGTGCGCAAAGGTAGGAATACGGTCTCAAGGTTCAAAGTTGAAAGTTCAAGGTTCAAGGTTCAAAAATTCGACATTCAAAATGCATAATCGATATTGGCTATCTATTGCATAATAAAAGATGAATAATGGTCTGTCGATGAAGTGAGTGACACAACGGTGATGACCATAGCTGCTTCTTTGCTCGTCAAAAAATAATTAAATGCCAAAGGCATTGAAGAATTCATTAAAAATTAACCTTGCTATTTTTATGATAAGCGGCGTTATTAACTATCCATTCGGCAACTAGCAGCATCATTTTCTTCCTAACTTTACGCCATGGCAAAAATGCTTAGTATATTATCAAATTCATTGCGATTAACGTTTCAAGAGTTGCGTGTAAATAAAACGAGAACGGCGCTAAGCCTTACAGGTGTGGCATTTGGGATATTTTGTATTATTGGTGTATTGGCTACGGTAAACAGTTTGGAGCATAATATACAAAACGAGGTAAATGGGCTTGGTAGTAATACCATATATATTGACAAATGGGATTACAGCGGTGGACCAGACAAACCCTGGTGGAAAATGAGGGCAAGGCCTGTTATGAAATACGAGGAGCAGGATATGATAAAAGAAAGATCTGAACTTACGAAGGATATTACTTTTTTACTTCAAACTGGCGGAAGTTTATCTTACAAAAGTGATATGTTGCAAAACGTATCTGTGTATGGTATAAATGAAGCACAGATTGCTATACAGCCTTTGGATTTTTTGAGTGGTCGCTACTTTTCATCTTCAGAATTTGAAATGGCCAGTAGTGTATGTTTAATAGGATTTGAGAATGCGGAAAAACTATTTGGCTCTGCAGAAAGAGCAGAGGGTAAACAAGTGGAGGTAAAAGGTAAACGACTTACTATTGTAGGTGTATTAAAAAAAGAAGGTAAAAATTTTATAGGGTGGGATTACGATAATTGTATCATGATGCCTTACAAATTTTGCAAACAAATCTTTGACGAAAAAAATTCGAATCCTATATTAATTGCTAATGGCAAAGCAGGTGTATCTACAGATGCATTATATCAAGAACTACGTGGCATAATGAGGCAGATAAGGAGGCTGAGTCCAAGAGAAGAAGATAATTTTTCATTGAATAGTGTAGAAGCATTTAGCAAAGCAATATCTGGATTTTTTGGTACGTTAAATATTGTTGGTGGCTTTATAGGTGGTATTAGCCTAATTGTGGGCTTGTTTGGTATTGCCAATATTATGTTTGTAACCGTAAAAGAAAGAACATCTATCATTGGTTTGAAGAAAGCCATTGGTGCAAAAAGTTCATCTATATTATTAGAGTTTTTGATGGAAGCCGCACTGATGTGCATTATCGGCGGAGCCATCGGATTATTTTTTGTGTGGCTACTCACCTTAGTTTTATCTGGACCTTTAAAGTTTCCTGTATTTATTTCTGTACCATTAATGATAGCTACTGTCGTAATTTGTATTGTAGTAGGTATTTTAGCCGGCATTATTCCTGCAAGGCAAGCGGCTAAGTTAGATCCGGTGGTGGCGATTCGCAGTTGAAAACAAGTTTGCAGTTGGCAGTTTGCAAACTGTTCCTAAAAATTCAATCTTTGTGACCTTTTTTGCCCACTGCAAATTGCCGACTCCAAACTGCTTTATTTCCCTTCCAAAATCTCGTGCCCCAACTTATCCCTCTTTGTAAATAAATATTTTACGTTGTGTTCATTGGGATTTATTTCTATAGATACGGTATCTACAATTTCTAAACCATAGCCCAATAATCCTGCACGCTTACGAGGGTTATTGCTCATGAGTTTCATTTTAGAAACACCGAGTGCTCTTAAAATTTGTGCACCAACACCATAATCTCTTTGGTCGCTACCAAAGCCAAGTTCAAGATTAGCCTCTACCGTATCTCTGCCTTGCTCTTGTAATTTGTATGCTTTTAATTTATTGAGTAAGCCAATGCCCCTGCCCTCTTGGTTCATGTACAATACCACTCCCTTTCCTTCTGCTTCTATTATTTGTAAAGAGCTATGCAATTGGTCTCCACAGTCGCATCGAAGTGACCCTAAAATATCACCTGTAACACAGCTACTATGCACCCTCACGAGTATGGGCTCATCTGTAAGCCATTCTCCTTTTTTTATGGCAAGATGCACTTCGCCAGTATTTATTTGTGTAAAAGCACACAATTCAAAATTGCCATATTTAGTAGGCATGTTTACTCTCACTTCTTCTTTAATAAGTGTTTCGTGTTTTAGCCTGTAGGCAATTAAGTCTTTTATAGAAATTATTTTTAAATCAAATTTTGTAGCAATGAGTCGCAACTGAGGCAAGCGAGCCATGCTTCCATCTTCGTTCATAATTTCCACCAATGCACCTGCGGGTTCAAAACCAGCTAGTTTCGATAAATCGATGGTAGCTTCTGTATGTCCTGCACGTCTAAGTACGCCATCTCTTTTTGCCCTTAGCGGAAAAATATGCCCCGGTCTTCCTAAATCTTCCGGTTTTGTATTTGGGTTAATGAGTGCAAGCACCGTTTTAGATCGATCGTGTGCAGAAATACCAGTAGTACATCCATCACCAAGCAAATCGATGCTTACGGTAAAAGCTGTTTCATGTGAGGATGTATTGTTACTTACCATGGGTTGTAAATCAAGTTCTGCACACCGTTGTTCTGTAATGGCCGCACAAATAAGCCCACGCCCATGTGTACTCATAAAATTAATGACCTCAGGTGTTACATTTCTTGCCGCAGTTACAAAATCTCCTTCATTTTCCCTATCCTCATCATCTACTACTATAATCACTTTACCAGCTTGTATATCTTTTATGGCTTCCTCAATACTATTCAGCATGCGTTTTTTTTGCAAAGTTACCTAGTTATCTATTTGGTTTAAACAACAATTTCGTTATTCGAAAAGCAACTTTTGGCTATATTTTTACGATTAAGTTACAAAGGGTTATCTATTTCATAACAACTTGTTAATAAAACTTGGTGCAATTAGACAAAGATTTAGTTTCTTTGCGGCATAAAAAATAGAACTAACATGTATTTAAAAAAAATCATTCCTATTATTATAGCAATATTTGCTATGCCTTTTATGATGAAGGCGCAGGTAACAACGAGTAGTTTATCGGGTACGGTGAAAGATGAAAAAGGTCAAAACCTCACTGGAGCTACTGTAGTTGCAACACACGTACCTACAGGTACCGTGTATTCTACTAAAACTCGTCAGAATGGAAGTTATTCAATCTCCAATATGAATCCAGGTGGTCCATATACAGTTGTTACAACTTTTGTTGGTTCTACTACAGATACTAAAGAGGTAGCCAATCTTTCTCTTGGAGAAACATTCAGCCAAAATATTATATTGGTTGATAAAAATGCAAGTCTTGCAACTGTAACTGTTACTAGCACAAGAACCACTGCTGCTAATGCAAAAGGAGGTGCCAGTACTAGTATTGGTAAAGATAAAATGGCAAATCTTCCAACCATTGGAAGAAGTATTCAAGATTTTGTACGTTTTGTGCCACAAGCTAAAATTACCTCTGCTGATGGAGGTATTTCAATAGCAGGTCAAAACAATAGATATAACTCTTTCTATATAGATGGTGCTGCAAATAACGATCAATTTGGTTTAGCAGGTTCTGGTACTAACGGAGGTCAAACAGGTACGTCACCAATCTCAATTGATGCTGTTGATCAGTTTCAAGTAGTTATTTCTCCTTATGATGCATCTATTGGTAATTTTACAGGTGGCGGTATCAATGCAATAACTCGTTCTGGATCTAATAAATTTGAAGGTTCTGCTTATTATGTTTTTAGAAATCAAAGCCTTGCAGGAAAATCTCCAGTTGCCATTTTAAAACCAGGAAGTACAACAGAATATGAGAGGATTAAATTACCTGATTTTAAAAATAAAACAACTGGTATCAGAATTAGTGGTGCACTTATTAAAAACAAGTTATTCTATTTCGTGTTAGCAGAGTTACAAAACGATGTTAGACCCCAGTCTTTTGATTTTGGAAGCTATACAGGTACTACAAAAAGAATACCTGCAATTGATAGCTTATCTGCATTTCTACAATCAAAATATGGTTATAACTCTGGTACATATCTAGATAACCCTGAAAAAATTGAAGCGAACAGATATACTGCAAAAATTGATTGGAACGTAAATGCTAAAAACAAACTTTCTGTTAGTTATAGATTTAACAAAAGCTTTAGAAATAATGTTTCGGCAAGTAATTCTACCAACATTAACTTCTACAATAATGGATATGTACAACCAAATATGACACAATCTGGAGCTTTAGAACTTAGGAGTAATTTAAGTTCTGGCATGAGTAATAGACTTCTTTTCACTATTACGGGTGTTAAAGATGACAGAGGAGCAATTGAAAATCCTTTTCCAAGGGTCACTATTCTTGATGGTTCAGGAAGATTTGTTTTTGGTACTGATGCTAGTTCAACTCAAAATTTATTAAAAACAACAAATTATGCTTTACAAAACGCATTCAAATTTACAGTTGGCAAAAATGCTTTTTCAATAGGTACAGATAATGAATTGACAACGGCTTATAACGTTTTTATTCAAAATTCTTATGGTACTTATACGTTTAACAACTTACAAAATTTTTATAATAATACCAATGGCATTTTTGACATAAATCCTGCTACTGGCAGAAAAATAAACGGCCCTACATATACAAGAGGTGTTTCTTTATTAGATGGTTTAGCAAGTGATCAAACAGCTGCTGCTGCTAATTTCAGAGTTGGTAGATTAGGATTTTACATAAGTGATGATATTAAGGCAAATGACAATCTTACTATAAATTTAGGTGTCCGTGCTGATAAAACTTCTTTTTTAACAACACCTATAGAAGATACTTTTTTCAATAATACTGCATTACCAATCGTTTCTCAATACCACAATTTAAAAGGTGCTAAGTCTGGTATTAAACCTAATATTCCTTGGTCAATTTCTCCAAGATTAGGATTTACGCTTAAAGTCCCTGAAGAAGGTGTTACCATTCGTGGTGGACTTGGATTATTTACTGGTAGAATTCCTTTGGTATGGCCTGGTGGAATTTACAATAACAATGGCGTAAGCGTAGGATCATTTAATAGAGCAGGTGGTGATTCTATATCATTTAACGCTGATCCGTTTAATCAATATAAACCACAAGATTTTGGTTTGAATCCTAACAGAGATGCGAAAGGTTCACTTAACTTAATAGCTAGTACTTTTAAATTAACTAAAATTTTTAGAACTTCCCTTGCTGTTGAGAAAAAATTAGATAAAAATTGGTCAACTACGGTTGAGTTAATTGTTTCTAAAAACATTAATGAGATCAATTATCAGAACGTAAATATCTTCCCTAATAGATTTACAGCTGTTGGAGCTGATAATAGACAAATTAATGATACTATAAATGCAACGGGAATCGGAGGTTCTTTTGCAAGCACTATTCCACTTAGACCAAGTGGTGTTAGAAACCCTTATAATGATATCTTAGTTTTACAGAACTCTGATGCAAAAAAAGGGTATTCTTATACAGTTACTTTTACTCTTGATAGAGCATGGAAAAACGGTTTTGCTTTTAATGCAAACTATGCTTACGGCAACTCACAAGTTATAAATGAAGGTACTTCAAGTGTGAATACTTCTCAATATAGATTTATGGAATCCGTAAACGGTCAAAATAATTTAGATAGAACAACTTCTGATTTTGATGCTGCTCACCGAATTACTGCTTATGTAGCAAAGAAGTTTACGTATGCAAACAACCATTTATCTACTACTATTTCTATGACTTACCAAGGTCAGTCAGGAGCTCCATTTAGTTATGTATATAGAAATAGTTTGGTAAAAGGATATAACAGAACAGAAGGAAATGATTTAATATTCATTCCTACTTCAGCTCAATTACAAACAATGATTTTTGATCCTAATACGGTTGGTGGTGTAGTCTATAGTGCACAACAACAAAGAGATTTATTTGAAGCTTATATTTCTGGTAACAAATATTTATCTAAAAATAGAGGTCAATATGCTGCACGTAACGGAGATAGATTGCCATTCTCTAACTTATTAAATCTTAAAATTCAACAAGACTTTAATGTTAAGTTGGCTAGAAGAAATTATGGTGTTCAGTTAAGTTATGATGTATTCAATTTTGCAAATATGCTAGATCATAATGCAGGAAAACAATATTTCCTAAGTAATGATCAATACCAATTAGTAACTTTTAACGGTTTTGTAAGTAATACCAATTTAACGCCAAAATACCAATTTAGCCCACAAACTGCTAATGATGGTAAGCCTTATGGTTTAAGCACAAGTTCACAACCAGATTATAGTGCTAGATGGATTAGTGCTATAACAGCAAGAATTAATTTTTAAGAAAAAATATTATATATTTCAAAAACCTCCGCCAAAATCGGAGGTTTTTTTATGCCAACAAACGAATATTAGAACAATTTGTGTTTTTTGCAAAATATCACTAAATCCTATCTTTAAATTATCACTAAAACTTGCAATACAATTTTTCAATACAAAGCATTAACTGTGAATTAAACTTAAAAGATATGGTACAAACTATTGTAAGGCCAAAAGAGAGTAGTTTTGATATGGCAGTTTCATTGCCAATTGACTATATTGGTAAGGAAGTACCCGTATTATTTTATATTGATGAAGAAATAAAAACAACTACCTCAACCGTATTATCTAAAAAAAAGCCTTCTGATTTTTTTGGAATATTGAATAAAGAAGAAGGAGAAGAATTTGATAATCACATCAATAAAATTCGTGCAGAATGGTACAGGAATATTTAATAGATACGAATGTAATTTCTCATTTATTTTCTAATAGAATTCCTGAAGCAGGTAAAATATTTGTTGAGCAAATTATCAATACCAGTTTTCTTATTTCAGTTGTAGTAGAAATTGAAGTTTTAACTTATCATGAAATTCCTGAAAAATGCCACTCATTGAGGGTTTTATTGATCTTGCAATTGTATTGCAATTAAGTAAAGAGGTAACATTAAAAACAATAGAAATTAGAAAGCAGAATAGAAAAATGAAACTTGCTGATGCCATTATTGCAGCAACAGCTGTAGTACATAGCTTAATACTCATCACTAATAATACAAAAGATTTTATACATGTTGATGGTTTACTTGTAATTGATCCGCATACCATTACTGAATAATAAATGTTTAAAGTTATTCCATAAAAAAACTCCTTTATTGGCGGAGCTTTTTTATGCCAACAAACGATTGCAATATCACTTTTTTATCAACTTTCCATCCTTCGCTATTTTCTATTAGAAAAAAACATTTGTTTGTAGTATATTTGAGCATATGAGCATTGTACAAAGTC
>JANOZW010000383.1:0-5656 GCA_031429575.1 Ferruginibacter sp.
AAAAGCAGCCTAAAAGGCTACTTTTTTAACTTTTTCAAAAATCAAACGCTCTACAATCGAATAGAAATATTTTTTGCCATGTTACCACAAAATAAAATACATAAAAATGAGACTGCCCCTTTTTTGTTTTGGAACAGCCTCATACGTTTGAAAACTTTTCAACCCTTCAGTAATCTTCAACAACTTTTCAACCTACCTTTTAAAATCGGACAACGTAGCTGTAAAAACTCCTCTTTCTCGTTTCTTAAAAATGGCTTTCCAATTGCCATTGTATTTTATCAATGATGGAATCGTAAGATCTTCAAATTTTGTCATTTCTACTTCCATACTTACTTTAAAATCGTACACGGCTGCATTATAACTTAAAGAATAATTCCTAGCTATCACTTCGTATGTACTATCATTAAACCATGTCGTCATTTCATCTACCACTACAGTTCCTTTTTTATCATCTTTAACTTTTTGCTTAAACACATAGCAGTCGGTATTGTTGTGCCGCTCCCAATCTATTTGCATATCGTAACTATCGGCAATATCATCATCATAAATGGCAGTTTTATTGCTCATAAAAGGCAATCCATTTATGCGTTTACCAGGGTTAAAAAAAAGCATTTTTAATTGTTCCTTATGTTTTTCCATTCCAGTTTTACCTTCTGTAGAAAATTCTCTTCCCTTTACAATATTATCTTCACCACAAATAGTTCCCTTTGTAAAAAAAAGCGAAGCATACATATTGGCTGTGTAGTAATTAAATTCTTTTGTATCTGTGTACATATCTCCAGTAACCGTTTCGTATATTACTTGCATGGTTCTGCAACCATCTTTTACGAGTTGTTTTGTATGGCTAAAAAGAGAAGCATCTGAATTTCCTTTTTTATCCACCATACGAATATCGTTAATGGCAGTAAAACTTACGATATGCAGATTGCGAAATGCTTTGTAAAAACTCGTATCGCTTTTTATTTTTTCAATAAATGTGGGCACATTCAATTTGTTATTTACCACTACTTCGCCAAGGGTTATTACTTTGTTTCCAACGGTGATGGTAGTATCGATAGATTTTTGTGCAAATACATTTGCGCAAAAAATTAAACATAAAAAAGCAGGCATGAAATATTTCATGCCTGCAAGTTATTAAGAAAGTATTTAACAAAAATTACTCTGAATACATTTAAAATTATCGAAAGAGGTGACACCTTTTTTACAAGTTCTTTCAAGATTAAAAGTATATAATAAAGCTGTCACCTCTATTTTAACGAATCTATAATTTTAAATGCGACCAATTACTCTTCTGTACTTCCTTTTTCAGTAGATTTTGCTACTGGTTTTTTATCTACTTTTTTTACTTCATCTACCACACTACCAGTTACGTCAGCAACTTTTGTAGATTTTGCAGCTACTGGCATATCTAGAACACTACCACTTACATCTGCTTTTTTAGAAGATGATTTATCAACTGGTGCATCTTGCAAACTACCACCAGAAAGATTGGCAGGGTTAGCAACTTTTGCTGCAACTGGTTTTACATCTTCCAAAGAAGAGCCTGATACATTTGAGTAAGATATTCTCTTACTTTCTGTTTGGCTATAAGCAGCAGGATCTATGTATTGCCCTTTTTGTGCTGCCGATTTTTCTTCCACAGCTACAAAAGGGAATTTGCGCATGTGAGCATCATTACGTACCCCTTTTACCTCCCAACTTACTTTTACATTTGGTTGATTGGTGGCTATTTCAAATTTGTTGTTGCTTACTTCTTTGCTAATGATTGCTTGTGCAAAAGTGCCCATAACAGTTAACTGATAGCGGAAATCTTTGTTGATTGCTTCAAAATAATCTGGAAGACTTACCATTACTTTTCCGCTTGCATCTGTTGTTACAGTGCCACTATAAGAATTTAATACTTCGTTACTTTCAATAGCAGCATGCATCAAGGTTTTATTGGTTGGGTCAAGTGGATGATCCATGGTAAATGCTTTTACACCTACAGCAGTAAAATCTCCATTAACGACTACTTTACCTGTAGTATTTTCAATCCGCATTCTTTCACCACCACCACCAAGTTCAAAAATTTGATAATCGTCTGTTCCAGGATTGTTACGAGTATTCCATTGGTTTACACCTGCTTTTTGAAAACGCAATGCAGCATCTCCACTTTGTCCATCTATATCAACTACAGAAAAACTTGCACTAGAGCGACTACGAATACCTGTTGCCCCCCCATGTAGTACATCTAATTTATAAGCAGGAGCTGTTGTTTCACCGATACCAACATTACCTGTAGCATCTTGAATAACTACACGACTACCACCACCACCAAGTTCAAATATTTCAAAATAATCATCGCCTGGGCGATTACGCATGTTCCATTGATTAACCCCAGCCTTTTGAAAGCGCAATGCAGCATCACCACTTTGAGCATCTATATCTACCACAGAAAAACTAGCACTAGAGCGGCTGCGGATACCTGTTGATCCGCCATGCAATACATCCAACTTGTAAGCAGGTGCTGTTGTTTCACCGATACCAACATTACCAGTTGCATCTTGTATTACCATTCTACTTCCACCACCACCAAGTTCAAATATTTCTAAATAATCATCTGCTGGGCGGTTACGAATGTTCCATTGATTTACACCAGCTTTTTGAAAACGCAATGCAGCATCTCCACTTTGCGCATCAATATCTACTACAGAAAAACTAGCGCTTGATTTTATATGTGCTCCAGTAGAACCACCGTGCAATACATCTAATTTATAAGTTGGGTTTGTGGTTTCTCCAATACCCACATTACCAGTTGCATCTTGTATTACCATTCTACTTCCCCCACCACCAAGTTCAAATATTTCTAAATAATCATCTGCTGGGCGG
Source organism: Ferruginibacter sp. (assembly GCA_031429575.1). GTDB lineage: Bacteria > Bacteroidota > Bacteroidia > Chitinophagales > Chitinophagaceae > Ferruginibacter. Next base: position 2,869 of record JANOZW010000383.1, read on the forward strand.
TTTCGCATGTTCCATTGGTTTACACCTGCTTTTGCAAAACGCAATGCAGCATCACCACTTTGTGCATCTATATCTACTACAGAAAAACTAGCACTCGAGCGACTGCGAATACCTGTAGAACCACCATGCAATACATCTAATTTGTAAGTAGGGTTAGCGGTTTCTCCAATACCCACATTACCAGTAGCATCTTGTATTACCATTCTACTACCGCCACCACCAAGTTCAAACCATTCAAAGTAATTGTCGGCCGGACGATTGCGCATGTTCCATTGGTTTACACCCGCATTTGCAAAACGCAATGCTGCATCTCCGCTTGCTGCGTTTATATCCAACACAGAAAAACCAGAAGTAGAATTGATACCAATACCTGTTGAGCCTGTATGATTAACGGTGAAACGATGTGTTGGTGATGTTGTACCCATTGCAACACTATTTCCGTCATCAAACAACATTGAATTTCCTAACACTGTACCACTAGGTGTCCATTTAGGTAATAAATTTAATGTACCACTACCTGTAATAGCACCCGATGCTCCCGCTGCTTGCCAAGTAGCATTACCTGCTGCATCAGAAACCAATACTCTGTTAGCCGCTTCTCCAATACCTGTTAGTTGTAAACCGCCAGCAGTTAATAATGCTTTAGGTGCAGCATTACTACTTGCTGCTCTTAATGCAAAGCCTGTACCTGCTACGTTTATGTCAACAGCATTTGCAGTACTAGCAGCGTTGGTTGCATTAAATAAACCAGCTCTTCCCAATCCAGCTTGGTTACTCTGTAAATTATTAGAAGTATTGGTAGCATTGGTTTGTTGAAAAAGACCTGCACCATTTGTACCTGTACTTATGCCACGAATGGCCCAGCTTGCTCCAGTACCATTTGTAGTAGCTCTTAAACCATCTGCCGTACTTGCAACATTGTTTACCTGAAACAAACCACCAAAACCTGTACCTGTGTTGGTGCCAGAAACAGCAATACCTGCGCCACTGTTAGTCATATCAATTAATGCTCCTGCATCTGCTTGTGTTTTAATTAAAGGGACTGTAATTAATTGAGAGGTTATTGCTCCATTTGCTATTTTAGCAGAGGTCACCGAACCATCTGCAAGTTTTGTTGTAGTTACTGCGGCATCTGCTATTTTACCTGTGCTAATTGCTGCGTTGGCAATTGTAGGATTTGGATACGTACTACCTAACAAATCTCCACCCGCAGGACCTATTGGAGCTGCACCCGCAGCATTAAGTGCAAAAGGCACACTTGCTAATTGTGTAGTACCCATATCAACAAAAGCCGAACCACCATTTTGATCCATTTCTACTTGTAAAAATTTTGTACTAGTCGCCCAGTTTACGCCAGCAACTGTTCCACTAACATTGCTAGCACCAGGGCTACCTATTTGTACATTAAATAATCCAAATGGATTTGTCGTTAATGTTCTTGTTTCGCTATAGACTGTTGGTCCAGTTGCTGAACCATCGTGTACGGTTATTTTAACGCCAATATTTTTACTTGCTAGTGCATTGCCTACTGAGTTTCTTGCTACTGCTTGGTAATTAAATATCCCTGGAGCCTGTGCTGATGCAGCTGATACAAACAGTAACGCTACACATAATTGTAATAATATTTTTTTCATTGTTTATGTTTTTTAATTTTTAATTAATTGAATAATAAATTCAAGGTTCAAGGTTGAAAGTTCAAGGTTAAGGGCTTTGTAAATTGCCAACTGAAAATTGCCAACTGCAAACTGTTACCTTGCTTTTACTACTTTAAATGTACCTTCCCTTCTTACCCTAAATACTTCTGCTATATTGCCTCGCTCAGGTGTAAAACGTGCATTTATAAAATAGACACCTGATGGCATATTGCTAATGTCATATCGTTCTATACGATCGCAACAGTGATACTGAAATCTTCGGGTGTTAATTACCCTACCCATGGCATCGGTAAGTTGTAATTCCATTTGCCCAGGGGTGATAAGAAAAAAGTCTAATTCAAATTTTCCAGTAGTTACATTGGGAAAAATTTTCCATTCATTTACTCCAAATAGTAACATCTCGTACTCTCCAGATACTTTATCAGTACAAGGTTGTAGTATTCCTTGTGTAAGAATGAGATTGCCACCTGGGGCAGTATATGTATCAGTGAGCACAAGCTCACCAAAACTCCATTCATACCTTGTGTAAGAAGATGGATTGTCGAAAGTGCCGCCAGAGGCATTCAATGTAAAAGGAGTAATACTTTGACCCTGACCTCTTATGCAAAAGAGCAGCGCCATGCTCATAAGAGCAAGTGTAAGGTTTCTTTTCATGCTTGTGTTTTTAATGATGAAGAAATACATCTTCATAAAGGCTAAGAAGTGAACTTTCAATAGGTATCAAACTAAATATTTATACAAAAAAATATAAAAATCATTTGGGGGATATTAATTCTAAAAGGTATAAAACTGATTTTAAGCAGCGGTTTTAAATAAGTGGTTAAAAAAATACTATTTACTTCAATGTGTTATCATCTAAAAATTACTCAAATATATAATTTTAATCATATTTAAACTAATTATACTATGTTTATATAATTTGATTTTTTTAAAGAAGCAAAAGTATAATTAAGCAATTTCTATTCCTATCCCCTATTTGGGTGATTTTTTTCATTTTTCACAAATCAAAAAATAGATAACTAAACTAAATCTTTACAGAATAATTTGATATTTGTTTGATATTCCATTGATATTATAAAAGTGGTGAAAAATATTATGCCGTAAGAGGATAGTTAGTAAATGGTGGGATTTAG
>JANOZW010000384.1:0-7205 GCA_031429575.1 Ferruginibacter sp.
CTACATTTTGATACCTAAAAATTTGCTCCATGGCAAAGCTACCAAGGTTTACAATGCTGGGTTTATTGTTTACATCAAATACCCTTGCGTATAAATAATGTACGCCAGGTATTACCCCTGCTAAATCGATGTTGGTACTAGGTGTAACATTATTTAAACCAGCTGCAAAACTCAATGGCTGTATATTTACATTGGTTACACTATCAATATAAAATTCGTAGCGATTAATATTAAGGGCAGCAGGTGGTGCATTTTGGTATAAATTATCGCCCTCCATATAAAAATTACCAATGTTCATTATCGATGGTTTGCCGGTAACATCTGTAACTTTTGCATACAATTGATGTACGCCAGAGTTCACACCAGTGAGGCTTATGGCCGGTGGTGCTGCTGTATTGTTATTCGTTGCCGCAAAAGAATTTACTTGCTCATTTACATTACTTACACTATCAATATAAAAAGAATATTTATTTACATTAGTTGCAATAGCGGGTGCATTTTGATACAAATTGTCTCCAGTCATATAAAAATTACCAACGTTTATTATAGAAGGCTTACCAGCAACATCCGTAACTTTTGCATACAATTGATGCACACCAGAAACTACACCAGTAAGGCTTATGGGAGAAGGTGCAGTCGTATTAATATTTGTAGCTGCAAATGATTGCGCCTGTTCATTTACGTTACTTACACTATCAATATAAAAAGAATACTTATTTATATTGTTAGCCGATGGCGGTGCATTTTGATATAAATTATCGCCTTCCATATAAAAATTACCAATGTTGAATATAGATGGCTTGCCATTAATGTCAACTACTTTTACATACAGTTGATGTACACCAGATATAACGCCTGTAAGACTTATAGCTGTTGGTGCAACTGTATTATTATTAGTAGCTGCAAAGGGTTTTAGCTGTTCGTTTACATTACTTACACTATCAATATACAATGCATATTGATTAATGTTTACAGCAGCAGGAGCATCAGGATATGGATCTTGTGTGGGCTGTTGCGCATACACAGAGCCGAACATACTCGATGCGATGATGGTTATGAATATTTTTTTCATCTTAGTTTATTTTAAAGGATGAAAAAAATTAATTATTGCTACTGCTGCTTACAGCTATTGTCATATTAGGTGCACCGTTAGGCACACTGGCAGGCACTGTTAATGAATAAATACGTGGTATAGCAGGGAAACCGCCCTTGCGATATGGATCGGTAGCACCGTAAGCTCCACAATTGGGTGTAGTAACCGTAGCCGCTCCAAATGTAGTACCACTCTCCCCTGCAAGTAATGCAGTACTACCTGCTTTCAATTCATAACGGCTCTCAGGTGTAAATGCCCCGATTAAAATATAATTATTAAAAACAGTAGTACCATTATATACATTATCTGGCACACCATTAAAAACATTGGCCATATTTACTGCAAATACGTTACCACTATTGGGTGCTGTATTACCACCTACTTGAGCATAGGCCGCTTGTGTTATGGGGAAACTAAATAAATTATTTCTAAAAACATTGTTACCACTATTACTAACAGAACCAAAATTTGTTTGGTATGTAAATATATTATTTGCCACATAAAAATTAAACGCATAAAATACGCTACAATAATTCATTACATTATTCCTAAATAAGCCTCTTATTTTGTTAGATAAATTTACGCCTGTTATAAAATTTCCGTCTCCAACACCTGAAAAAATACAGTTTTCTACAGAAACGGTAATACTGGTTACAGTTGCGGCTATACCGCTTTCACTTAACCCGCTCACGATATAACATTTATCAATTCTGATACCAGTACCATTCGTCAGGTTAGAAAGATAAACATTCTGTGTTTTACATCTAGTAACAGTAATATTACTTGTGTAAATAAAAATACCAGAACTCACCACTTCCATACCACTTACACTAGAACCCGTAGAACCTACTTGAAAGAAAATATCATTTACTCGGCTATTATTTGCATTTGCTTGAGACCCTGGATTACTTCCTAAAAAGTAACCATAACCAAGTATTACAATATTAGCTTTGTTTACATCAAAGCCATTGTAAGTTGTTGCAGATGGTTCAAAATAAACACTATCTCCTGCTGCAGCCTCGGGGTTGGTAGCATTATTGGTATTGTCAAATAATGTACTTGCTTGTAGCACATCTCCATCGAGGCTTGGGTTATTGTTTACTCGCCATATTTTGGCACTAGTTTGCAAACTAGATAATAAAGAAATTACAATGATTACAAAAGGGATAATTTTTTTCATGACTAAAATTTTTAAATTGATTGATGATGTAAAATTCTAGGTTTCAAAGGGTATTTTACATCCCCGAAAAAGGGGATATTTGAGATTTTTTGTAGGATTAATTTTGGCAACGGAATATACATATCAATTTTTATTCCAATTTTTTATTTTTCAAAAAAAAGATAAAACTATTTATTTTGTTGCTTCCTAAAAAAATAGGTAGCTATTGCCACATATTTAAATTTCTTATCGGGCATACCACTTTCTACATAAAAATTAGCTTCTTTTATTTTTTTTGACATGTATTCATCAGATTTATCAAAACCTACATTATAAACCGTAGCATAGTATTGTAGTTTCTCAACTTCGCTTACAAATATTTTATTTTTGTACTGCTCATTACAAATAAGTATAAAAGCTGTTAAATATATCATTTGCCAATTCTCATCTTGCAATCGTTCTACTCTTTCGCTACGTATATTTTCTTCACCGGCATTTTTATACGACAATTGTAGCTCTTTATAAATACTATCAGATAAAAATTGTTTAGCTTTTGTTTCTACTTGTACTGCAAAAGTTGGTTTCATTTGAAAAATGCCAATAGAAAAATTGGCATACTCTTCACCAAATTGCACATACAATGTGCGCAAGCTTTCGGTTTCTATACCATCCTTTAAACTACTGTATCGCATTACTTCGGGAAAGACAATACTTTGCATAAACAATGGCTTTTCACTACAAAGTGTAGCACACAATTGAAATGACGCTTGCATTAATTTTATTTTGCTTTCTGCCTCGTTAGCTTTTTTGCCAAAAGTTTTACCAAAATCAGCACTACTATATCTTTCTTTTGCAAAAACAAATACAGTATAAAGTGTAATGCAAAGAGCCAATAAAATAAAACCCTTATAATATTTTTTTACATAGATAAACATCTTTGTCGCCATTTTCGGTTTCATGAATTTTGTAATAACAAATAGTAGCTTGTCCATTTTCAGCTACAAACTTAGGGAAGGTTACACCCGATAAACTTTCTTCACTACCATCGCCTTTGTATAATTTTCCTTTGGCATAATAAACCGATTTTTTGTAATCACTCATTAAAAAGAGCCGACTCATATGAACTATCGGTATTTTAAAACTAGCCGCCTCATCCCCATTTACCATTAGTTGTGTAGGGCTTTGTGATGGAATAGAAATAATATCACCATTATTAGCAATCATCATGGTAGATTTTCCATCAGCATATAAATCTGCCACACTACCCTCTTGCTTTTTACCTGATGATGAGATGGTCATTACTTTTTGCCCCGCATTATCCATAATACTTAAAGCTGCTGCAGAAAAATTTGGGCTAATCATCATTTTCATAGCAAAGCTATTTTGATCGCCTCCTTTTTGTTTTATACCTGCTTCATTTACCAAAAAAGAATTACCCATGCCCATTTTTGCTGTCATGGCAGATGCTCCACCAATTACTACCGATGCCCAAAACCTTTTTTTGTCAGGAGATACTTTCATTTTGCCAACAAAATCATACGGCCCAAAATTTTTGCCATTAAAAACTATGTATAATTTATTGCTAATTGTTTTACTGTATTGCTGCGCTACAGGATCTTTCTTATCGCCACCCATTTCAATTTTATCATCATCATTATTATTATTCCCACTATCTTCTTCGCTATTTTTTTTATCAGAAACAATATTCATTTGTTTTACAGGGGCTTCTTTAAATGGCCCTGTACGTTTACCATCTTCAATTAAAAAATATTCGTAACTTTTATTGCTTACTACAAAAGCCGTACTCAGTTTTCCATTTCCATAAAACACTTTTGTTTCGTCGTAAAAAAAGCTTTCTCCTTTTTCTAATGTAAATAACCTACTACAATCTGAAGTCGGTTGCCATTTTGCTTTTGTTTTTTTAGCACTTGCAGGTGCTTCTTCTGTTGCTTCTTGTTTCTCTTCGGTAGCTGTTGTGGTTTCTGTTTTCTTTTTAGGCTCCAAAGCCTTGGCTGCTTTTTCTTTTAGCTTATTAAAAAGCTGTGCTTGGGTATTTATGGTAGCAAATAATGCTAGCATAAAAATGATGATGATTTTTTTCATTGTACAATTTTTATAATAGTAATTATGCATTGTTTTATTAGAAATATTTTAATGTATAAAACAGTACATTCGTTTAAATATTTCTATTGTGTTCTTTCCGCTAAATCCCATGTATTACCTCCCGCCGCTGGTGTTCCAAAACCAACAGGTGCTGCTCCACGCAAATCTGGCAAACCAAAATGTGTAGTGCCATTTCCACCATAGTATGTGCCAATAATTGCAAACAATGCTGTGTTACTTGCTATAGTTAATAACTGCCCATTACAAAAAGCCCAACCTGGCGGGGCATAATTTCCAGCAAATAATTTTATTTCGCCAATCCACGCATCACTTGTTGGACCTTGATTATTGGGACCAGCAAAAACGCCAGTTAAGCATATTAAATAATTTAGACCCAAACCGCCATGACCTTTGCGTGCAGCTACCAATCCGCTTGCATTAGACTTAATTAAAAAATCGTTTGCATTACCATTGCCTGTTCCATTTAAAATAATATTATTAGTAGTTGTTGTTCCATTTACTTGTAACAAACTACTAGGAGAACTAGTACCAACACCAACGGATGCAGAACCTCCATTTACAAACAATATCTGGTTGCCTTGTGCACCAAGCGATAACACATTAAACCCGCCAGGCTGCCCATACTGCATAATATTTGCAGCACCTGCTCCTCCACCACTTAATGCTACACCAAACTTTAATCTGTAGGATGGGTTACCAATTCGTACATCTCCTTCGCCAGCTGAAACGTTCCATCCATTTGTGCCTGCCACATCCAATTTAGTAGCAGGAGTAGCCGTGCCAATGCCAATGTTTTGCGCTTGTAAAATTTGGCATAAAAAAATAAGTATAATTAGTAATAACTTTTTCATACATTTTTATTTTATGTTTAAAACGATGAGTTTACAAAAACAAATGTAAGTGTGCTAGATAAACATATTACTCCCCTAAAAAAGGGATATTTTAAAAACCATGTAAATAATTGTTTGCTTATTTCTGCATAATTTATCTGCTTTGTATTATTCTTTTAAGGTTATCAATTTCTATTTGTTGTAATTCTATTTTTTTATTTTGTTCTTTTACTGCTTCAATCAAAAGCGGTATTAATCTTGCATAATCCACCCCCTTATACCCATCTTTTTCATTGACTGCTTCGGGTACAATAGTTTCTACATTTTGCGCTATCAAACCCATTTGTCTGCCTTCGGTAAAATGATTTTTAGAAAACTCTTTTGTTTTCATTTCATACTCCACGCCATTTATTTGCATTAGTTTTTTTAGGGCAGAATCTATTGGGGTAATATTTTGTTTAAAGCGAGCATCACTGGCATAAGTGGTGCCATTTACCCAAAGGCTGCCTAAGATAGAAAATGCAAAAGCACCGTTGCGTTCGGCTTTTGCTAGTTCGGTAAAACTACTTGTGGTTTCAATAACACCCATACTTACTTTGCCATTGGGTATATCATTTTGCAACCTTAGTTCACCACCATAAGCACCTATGCCAACATCGCCGTAAGTACCTTTGTATAAAGATATTTTTGTAAGCCCAAGCGCATTAGAAAATTGCAGCGGTGCCTGAGCTGCTGCACCGTTTAAACCAATACCTACATTACCTGTAGTAGTATTCATGGAAAGCCCCCAAGCGGCGCCTGTGGATCCATACAGCCCAACTTGGTTATCGCTTGACATACCAATAAATGCAGTAGATACTGTATTGGCTGTATTGTTTAACCAAAGCCCTGCAGACTGTGTACCAGTTCTTAATTGCAACCTTCCTGTCATTTGCAAACCATACTCACCTTGGTTTACAACTCTTACTCTTTCAGAAAAGGCATTGCTATTTCCTGAACCAAATGCAATACTCGAAAATGGCCCATCTGAATACATTTGCAATAAGCTACTTTGAATACCAAAGCCATATTGACCAACACTGCCTAAACCGCCAAACAAAGAAATATGATTACCACTTCGATTACTAAAAGCCAAAGAATCCAATGATAGTTGCCCGCCAACAGAAGTATTGTTTGGCAATTTTGTATTGCCATATTTTGACAAAATATTCCCTGCTACAATTAAATCGCCACGGGTTTCCAAGTTGCCCAGCGTAGTAAGAGTAGAGCGAAACAAACCATTACCTACTACATCTAATTTAGCAAAAGGCGTATCTATACCAATTCCTACTTTACCAGTATTATTATCAGCCACTGGCACTTGATTGGATACTGCTGCGCAAATTTTAGCACTCCCATCTGTAAGTACTCCACCAGTGCCTGTGTAACGAAACATTCGGATGTAAACAATACTATTGGGCACAAGGTTAGTCCAGTTAAGGCCAAAGAAAGTACAACCAAGCTCCGTAAATGTTCCATTACAAGCAGTAGCTGTATAAGCTGCCATTGTAGTGCCATTATAAGTATGATTAATTCGTAATTTACCACTTGCTGGCACCCTTAGTTTAAACCAAACATCTCTTACATTAGCAGGAGGCATAGGGTTAATGCAAGAAGGATTTGGAATGGCTGGTGTAAGTGTAGCCGCTGCCCAGTTGTAAAATGTTACGGGTACACAATCTTGCCCTAATGGGTCTTGTGCATCTACTGGAAAAAATCCTGCACTGCATGGATCATCTGTCAATACATTATTATTGCTTACGCAAATTTTTATGGCACCATTGGCAAAAGCGACTGTATTGCTAAACCTACGATAAACCCTCATATAGACTTCACCGCCGGGTGTTAACCCAATAAACTCTCTTGAGTTTTCTGAAGGCGCATTAGTGTATAAGCAAGGGTATCCATTACTGAAACTGTTGAAAACAGCGAGACTGTTGCATGTGCTGCTGGTATACAT
>JANOZW010000385.1:0-24753 GCA_031429575.1 Ferruginibacter sp.
GATGGCGATATTGGTTTCTTAAAAGATTACCGACGAATGAATGTTGCTATCACGAGAGCCAAAGAAAAATTATTTGTAATTGGCGATAGTGCTACCATTGCTGCAGATAAATTTTACGATGCATTTTTAATGTATGTAGAAAAAAATGGCGAGTATAAATCGGTTTGGGAATTTGAGATGTAGATATGTGTCAGACAGCTCATGAAGGGTCTTTGTAAATAAAAATATCTTTGCAGGTGTCAGACACATGGGCTCTATAAATTCTACTTCATTATCCTTTCCGCAATATTCACCAACTCATTACAAGTTTTCCAATTGCGGGTAGTGGCTACCACTTTCAATTTATTTTCAAAAAAACCATTGGTCAATTTAGAGTTGCTGTAGCTATTTGGACAATATAAATAAGCGGCTTTGTCTAGTATAACAAAAGCATCATCGCCAAAATCTAATTTTGTAATGCTATCAATATTTTCTTTGGCTGGAGCTGTTGCTAAAAATGTTACATGAAAATATTCTAGCAGTTTTTTCTTATCTTTTGTAAATGGATTGTTTGTAATAATTTGTTTTAAATCTTCTATATTTTTTACAATGGTGGGTACATCAAACGAAAAAATGTTCTCTATTTCTTTGGCAATAGTTGCAGCTAGTTTTTCTTCATTCGTTTTTTTGCATTGAAAAAATACATTGCCACTTTGTATATACGTTTCAATATTTGAAAAACCAAGGCTTGCAAATAGTTGTTTAAGCGCATTCATTTTTATCATTCTTTTTCCGCCAACATTTATGCCTCGCAAAATAGCAATGTATGTGTTCATGTTATGCTTTTACAAATTTCATAGAAATGCTATTTACACAATGCCTTGTATTTTTATCTGTAAATTGTTCGCCAATAAAAACATGGCCTAAATGCCCGCCACAATTGTTGCATACAATTTCGGTACGGCTACCATCTGCATCGGGTATGCGTTTTACGGCTCCGGGTATTTCATCATCAAAACTTGGCCAACCACAGTGGCTATCAAATTTACTTTCTGATATGTACAAGGGTGCATCGCATTGACGACAAATGTACGTGCCAGCTTCTTTGTTGTTTGTGTATTCTCCAATAAATGGCTGTTCCGTTCCTTTTTGGAGTATTACGTTTTCTTCTTGTGGGGTGAGTTTGTTTAGTTGCATGGTATTTTTATTTTAAATGAGTATTATGAGCCAATTGAGCCAATTATGAGCCAATTAATTTGTGTAAATATTTCATACTAAGAACCCTAAAATTAATTCTTTTTTATTTAGAAATTGGAAAGATAAACTTACTTGTAAGGATAGTATTAAATTGCATAAAACCTAAAATGATAATAAATTATTAAATATGAATTTTGAACCGTTAACTGATAGGCTAATTACTTTAATAAAAGAAGGAGAAAGTTGTAAAATGGAAGGTCTTAAATTATCAAATCGGTGGTCATTTTCTGATTTTAGTGAAACAAGTACATTTCATATAAAATTTAGCAGTTGGGTTTCTTGGGTAGTCTGGACCCTTCGTAATAATGGCTTAGAGCTGTCAGCTCTTAAAATTGAGAACTTTAATAGTAGTACGAATAAACCCCTACTTCCAACTAAAGATGATTTTAAGAATGATGTTTTACAAATAAGTAAAATAATTCAGGAATTATTGGTTATTTGTGAGAGTATTGAAAAAAAGAAATCATTAAAGGAAATTGAAATCATTACAATAGATGACATAGATAATTTCAAAAAGCTATTGAAAAAAGTAGATGAAAAAGAGATAGATAAAAAGTATTTTGAGTCTGCGTTTTTGGAAGATGATGTTGAAAATGCGTTTTTGGACGTGTTAAATGAGCCCTATAAAGAGCAAGATTCAGGAGCAGAAACTAGAGACTTGTTTACAAATAATGTAATTATTAATCGAAAGCGAATTCAAACTGCTATTATGTTTAAGGGCAGAGGAGTTAAAAAGACTCTACAGATTTCGGATTGTGGAAAAAACGGCAACCAATTACTAAAACTTGCAAAAAACACAACTGCTCAGCTTTACATAGTGCAGCATGTCAATAAAATTGAGCCAGATGTAATTGAAGCGCTTAAAGACCATTTGTTTTCTAACTCGCATACAAAAAAAATATTGATTTGCCCAATTGATGGAAAAGACACTGCTCGATTGTTAAAAGCTTTAGGTAAAGATTTAGAGTTGTTAAAAACGAAAAAGCACATAGCAAAAAAGAAGTAATTTTTCTTGAAATATTATATTCTATTGCACAATAAAAGTTGAAAAAAGATATTTTGATGAAGAGCTGCGGGATAGAAGTGAAAACCGAAGCGTAGCGTAGGTTGTAACGGATAGCCCGAACAAAAGCAAAATAGGGCTGTGAAAGTTCACAGCCCCAAATGTTTTATAAAAAATTAGAAAAATTATCTTCTACCACTATAGCCACTGCTATATTCTTTTGGCGCTCTACCACCGCCACCTTGTTTTGGTCTGCCAGTATTTCCACCAGCGCTTCTTCCACCACCACCAGAGTTTCCACCAAAACTACGTTGAGGTCTTTGTGGACGTTGCTGTTGTTTTGGCCTGCCCATAATACCATTAAAAGTTACATGGTAAGGATGGTTTGTATTTGTAGGAATTTGCTTGCCTATCAATTTATGAATATCTCGTAAGCATTCTGTTTCTTCTGCTTCGCAAAAAGAAAACGAAATACCACTTGCGCCAGCACGACCAGTACGGCCAATGCGATGCACATACGTCTCTGCAATATCTGGCAATTCGTAATTGATTACATGCGTTAAATCATCTACATCTATACCACGAGCTGCAATATCTGTTGCTACTAAAATACGGGTGCTTCTATTTTTAAAATTGCTCAATGCACGTTGTCTTGCATTTTGTGATTTGTTGCCATGTATAGCTTCTGCACTAATACCTAGCTTCACCAAATCTTTTACTACTTTATCTGCACCGTGTTTGGTACGGGTAAATACCAATGCAGTTTCTATCGTTTTGTCTGATAAAATAAATGCCAATAACGATGCCTTGTTTTGTTTTTCTACATAATACAAAGATTGTGTAATGGTTTCGGCAGTAGATGATACTGGTGTTACTTCTACTTTTTCGGGATTGGTTAAAATACTATTTGCCAATGATTGTATTTCGTTTGGCATGGTAGCAGAGAAAAATAATGTTTGTCTTTTTGCAGGTAATTTTGTGATTACTCTTTTTACATCGTGTACAAAGCCCATATCAAGCATACGGTCTGCTTCATCGAGTACAAAAATTTCTACGTCTTTAAGATTAATAAAACCTTGGTTCATCAAATCTAATAAACGACCAGGTGTGGCTACTAAAATATCTACACCTCTACGGAGTTCGTTTACTTGTGGGCCTTGGTTTACGCCACCAAATATCACGAGGTTTCTTAAGCGAATATTTGCGCCGTAAGAATTAAAACTCTCTTGAATTTGAATAGCCAACTCACGAGTAGGTGTAAGTATAAGCGCACGTATGGGGCGCTGACCTGCACTTTGCATGGTTTTTGGTTTTGCCAATAATTGCAGCATGGGTATGGCAAAAGCTGCTGTTTTTCCGGTACCTGTTTGCGCACAACCTAGCAAATCTCTGCCTGCTAAAATGTGTGGAATGGCACCTTGTTGAATGGGTGTAGGCTTTGTGTAGCCTTCGGTATCAAGCGCATTGAGGATGGGCTTAATAAGGTTTAAGTCTGTAAATAACAAAATATGTTGTTTTAAAAAATGAGTGCGGAAATGAAGTTCAACTTCATCACTAAAAAATTGGAGGAATGCTTTTGTTCGTAAAGCATCTTATTGGGGAAGTGTGTAAAAAATCTACAATAAATATCCGGGCTTTTAACGCCGCTTGTTAATGAACTGCTGCAAAACTAGGGTTTTTGAATGACTTAAAAGCAATTAATGTAAATGGGACTTGTTAAAACGTGAAAATGACAAGATAGAACTACTCCCAAATATCGGAGAAATCTACTTTGGCTTTACCGCCATCTTCTAAAATAAAAGTAAAGTTTTTTGGAGAAACTGTTTTTAAAACATATTCATCGTTTATAAGTTCATACACTTCAATTTTCTTTGTTTGAGGATCTAGTATGAGATAATATTTTACACCTTGTGATAAATAAATTTGCTTTTTTACATTTCTATCTTTTAATGCAGTGGATGGAGATAATATTTCAGCAACTAATATTGGAGCAAAATCAAGAAATTTTTTTTCTATCTCTTTGCAAACGATTAATAAATCAGGTTGTAATACTGTTTTAGCATTTATTTTCCAATCGATAGGTATATATGCTTTATAGTCTTTTTTTAATGCTTTCTTAAATCGTGTAAAAAGATTTCCATTTACCCTTTGATGAGTGGGTGTAGCTGATGGAGACATTGCATAAGGAATCCCTTCAATTAATTCCCATCTACCTTCCCATTTACAATATTGAGAATAGTTGTAGTTTGGTAAATATTTTGTTGGGATTATCATGTTGTAAATTTAAAATATTTTTAAAAACGGGGGTTATTTTATTTTAATAATTCTAAAGCAATTTTCAACCATATTAATTTCTTCCCCTACATTTAATTTCTTTGAAACCTAACTAGGCATATGAAAAGTATAAATCTAAATTGTGAAAACGTGTAAAATAAACCATAGCTACTTAATAGTAAAGATTAAACAATAATTTGCTAACTTAGCATTCTTATTTAATTACCAAACTAAAAATATGTCAGCTGTAGTTGGGATTTTAAACAAACAGGCTGTTGCAATTGCTGCTGATAGTGCAGTAACTATTGGTGGAAGCAACGGTAAGAAAATATTTAATTGAGCTAACAAGGTATTCACACTTTCTAAGTATCATCCAGTTGGAATTATGCTTTATAATTCTGCTACTTTTATGTCTACTCCTTGGGAAACAATAATTAAAGTGTATAGGCAACAACTTGAAAATAGAAATTTCTCCACTGTAAAATTTTTTCTAGAAGATTTTCTAGAATTTTTAAGAAGTAAGAAATTTTATACAACTGATATTGAAAGCAAGAAATCAATTTATGAGTTAGCTGATACATTACTAAACGGATTGGTAGAAAAAATTTATGAAACCCATAGTGATTTATTTTTAAATCTAAATGAGCCTAATAAAGATATTATTATAGACTTACTTTCAGCCTCAATGCTTAGCTATACAGAGAAATTTAAGAATGAAAATATTTGTGATGAATTTTTAGATTATACTTATGATGAATTTCATGATTTTTCGAATGACGTTATTGCAGATTTAATTGAAAAAAAATTGACAAGTAATGGTTACAATATTACTGATGATTGGATAAATTTATTTTCAAATTTAATTTATACTAATATTAAACGTAAAGAAACATTTACAAATTATACTGGGCTGATTTTTACTGGGTTTGGTGAGGATGAAATATACCCTTCTTTGGTGCCATTGAATATTTCATTTTCTATTGAAAATAGATTGAGGTGTTTTATTGATGAAGTAAATGAAGTTACTATAACAAATGATAATGGTGGGGCAGTTCGTCCTTTTGCTCAGACAGATGTAATTGATACTATTTTGAGTGGCATTGCGCCGAAACTTGACGAAACCTACTTAAAGAACTTTGAGTTTTATTTCAAAAAATATAATGAAGAAATTTTAAACCTAATAGGAGATAGAGATCCGATTTTGAAAAAACAAATAGAAGAATTAGATGTAAATCAGTTAGTGGGAGAATATTCACAACAGAATTTAATGATGAAAAGAACTCATTTTATTTCGCCTCTTATGGATGCGGTCAGTACGTTATCAAAAGAAGATTTAGCAGAAATGGCAGAGAGTTTGATATATTTGACATATTTAAAAAGAAGGATTACCTTTACAGAAGAAAGTGTTGGTGGTCCTGTTGATGTTGCTATTATTTCCAAAGGGGATGGATTTATTTGGATTAAGAGAAAGCATTATTTCAAACCTGAATTGAATCAGTATTTTTTTGACAATTACTTCAACGCTTAATAATATGAAATTTACAGCACATAATTCCATGGACAGCACTAATTTTTTAGCAGATCCGCATGCGCTTAATGTACATGATAGATTGAATACGAAAGCAACTAAAAATAATCAGGGCATCTCCCCCAAAATTATTGCTGAACAGGTATCAAACCATTTAATGGATTTAGTCCGTAAGCAATTTAACACAGTAAAAAAAGATTTTGATGATAAAGAGTTGAAAAAATAATTTACTTCTCGCAATTTCAAACGAATTTTACTGCACTTTTATAGGATATTTGCTGCATTTATAGCAATTTAACAATTAAACAACCCAACCATTTCCCTCCTCCCCTTGCTATCCCACATTAAAACCGTACTTTTGCGCCCTCAAAAACAACCCCGCAAATAATTGTGGGATATAAAAAACACAAATGAATATTCGCAACATCGCAATTATTGCGCACGTAGATCACGGAAAAACAACATTGGTTGACAAGATTTTGCACTCTACAAAAGTATTTAGAGACAACCAAGATACTGGTGAGTTGATAATGGATAGCAATGATCTTGAAAGAGAGCGTGGCATTACCATTTTTAGTAAAAACGCAGCTGTAGTATATAAAGATTGTAAGATTAACGTTATTGATACTCCAGGCCATAGTGACTTTGGTGGTGAGGTAGAGCGTGTATTGAAAATGGCTGACGGTGTTGTATTATTGGTAGATGCATTTGAAGGGCCAATGCCACAAACACGTTTCGTATTACAAAAAGCATTGGCATTGGGTTTAAAGCCAATTGTTGTTATAAATAAAGTAGATAAAGAAAACTGCCGACCTGATGAAGTACATGATGCCGTTTTTGAATTATTCTTTAACCTAGATGCTACCGAAGAGCAATTGGATTTCCCAACTTTTTACGGTTCAGGTAAAAACGGTTGGTTCAACGATTCATTAACACAAATTGACAACATTTTCCCATTATTAGATGGTGTTATTAAATATGTACCAGAACCAAAAGTAAACGAAGGGTTTTTGCAAATGCAAATTACTTCTCTGGATTATTCATCTTTCCTTGGTCGTATTGCGGTAGGTAAAGTAGCGAGAGGTGTGGTAAAAGAAGGTCAGCAAATAGCATTGATGCAAGCCGATGGTAGCATCAAAAAAATGAAAATAAAAGAGCTTTATGTTTTTGAAGGCATGGGCAAAAAGAAAGTAACAGAAGTAATAGCAGGCGATATTTGTGCAGTAGTAGGCTTAGAAGAATTTAACATTGGCGATACCATTGCTGATGCTGAAAACCCTGAAGCATTGCCGTTAATTAGTGTGGATGAGCCTACGATGAGTATGTTGTTCAGCATTAACAACTCACCGTTTTTTGGTAAAGAAGGTAAGTTTGTAACGAGTCGCCATCTTAGAGATAGATTGATGAAGGAAACAGAAAAAAATCTTGCATTGCGTGTAGAAGATACAGATGGTGCAGATAGTTTCTTGGTATTTGGTAGAGGTATTCTTCACCTTGGTATTTTAATAGAAACCATGCGTAGAGAAGGTTTTGAGCTTACTGTTGGTCAGCCACAAGTATTGGTAAAACATATCGACGGTGCAAAAAATGAGCCATATGAAAATTTGGTGGTGGACGTACCAGCAGAATATAGTGGTAAAGTAATTGACTTAGTTACACAACGCAAAGGAGAAATGTTGATTATGGAAACAAAAGGCACCATGCAACATTTGGAGTTTGATATTCCATCTCGTGGGCTGATAGGCTTGCGTAGCACCATGCTTACCGGTACTGCAGGTGAGGCTGTAATGGCACATCGCTTTACAGAATACAAACCATGGAAAGGTCCAATACCTGGGCGTAACAATGGTGTATTGCTTAGCAAAACGACTGAGCGTACAACAGGATATTCTGTAGATAAATTACAAGATCGTGGACGCTTTTTTGTAGATCCAGGAGAAGAAGTTTATGTAGGTCAAATTATAGCGGAGCACATTAAGCCAGGCGATTTAGTAGTGAATGCAACAGAAGCGAAAAAATTAACGAACCATCGTGCAAGTGGTACAGATGATGCTAGTAAAGCAGCACCAAAAATCCAGATGAGTTTAGAAGAGTGTATGGAGTACATACAAGGCGATGAGTGTATAGAAGTAACACCAAAAAGCATTCGTCTTCGCAAAACAATTTTAGATGAAGATGCACGTAAGCGTGTCAGTAAAAGTATGAATGCAGAGTTGGCTTAGGCTAATTTTAAATGAATAAAAAATCCCAATTACTTTTGTAGTTGGGATTTTTTATTCAAAATATTTTTTATAATCACACACTCTCCACCAATGCCTTAAACCTATCAGGATCTGTAGCACCTTCTGTACTAAAAAATAAAATGTTGGAGTTTTCATTGATGCCCAACGTTGTTTTTAATGCATCGTATCTGCTGCCTTGCATCATAGCCATAAAGCCTGCAAGCCCACCTACGCCTGATTCTCCTGCAATAATTTGTGGATCATTCTCAGTTGGAAAGTACAGTGCCTTCATGGCTTGTACAGAAAATTCATCTTCTATAGTTATGGCAGCATCTACACCATTTTGTATAATTTCCCATGCGGTAGAAGATGGAATACCGCAGTTTAACCCTGCCATAATCGTATCTAAATTGCCAGTGGGTTGTGATAGATTTCCTTGCTTAAACGATGTAAGAATTCCGTTTGATGCGGCTGGCTCCACAATAACCAACTTTGGTCTATCAGCACCATATCTATTTAAATAATACCACACGGCTGATGCAGCCCAACTGCCTACACCTGCTTGTAAAAACACCACATCAATTTTTGATTTTGTTTCTGTATGCACGCTATCTTCTAATTCTCTAAAATGTGTAAGATACCCAGCCATTATTTCTGCAGGTATTTCTTCATAACCCTCCCATGCAGTGTCTTGCACAAGTTGCCAACCTTCTGCAATGCTTACCTCTTCCGCATGTACACAGGTTTCTTCATAGCTGCCATTTACTTTCAATACATTGGCGCCTTCTTTCTTATAGCAGCTATACGATAGTCAGTCGTATCTTTTGGCACAAATACCACAGAGTGTTTGCCTTCTCGTTTAGCAGACCATGCTACAGCCCTGCCATGGTTGCCATCTGTAGCCGTGCAAAAGGTTTTTATTTGCGGTTTTTTTCTTAATATTTCATGCATGGCATAAGAAGCACCCAACCCTTTAAATGCATTTAAGCCAAACCTAAAAGATTCATCTTTTACAAAAATATTGGCTACCCCAAACCGGTTTGCTAATGATGCTAATTGTGTAAGTGGCGTATTTTTATAAGCGGATAAAGATTTATGAAAACTAAAAGCATTGCTATTTTTTAAAATAGATGTAGTAAGGTTTTCTAAAATTGTATTAGTGGGGTTGTTAATAAAAAACGTATGCATACCTTTTACAAATTGCCTAAGCAAGTTTTAATAATTTTCGAATAAGATTGTTTTGGTCTTTAATATGAGACGAAAATAACCCTGTAGAAGTTTTTCTAATGTAGTACAAAATATAATATTTTTAATTATAATATGATTTTAGCTGTAAAATCCATTCTATTTGTACTTTCGTAAATTATATTGGTATAAATATTTTAAAAATGGGTAATAATTTATCCATTTAAAATTAAATTTACAGTATGGCACAATCAACTTTTGAACTTATACAAGCACTTAGGTTAACAGCAAAAAACCTACAGAATGGTGCTTATCACTCATGGGGGCATCATGGCGCATGTAATTGCGGCAATTTAGTACAATCGGTAACGGAGTTTACAAAAGATGAAATACTGCGTTATGCACACGATGGTGCGGGCGAGTGGACAGAGTTGGCAATAGATTTTTGCCCTATTACCAATGCGCCTTTGGCACTAATTTTTCATAAATTGGAAGAAATTGGTCTTACGCCAACGGATATCCACCATATAGAATATTTATCGGATGTAGAAGTGTTGAATAATTTGCCCGGTGGAAAACGCTGGCTTAAAAGAAATAAAAAACAAGATGCTATTGATTACTTTGAAACATTTGCTAATTTGCTGGAAGAAATATTATTGAAAACAATAAATATTGATATTGTTTTAGAAAATAAAAAGGAATTGAAAGCAGAACTCGTTTAATCCTGTGATCCCCACAAAAAAGCCGATGGATTTTTTCATCGGCTTATTTTATGCCTTTATTTTACCATGCTATTTCTTCACCAAAGAATAAATAACGCTATCTAAAAACTTACCATCAAAAAATTCATTTTCTTTAAAATGCGCTTCTTTTACAAAACCATTTTTTTCTAACACTCTTGCCGATGCTGTGTTTGCAGGGTCAATAATCCCTTCTAAGGAGTGCATGTTCATTTGGTTGAAACCATAGTCTATCATGAGTTGTATGGCTTCGGTGATTATGCCTTGTCCATGATATTCGGGTAAAAGCATATAACCAATCTCACTTCTAAAATGCTCCCACCGCATTCTATAATGCCCAATTATGCCAATTAGTTTTGGATTTCCTTTTATAGTAATAGCCCAATTAATACCCTCATTTTTTTCAAGTTTATCTTGTATCATTTGTATATGTTCCAAGGCTTCTTCATTGTTTCTTACCAATGGACGTGGAATATATTTCATTATTTCTGCATTGCTGCGCAAAGCAAAAACTTCGCTTACATCTTCCGGTGTAATTTGCCTTAGCAATAATCTATCGGACTCAAGGTTTTGAAAAGGAAGAAAAGAGAAATTACTCATTTTGTATTTTTAATAAAATTAAGGTAGTATTTTTAAAGCACTTTATAATAATTGTAAAATAAATATAAGACTTGTCCGGAAAAAAATAACCTGTTCGTCATTAGTAAAATAATTTAAAACAATTAAAACAAACAATTATGGAAAAGTATATGCTTATTTTTCATGGCGGAGAACTGCCACAAGACCAACGTACACCCGAACAAATGCAAGCAGGTATGGGCAAATGGATGGCATGGATAGATAAATTAGCCAAAGCTGGCAAATACGATTCTGGCGAACCGCTCATGCCTGGAGGCAAAATTATTAGCGGTGTAAATAAAACCGTTACCGATGGACCATTTGCAGAAGGAAAAGAAATAGTGGGTGGTTATTTTATTGTAAATGCTGCTGATTATGATGAAGTAGTAGCCATGTGTGATGATTACCCAGATTACCAATATGGAGGCAAAGTACAAGTACGACACGTAATGAAAATGGATATGCCATCTTAGTTTATGTAAGTACAAATTTTTTATGGTCATAATTATTCAAAGGTATTTTTTATATATTTTTTTGAATAATTATGGCTTTATTTTAAATCGATATAAAATTTTACGCAATGAAAAATACAACATTTATTTTAGCCATTTTATTTGCAGTAAACGCTTGTAATAATAAAAAAGAAGAAAGCGCAAATGAAAAATTAGTAAAGCAATATTTTGGATATTTCAATAATCATGATTGGAATAAGATGACTGCTATGTATGCAGATACTGCTGATTTTAGAGACCCAACATTAGGACTTACCATTGTAAAACAAACCCGTAAACAAACGATTGAAAAATATACAGCGCTCAATAAAATATTTCCAAATATAAAAGATAAAATTACTGCTATGTATCCTTCGGGAGAGAATCATATTGTTGTGGAATTTACGTCTAGCGGCATAGCTGCAGACAGTAGTAAATTTGAATTGCCAATTTGTAGCATTTTTACTATTGAGAATGGATTGATAACAAAAGATTTTACTTACTTCAATAATTTTGATGAAACGGGTTCTAATAAATAGTTTTATACTTTTTATTACCTTACATAAAACAACACTGGAAAATTCTCCTCAAATAGAACAAGCAATAGAGCATCTCTTTCGACAAGAATGGGGCAAGCTTGTGGCAGTACTTACAAAACTATTTGG
The DNA here is from genome assembly GCA_031429575.1 of Ferruginibacter sp. GTDB lineage: Bacteria > Bacteroidota > Bacteroidia > Chitinophagales > Chitinophagaceae > Ferruginibacter. Next base: position 11,963 of record JANOZW010000385.1, read on the forward strand.
TCCACAAAATTTGCAATTGGCAGAAGATGTAGTGCAGGATACGTTACTAAAAGCATTTAACAATTGGAAAATAAACGGGCTTCCACAAAACCCATCGGCATGGATATTTGCCGTGGCTAGAAACAGGGCTGTAGATGTATTGCGGCAGCAAAAAAAGCAATTGCAATATGCTAAAAATATTACGCCGTTATTGCAATCGGAATATACGCTTGTAACCACTGTGCAAACTTTTGTAAATACCAATACGATTGACGATGACCAATTGCGTATGATGTTTGTGTGTTGTAATCCTTGCTTGTCCACGGATGCTCAAATTTCTCTAATATTAAAAACATTGTGTGGGTTTAGTGTACATGAAATAGCCAAAGCTTTTGTAACAAGCTATGATGCCATTGAAAAAAGATTGTATAGAGCAAGGCAAAGTTTTAGAGAGCATAATGTGCAGTTTGAATTGCCGCTCACTGAGGAATTGGATAATCGATTAGATACCGTATTGCTGGCAATTTATTTATTGTTTAATGAAGGGTATAACGCCACACAGCACGAAGACTTGATAAGAAAAGATTTGATAAATGAAGCGATACGATTATGCGAATTAATTATTCGTAGTAAAATAGTAAAACATGCCAATTGCCATGCATTGCTAGCATTAATTTGTTTTATTGCTTGTAGGAATGATACAAGACTAGATGTAAATGGAAATATTTTATTGCTTAAAGAACAAGATAGGACCAAGTGGAATAAGCAGTTTATTGAAAAAGGTATTTATCATTTAGAAGCTTCGGCAAATGAAGAAACAATAAGCAAATATCATATGGAAGCAGGCATTGCATATGAGCATGCAAGAGCTGGTGCGTATGCACTTACCAATTGGAAAAACATTTTACATTGCTACGATTTGTTGCAGAAATATTATTCATCGCCCATTGTGGAACTTAACAGAGCCATTATTGTTGCTGAGCTATATGGAGCAGCGGCAGGAGTAAAAGCTATAGAAGATATTACCGATAATGCAAGTTTACAAAAATATTATTTACTACCTGCCACACTTGGCGAACTGCATTTCCAATTAAAGCAGAACGAAAAAGCCAAACAGTATTTTTTACAAGCGATTACACTCACACAATCTGAAAAAGAAAAATATTTATTGGAGCAAAAGATTAAAGTATTGCAAGAAACAATTTAATACTCCATAATTATTTCTTAATTTCAAACTTCAAATAATTGTTTACCGTATAATACTTTCATGCGCTACGACTTTAATTTTTACAGTTCCATACTGCTTATTTTTTTTGTACATGGTTTGATATATGCTGTTTTATTATTTAGAAAAGGCATTATAAATGAAAATGTAGCTGACAAATGGTTGGCTGCGTTTTTATTGTTGTGTAGTCTTTACATTGCGCCTTGGATGCTAGGCTTTGCAGGCTGGTACGATCATCAACCATTGAGAGATATTATGTTTTATGTGCCCATGCAGTCACTTTATTTTATGGGGCCAGTTATTTTCTTTTATGTACAGAGCTTATTAAATCCATCTTTCCGTTTTGGAAAAAAAGAGTGGCTACACCTTGCACCTGGAATATTGTATTTATTGTTTTGTGTAGTTATGGTTATTACAGATAAATTAGTCTTAAAAAAGTATTATTTTTTAGCCAATGGGCAAGATCCTGAATTTGATGCATGGTACCAATACACAGGTTTTATATTTATGTTTTTATATTTTTTAATTTCCTTACGCTATTATAATTTGTACAAAAAATTGATGGTGCAAGTGGTGAGCTATGCAGATGTTGTTTTATTTAGATGGGTAAGAATTTTTCTATATGCTTTTTTAGTAATGCTCATTATAAAGTTATTATTTTATGCAGGTTCATTTTTTTCATTTTTCCAAAAGATGCGATATTATGGGCCTTGGTGGGAATATTTTTCTTTTGCCATTGTATATTACTACATAGCTATTACAGGTCATGCAAATTCAATAGAAACAAAAGTGCCGTTTAAATTAAACTTGCTTACCAACAAGCCTACATTATTATTAACTGCAAGTCTTATTAAAACTACAGAAAATACTTTTATAGAAGACGCAGAAGTGATAGAAATTGTAAACCAACAAATAGAGAAAAAAGAAGATGAGGGATTGCTTGCAGAATGGAAGCCAAAAATAATTTCGCTACTGCAAAATGAAAAGATATACGAAGACCCTGAGTTATCACTTACGCAAATGGCAAAGCAATTAAAAACAAACCCAAGTATTTTGTCTAAAACCATTAACCAAGGCTTTCAATTAAACTTTAATGATTTTATAAATAATTATCGCATAGAAGCCGTGAAAGAGAAACTACAAGCAGGAGAACAAAAAACACAAACGCTTTTGGGTATTGCGTATGATTGCGGTTTTAATAGCAAGGCTACCTTTAATAGGGCATTTAAAAAAGTAACAGGCACGAGTCCTAAGGAATGGTTGGAAGTGAGGGCGTAGAATTAATTACCACTTACTTAGGCCGCTTAAAATAGCAAAAACAGAGAAACATTTTTTGTGTTTATAGCTTATAATGCAATAGGGGTAAAGATGAAGTGCAAGTACTTATAATAACTATTGAAAAAGTAGCGACTTATCTTACAATTAATCGATTCTTAAACGCCGAATCCTACTAACGATCAAAAAATTATTAGAATATTCAACTTTTCAAAGCTTCCCAATACTCTGCTGCTCTTCTCGTATGTGGAATTACAATAGTACCGCCTACAATATTGGCTACAGCAAATACTTCGTATAATTCTTCAGTACTTACATTTAACTCGTGTGCTTTGCCTACATGGTATTTTATACAATCATCGCAGCGAAGTACCATGCTGGCTACAAGCCCAAGTAGTTCTTTTGTTTTTACATCTAATGCGCCTGCGGTATAAGTATTGGTATCCAAATTCCAGAGTCTTTTTATAACAAGGTTTTCTTTGCTTAAAATAAGCTCATTCATTCTTACTCTGTAGTCGTTAAAATCTTTTACTAAATCTTGCATGTGTATTTTTTAGATGGTAAAGGTACAATGTACATTTACATACAGCTACTTGAATGTAAAATAAACTACGTGGCGTGTTATAAGAAATCTTTACTTGGCAATTTTATACCATGTGTAATTATTTAGCAGCTAAAGTAATAAGACAAAACAAACAAAACACAAGTGAATTTATAAATATGGAACACAATATCTTTCGTTTTTTTTCGTTTTTTGTCATTGTGTATCAGATAATCAGAGATTTATACTTAAAAATATTTTCCATTATTCAATTAATATATATTGGAAACCAAATTATACTTGTAAATGCGGGTTTTTAAAAATAACATATTAAATACGATTGCAAATTTTGGGGTAACGGATAACATGAGAAACAAGGCTGCTAAGAAAGTAATTCAAATGAATATTTTAAGCATTATTACTTTTTTAAGTTTTCATATTTTTTACATTGTATTATTTTTCACTTCTAATGGTAGTAAACAAAAAATATTTATTTCCTATGCCATCATTTTATTAGTTGCATTATTATCTTTCTTGCTCGCTTATACTAAAAAAAGAATCATAACAAAAATTCTCTTTATGGGTAATGCCTATTTGGGTGTATTTTTCTTTGATGTTTATTTGGGTTCTTCTGTAAGCATGGGTGTTTATTATTTTCCTTTTCTTTTTGTTACGATTAAAATATTTTCTTTCAAAAAAGAAAGACTGTTACTTATTTTATTTATTTTATTACCCCTTTTGTTAAATATACTAGCTGGTACTTTTTTAAAAAGCCACTATGATACGCATATTTTAACCTCACAAAATATTAGAAACCTTAGAACCTTCAATTTTACTTTTGCTTTTTTCTTAGTGGTTATGTATGCCAACTATATTATAAATTATGAAATTAGTAATGATACTTTTATAGAAAACTCAAGGTTATCTCTGCAATCATTAATAGATAATACAAACGGAAGCTTATGGAGTATTGATAATAATTTTGAAATAATAGCTGCCAACAAATTATTTGTTAGTACCATAAAACAGGCTTTTGATGTGGAGATTGAAGCTGGTTATGATTTTAAAAAAGTGATGTATTCCAATAATTTCCCCAAAGAATGGTTAGCGTTTCTGGAAAAATCATTAAGTGGGTATAGAACCACTGAAGAGTACATGCTTAATGGGGTTGTACACGAAATACAAATAGCGCCGATACTAAAAGATAATAGTATTGTGATGGGTGCTGTTTTTCATGATACTGATATACATGTCAGAAAAGAGTATGAAAAGAATATTGACCTTGCAAATGCTGAATTGAAGAAAGCCGTTAAATCCAAAGAACAATTTTTATCAAACATGAGCCATGAATTAAGGACACCACTTAATGGCATCATTGGGATTTCGAATATTTTATTAGCAGAAAAGCGCTTGGATTCCCAAATGGAAAATTTGGAAATGCTAAAATACTCTTCAGACCACATGCTTGATATTGTAAATGATATTTTAGACTATAATAAAATAGATGCAAAAAAAGTAGAATTAGAGAGTGCTCCATTTAACATATGTGAGTTATTAAACAAAGTTGGTATTTTCTTTAATCAGCAGGCTATTAAAAAAGAAATCAAACTTGTACTCAATTTTGAAAGTGTAGCTGGGCTTGTGGTAATGGGAGATGCTTTAAGGTTAAGACAAATACTAAATAACCTAATAAGCAATGCTATTAAATTTACCAATAAGGGCACCGTTTGTATTAATGTAGACAAAATAAAAGAAAATATTGATGGCACAGTAAAAATAAAGTTTAGTATAACAGATACAGGTATAGGTATTCCAAGCAATAAACTTGACATCATATTTAGCAGCTTCGGACAAGCAGATAACAGGATAACAACAAAATTTGGTGGCACAGGTTTAGGTCTTACCATTAGTGCAAGATTGGTAGAGCTTATGGAAAGCAAGATAGATGTGGAAAGTACGCATGGTAAAGGAAGCACGTTTTCTTTCGAATTAAATGTAAAGAAAGCAAATAATGAAAATGTATCACAAATAACTTCAGGTGTTTTGCAATCTTTTAATGGCATAACAGCGCTTGTGGCGGAGGATAATAAAGTTAATTTATTAGTTATTAAGCGTTTTTTAAAAAGTTGGAATATAGAAACAGCATCGGCAGAAAATGGAGTCATAGCTTTAGAAATGGCTAAAGCAAAAAAATATGATTTAATACTGATGGATCTTAATATGCCTGTTATGGATGGCAAAACAGCATCGCTTAGCATTAGAGCGTTTGATGCAAATATTCCCATAATAGCTATAACCGCTAGTACAGGAGAAAATCTTAAAGAGGAGTTATTAACTTTTGGAATAAATGATTACATACCAAAACCATTTGTTCCTCATGTATTACATGCTGTGATAATGAAAACAATTGCACTACAAAATTAGTGTAAGTGTGCAATAAAATTTTCTAACCTTTTATATTTGAGTAAATTTTTATAAGCATAGATGTGTTTATAAAAGTTGTAGGCATATTTGGTATCTATATTTTTAACAAAGCAACTACTTTAAATATACATACCCATGAATAAAGCCCATTGGCTGGGTGCATTTATAATTGTCGCAAGAGGTGACACCTTTATTATAGACTTTCTAGTATAAAAGCAGTATTAAAAAAGGTGTCACCTCTATTAGAGACGTGACACAATTTTAAATGCACTCATTGGCTTAAAAGATGTATAATAACTTATATTTGCTTCTATTCAACCAATTTATTGCATGAGAAAGTATATCAAAATTTGTTTTGTTTATCTAGCGTTTAGTGTTCCACTTTTTTGTAATGCTTGGGGTCTGCTAGGGCACCGTATCATAGGGCAAATTGCGGATGGTTATTTAACGCCAAAAGCTAAAATAGAAATTACAAAAATACTTGGATTTGAAAGTATAGCTATGGCTAGCAACTGGCCCGATTTTGTAAAAAGCGATACAGGTTATAGATACCTTTCACTTTGGCATTATGTAAATTTTAAAAGTGGGCTGTCTTACGAAGAGATAGATGCATATTTAAAAGCTGACACTACAACAAATGCATATACTAAAATTAATTTTTTAACAACAGAGCTAAAAAAGGGCAAGCTATTACCAACAGAAACAAAACAATTGTATGTTCGTTTACTTATACATTTAATAGGCGATGTACACCAGCCTCTGCACCTTGGTAGGATTGAAGATAGAGGGGGTAATGCAGTGAAAGTAAAATGGTTTAACAGTGAAGTAAACCTGCACCAAGTATGGGATGAGAAATTAATTAGTTTTCAAGAGTTGAGTTACACAGAGTATGTAAATGCTATAAATTTTACTACATTAAAACAACGCAGCGCTTGGCAAAAACAAACCCTCAGCCAATGGATGTTTGATACTTATCAGCTTACAGAGAAAGTATATGCAGAAACAGTGCCGGATAGTAGATTAGATTTTTTATACAATTATAAATTCATTTCCTCACTTAATGATCAGCTATTAAAAGCTGGTGTGCATTTAGCAGGTGTAATGAATGAGGTGTTTAAGTAGAAATTTACATATATTAAAAATGAGGATCCCAACTTTTAAAAAGTTGGCATCCTCATTTTTAATAAAACCATTTCAAAAAATTATTTCAAAATCTCTCCTAATTTCTTTCCCAAATCTTCATCCCTTAAATCTGTTGCAATTATTTTTCCTGAAGGGTCTAGTAATGCATTAAAAGGAATAGATTCAACTCCATACACTTTTGCTACAGCATTACTCCATCCCTTTAAATCACTTACATGCGTCCATGTAAGGTTGTCTTTTTTAATAGCAGCAAGCCATGCAGTTTTATCTTCGTCTAAAGACACTCCAAGTACAGTAAAGTTTTTTGTTTTGTATTTATTATAGTTGGCTACCACATTAGGGTTTTCGCCACGGCAAGGGCCACACCAGCTTGCCCAAAAATCTAGCAATACATACTTGCCTTTAAAAGAACTTAGAGATACTTGTTTGCCTTCTGTATCTGCCATGGTAAAATCTGGTGCAGGATAACCTACCGCTATTTTGCCAGAAGCTTGTGGAGGGGTAGATGGAGCTACTTTAGGTTGAGTGACCATTTTAGTGTAAGATGAAATTACATCTTGCACGCATTGTTGTGTAGGAAATTCTTTTGTTAGGCTTGGAAAAAGAGCTTTTACTTCTTCAGGATTTATACCTCTTGTTAGCCCTACTGCATATGATGCTACCACCGGATTTGGAATGGTATCAATACATTTTACAATAAATTTTTTGTATTTATTAGCTGCATCATTTAGTTGAAAAATATAGGAATTTTTTAGACTGTCGTTTTTAATGGTTTGTTGCAAACTATCTACTGTTTTGCTTAAGGTCGTTAGCGAATTATTTTTTTCATTTACCGCAGCAATAAATTCTTTAAATATTTTATTGGCAGGTGTAGAAAAGTTTATTCCCTGTAAACTAGCGTCATTTAAATCTGCTGTAAAATCAATTTTATTTTTATCGTTAATGAATACATAACCAGTTGTTTTCAATTTTTCAAAACTAAGCCTGTAAAGCCCTTCCTCACTAGCTTTGGCAGCTATGGTAAATTTGCCATCTTTTATTTCGGCAGTATCCAACACTTCAGGATTTTTTTCACTAAAAAATAATTGCTCTAAATATATTTTCTGGTTCTCTACATTTTTTAAACTACCATTTACCGTAAATGTTCCTTTATCTTCTTTTTGATTACAAGCCACCAAACTTGCCAATAGGGTAATACTCAATACTATTTTTTTCATTAAGGTTTATTTTTGCAAAAATATGCATTATCAATCAAGTGTATTTGTATGGGATGCATTTAAATTTACCGCAGAGAAATGAGTTGAAAGAGATTTCGCAGAATTTCTCTGCGTAAACTCACCGCTCTCATTTTCTCAGCGGTAATTTCTTTTATCTTCAGTTTATCGCTAGTGCCATTTGAATTGGTAAGCTACAAAAACTGCCAACTCTTAAAAGTTGGCAGCACATTTTTTTTATAATTTAATTTCCATATTCACTCAAAAATTTTATGCGCATTATCTTTAACTGCTCCCAACTAAAATCGCTATCTGCAAGCTCAGCCTGGGCTATGGTAAGGTCAGATGTTTCACAACCTTTAAAATAATCCATTATTTCTTCTTGCTCATATTCATCTACCATTTCGTCTATGGCATACCCAAGGTTTAATTTTGTACCACTGGCTACAATGGTTTCCATTTCTTCCAACAGTTCTTCTATTTTTAAACTTTTGTTTTTTGCAATGGTTTCGAGCGTCATCTTTTTATCTACATTTTGTATGATAAAAATTTTATTATTGTTTTTGTTTGCCACGCTTTTCATTACAAAATCATCAGGCCGCACTACATCATTTTCTTCTACAAATTTTATAATAGTATCTAAAAAGGGTTTACCGTATCGTAAAGATTTCCCTTTGCTTACACCGCTAATTTTTTCCAATTCTTCCATGGTTGTAGGAAACATCGTAGCCATATCTTCCAATGAACTTTCTAAGAAAATAACAAATGGAGGTAGATTTTTTTCTTTAGATACTTTTTTACGAAGGTCTTTTAGTAAGACCAATAATTTTTGATCTGTTATACTTTCTACTTCTGCCTCTGGGCTGCCAGCTTCATCATCTGCATTGGCATCTTCAAATAAATTATTAAGGGCTATTTTAAATGTAGTAGGTTTTTTTATAAATGCTTTGCCGGCTTTGGTTAATTTTAAAACACCATACTCCACAATATCTTTTTCTAACAAACCTGCCAATAGCATTTGCCTAATGAGGCTGCTCCAAAAATGTGGTTCTTTATCATTGCCACAAGCAAATGCATGTAACTCTTCGTGCCTATACATTTTTACAGCAGGCGTAGCTTTGCCTGTTATTACAAGTATTACGTACTCTATAGCAAATTGTTCACCAAGTTCCGCTACTGTTTTTAAAACGCTTACCGTTTCTTCTTTCGCTTCTACTTTTTCTTTAGGATGCATGCAATTATCACAATGCCCACAGCTTGCGGCATCATCATAGCTTTCACCAAAATAATACAACAATGTTTTGCGTCTGCATATACTACTCTCTGCGTACGATACCGTTTCATTTATTAACTGTGCGCCCACTTCTCTTTCGCTTAAACTTTTATCTCGCATTAAATGCTCCAGCTTGCTCACATCTTTATGAGAATAATACAACACACATTTTCCTTCCATACCATCACGCCCAGCCCTGCCTGTTTCTTGATAATAGTTTTCTATAGATTTTGGTATGTTGTAATGAATAACAAAACGTACATCAGGTTTATCTATACCCATGCCAAACGCAATGGTGGCAACGATTACAGCTACATCATCATTCAAAAAAAGATCTTGTCTTTGTGCACGTAATTTTGCATCAAGCCCTGCATGATATGCCACAGCTGTTATACCATTTGCATTAAGCATGGCAGCCAAGTCTTCTGTTGTCTTTCTGTTAAGTGTATAAATTATACCACTTTTATTTTTATAGTTTTGTATAAATCGTACAATACTTTTATTTGCTTGCTCTAGATTTATTTTTGGTTGTACCTCGTAATAAAGATTGGCTCTATTAAATGATGATATAAAAATATTAGGGTTTCTTAATCCAAGATTTTTTACAATATCGCTTTGTACTTTTGGGGTAGCCGTAGCAGTAAGTGCAATAATGGGAACGTTGGGATTAATAAATTCTGTCATTTCTTTTAGGCGACGATACTCAGGTCTAAAATCGTGCCCCCATTCAGAAATACAATGTGCTTCATCCACTGCAAAAAATGAAATATCTAGGGTTTTAAAAAACTCCACATTTTCTTCTTTGGTCATTGTTTCTGGCGCTACATACAACATTTTTGTACGCCCACTTGTAAGATCATCTTTTACAATTTTTATTTGGCCTTTATTTAATGTGCTATTTAAAAAATGTGCTACATGGTCTTTGCTACTAAAGCCACGCATAAGGTCCACTTGGTTTTTCATTAATGCAATAAGTGGAGATACAACGATAGCGACACCTTTACTCATCATAGCAGGCAATTGATAGCACAGACTTTTGCCGCCACCGGTTGGCATTATTACAAAAGTATCTTTACCTTCAAGCAGGCTATTTATAATTTCTTCTTGCGGGTATTTAAATGTGTCAAAACCAAAATTTTCTAATAAATGTTTTTTTAGATCTGGTTTGGTAGCCGGTGCACTAGCTTTTGTTTTTGCAGCGGTTTTTGTTTTTACTGTAGCCATAATATTAAGAGTCGAAAAAAGTATTCTTATTTAAATTTTTAAAAAGAAGTACTCTGTTTTTTAAGGGTTGCGAAGTTACTTAATAGCCTTTAAGTTTAAAAGTAAATAAAGGATTAAAAAATATATTGGCCAACCTGTTTGTTTTAATTGTTTAAGATAACAAAAAAAACTGGTATTACTTAAAATTGTATAAATTTTTCTTGAAAATTCATTACTGCTATGTGGGGTAATTAAAATAAATTTGCAACCTGTGAGTCAATCAAAACATCAACTTATTATAGACAGTGCCATGCGCACCATCCAATTACAAGCGGCATCTATTCAGCATCTTAGTAGTTTTGTGGGCGATAGTTTGGCTATGGCTGTGGAAAAAATTGCTGCATGCAAAGGAAGGCTAGTAGTAAGCGGCATCGGGAAAAGTGCTATCGTAGCTCAAAAAATAGTGGCCACTATGAATAGTACAGGAACACCTGCTTTGTTTATGCACGCTGCGGATGCCATACATGGCGACCTAGGCATGATACAACAAGGTGATGTGGTAATGATAATTAGCAAAAGTGGCGATAGTCCTGAAATAAAAGTATTGACACCATTTATAAAGAATTTTGGTAATACATTAATTGGTATGGTAGGAAATATGAAGTCTTATCTCGCCGCACAAGCAGATATTATTTTAAACACGACAGTGGAGCAAGAGGCCTGCCCTAATAATTTAGCACCTACCAACAGTACAACAGCACAAATGGTAATGGGCGATGTGTTGGCTATTTGCTTAATGGAGACAAAAGAATTTAAAACTGGAGACTTTGCAAAGTATCACCCTGGTGGGGCATTAGGGAAAAAAATGTATTTGCGTGTAAGTGATTTAATTTTGCAGCACGAAAAACCTGTGGTGCATATAAATGATGACGTTAAAAAAGCCATTATAGAAATTTCTAAAAAAAGATTGGGCGCTACAGTAGTTTTAAATGAAGAAAATAAAACAGTGGGCATTATAACAGATGGAGATGTGAGGCGTATGTTTGAAAAATATGATGATTTTAAAACTTTGCTTGCAAAAAATATTATGAGTGCAAAGCCGAAAACGATTGAAGGTGATACACTTGCAGTGGAAGCATTAGAGCAGATGAAACAAAATAATATTAGCCAATTAATAGTAGTGGAAAATAATGTTTACGTAGGAATTTTGCATGTACATGATTTGATGAGGGAGGGAATTATTTAAAAAGAAGAAACGCTTATGAACAAAAATAATTATGTAGCCATCATGGCTGGCGGTATTGGTAGTAGGTTTTGGCCAATGAGTAGAACGGCTATGCCAAAACAGTTTTTAGATATTTTAAATATTGGTAGAACCCTTATACAGGCTACGTACGATCGATTTGCAAAATTTATTCCGATACACAATATTTACATTGTAACGTCTGCTCAATACAAGGATATTGTGAAAGAGCAATTGCCTGACTTACCAGAGGAAAATATTTTGTGCGAACCAAGTAGAAAAAATACGGCACCTTGTATTGCATATATTTCTTACAAACTAGCCCAACTAGATCCTAAAGCAAATTTAATTTGTGCACCAGCAGATCATTTGATTACAGAGACAGATGCTTTTATAGACATTTGTAAACATGCTTTGCATTTTACATCTCATATAAAAGCATTGGTAACACTTGGCATAAAACCTACCAATCCAAATACAGGGTATGGGTATATACAATACGAATCATTAGCTGCTGGGGATAATATTTTTAAGGTAAAGTTGTTTACTGAAAAACCTGATTTGGAGTTGGCAAAAACATTTGTGGCCAGCGGCGATTTTTTATGGAACGCAGGTATTTTTATTTGGCAAGTAAAAAATATTATTGCCGCCTTTGAAAAAAATACACCTGAGTTGCACGAATTGTTTGATGCAGAAAAAGAATATTTTAATACCACTAAGGAACAGGCAGCACTGGAAAGAATTTTTCCACAATGCACCAATACCTCTATAGATTATGCGGTAATGGAAAAGGCGGATAATGTATATGTAATTCCATCTTCTTTTGGCTGGAGTGACCTTGGTACATGGAAAAGTGCTTACGAAACCATAGAAAAAGATTATTTAGAAAATGCAGTAGGTGGCAATGAAGTAATAGTAATAGATGCTACAAAAAATATGGTACAAGTTCCGCATCATAAATTGGTTGTGTTGCAAGGCCTTGATGATTTTATTATTGTAGATACTGAAGATGTTTTGCTCATTTGCAAAAAAGATAAAGAGCAAGAAATAAAAGAATATGTAGCGGAGGTGAAGAGAAAGAAGGGTGACAAGTATATTTAAATTTTTAATAATAAAATGGTTCTTTTTTCGTTATTTAGAAAGATAAAAATATTGAAGTTTTATCAAATCCTGCTATGACAAATAAAACCATTCTTATCAATAAGTTAGTGCTTATTATTTTATTATCAAGTGTATTTTTATTTCAAAATTGCCATACACAACAATCAACA
>JANOZW010000386.1:0-5856 GCA_031429575.1 Ferruginibacter sp.
TATTTTTTATTAATCTTATTTATTTCCATATTTGCACAATCTAAAAATTTATCTGCTAGCTTTGCTGCAACCAATCCTTGTATTATATCTTCATCATTTTCTTTGGTTATTTTGTAAACAGTGTTGCCGTTTTTTATGGTATTTTCAAACTTAAAACCAAAGTATTCCTTATGTGCTTTTATTTCTTTGGCTGTTGCAATAGTGGCATTGGCATTATATATTTTACCAGTAGGGTTAAAAGTAATTGCATTCCTTAAATGATAAGACTTTTCCATATCCTATAAGATTAATAATTATTCTTTACAAGATTAATTTATCATAAATAGGTTTAATAAAAGTACCAGTTTCAATACATAGCCTCTCTCGATTCTTTTTTGCGGGAATGCTGTTTCGGCGTGGTTTTCACAAGTACAAAAACTCGTTTACATTTTACGATAACTCCGCCGAGACCGTAATTTTTTATCAGAGATACTAGAATATAAAGTACCCTAAATTAGCCAATCATATACGCAATGGCAACTGGCTCATTTATTAATAAACTTCCAGCAATATCTCTCTTAAACTTTCTCCTTCACCCCCATCATTAAAAGTTCATGAACTTCAATTTCTGTAATTGATTTTTTTGCACCCTGTTTATCGTTGTAGCTTCTGGTAATTAATTTCCCTTCCACCACTACTTCTTTGCCTTTGGTCAAATACTTTTCGGCTATTTCAGCCACTTTGCCCCAAGCAATGAGGTTGTGCCATTGTGTTTCTACTACTTTTTCGCCCTTTGCATTGCGATAGCTTTCATTGGTTGCAATACTAAAACGGGCCATTTTTTTTCCGCCATCTAGCGTTTTTATTTCAGGAGATCCACCTAGGTTTCCTATCAACTGTACTTTGTTTCTTAATGCATTCATGTTTGTACATTTTAAAGTTTGAAATATTTTTTATTAAAGCCAAACAAAAAGTTGGCTATTCAAAAGTATATGGGCTATGTATCAAAGCAATGATGAAAACAACAGTTTTTTATGAGGTTTTTCTCTTCAGAATTGGGGTATTTGCTCCTTTATATGTCGGGGGTTTAGCAACAAAATTTAGTTATAATGTTTACGTTTGCGAAAACCCCGCCGAGCAACTGTATCGAATTTTTGTCATTTGCAAAGAGCTTAAAAAACTTTTTATGAGTGTCTCAACCTAACAGCTCGTTTCTTAACTTAATGACATTGCCCGCCGAGATGCCCCACCCACACAAAAAAGCCCTAAACTAATTTTGCCAAGCAAAACTAATTTAGGGCTTTTATTTCTTATAGAAAACCTATTCCTTAATAATCGTACGATTATTAAATTTACCGTTCACGCCATCTATCTGCACCACATAGCTACCAGGTGATAAATTTTTAATGCCATCAATATTTATTTGATTGCTGCCTTTTAATAAAGCTACATTATTTTTATGTAACACCACAGCCCCATTTACATTTATAATCTTCACTTGCACTATTGCATCTTTTTCTGCAAAAATATTTATAAGCAATTCATTTTTTACAGGGTTTGGTGCTACTTGCATATCAAACTTATTGTATTTTTTTACCGATACAATATTGCTGTATTTTTCGCTGCCATCTTTGCTTATTAGTTTTACCCTAAACAAAATACTACCCGCTGCTTCGTTTGCAATATTATAATCCATTGCATAAGGCACAATACCCGAAGGCTGAGCGCTAGCAGGCTTTTCAGCAAATGCTGTAAAATTATTTGCATTGCTTTTTTCTACCATAAATTTATCAGCATGTAGGGCATCTTGTGTTTGCCAATTCAATGTAGCATTATTACCCAACAAGGTTACTTTTAAGGTTAATGCCTCATTAGCCAATACGCCGCCTGGCTTCATACCAAAATCAAAATCATAATTATTATTGCTCGTGTTTACATTTATAAATGAGCGATTGCCCACGCCAGGTAAGTTGGCATAAGCAGCATCGCTATCCACATTATCGTTTACCATATTTTCATAGGTTGCGGAAGTTGTTGCCAATCCTCCTTGAGCCAAATCTAATTCGAGCCTATAATTTTGTGCGTTTAATATTCCAGAGTTGGGAGTGGTAATTCCAATAAAATTCAACGCTGTTTTTCTATTATCATTTACATTGCTATTATTAAAATAGTAATGCCCTCCAGCATCTGTACTAGTGCTCCAAGTTTGATCATCTACATTACCAAAAGTACCATCAGCACCAGGGCTTCTTAGAGTAATGCTTACATTGGCAATACCATTCTCATTGGCATCTTGCAAGCCATTGCTATTCGCATCCATCCATACCCTATTTCCAATTTCTATCGGCATGGCTTCGCTTAAAATTTCTACATCTCCAATACCATTAGCCTTACCAAAACCCGTAGGGTCATTACCAGAGCCTGTAGGTAATCCACCACCAGGTATCAACTCTTGCTGGTCTGTCATGTTACCGGCATTGGTGCCTGTTGCCAATCCATCGTTAGACAGCCTTAACACGCCAGACGAAAAAGGTCTTCCTTCGGGGCTGAGTGCAGTAAGCATTACTTCATCATTGCCTGGCATAATGGCTAAACCTCCATACGATTTATTGTAATGTATGTTAGACCCTACAAATGCACCGCTTTGCAAATTTGCTAAAGGCACACCTGCAGCATCAAAAGCTTGGTTGTAATAATAATACCTGCCACCCGGGCCAAAGCCATTGCTGGCAGCATCCCAGCCCCATGGACTACCAGACATTGGATTGTATGTACCAGAAAATGTATTTACATTTAGCGGTGGTGTACCTTGTACATTGGCTAAATTAGCATTGCGCATTTGACCATTATTGGTAACTATTCCATTGCTTTCTATAAACCATGCAGCACCAGTTTTTCCTGCACGCAAAATTTCTCCACTTGCAAATGCTCTGAAGTATTGCCCACCTGCTGTTGGTACATTTCCATTTACCCCCTCCACATAATTGTTTACACCTGCTTGGTCGCCAAACCTATCACGAAGTCCTAAAATCATAGCACCATCGCTATCAAATTCAATATCTGATAGCATAGGTTGCGGATAAATAATACCAGTATTATTGCCCGTATTATATGGAGCAAATGGCTGAGGAAAAACTTCATATCCATCATTAAAATCATTTCTTAATACATCTGCATCGCCATTATTTTGCCATGCTCTCCACCAATTGGTTTTATACTCATACCTATACTGGTTTAAAATATTACCCCGTCTATAATTTAATGGCACTTGCAATACTTCTGTAATTACACCTGTGCTAGTGTTTAAACAATACACATACGCTCTTAAATTTACTTGGTCAGCCGTTAAATCTGCTAATGTAGCAGAAGGCGCATCTGTTCTTTGTTTAGAAGTTATACCACCTACATATATCTTTCCTTCAAAACATTTCACCGACATAATATGCCACTCTGTACTTGCTAAACCTGGCCCAGGTATTGTCCATGTACCAGTAACATCGGTAGCAGTTAAAGCATTTTTAATAGGCAATCCAATATTTATTCTATGAATTTTATTTTGAAATAAATTCGTTACATAAAGGTCTTTACCATTATCTGCCATATCTATATTACCTATACCAAGTTTGCCTACTTGGCCAAAAACACCTAAGTCGGTATTTGGCGAAGAAGTAAGATTTGGCAAGACAATAGATCTTGGGTTTGTACCTACATTAATACCTAGCGCTGTTAAATTGCAAAGTATCGTTGGTTGGCTAGCATCGCCAGCGGTAGAAATAGTTGTTTTATAAATAGCATCCATACCACCAAGGCCAAAGCTAGCGTGCCTTTTTAAATAAGCCGCCATTAAAAGTGTACGGGTTTCTTTTTGAAAGGTTAATCCAAATATTGAACCAAGCCATTGGTTTTGATAATTGGTGCCAGTTTTTGTTGTATTATCTAGCGCATATGGAAATACCAATAAATTTTGACGTAAGCCCGCTTCACCTATACCAGTAGCCAATGCATTACCATTTGTGTATGCATTTGATGCCACATATGGATTAGCACTTATAGCATAATTTACTTGATTAATAATTCCGAAATTAGCAGCATTTGTTGTTGCTGTTATAAATTGAACATTACTATTATTGGCTACTCCAGGCTTTGCTGCGCATACATCAGCAGCTGTTTGAAATTCAAGTCTTATAGGAAAACTAGTTACCGAAGCCATTGAATAATCTCCTATAGCGTTAGTAGTAGCTGTTGCTAGTAATGTATTTGAAGAATTGTATGCCCTTACGGTAACAGCATAAACACCCTTTTCGAAAGGAAAAATACCAGCGGCAGATTTTGAGCCATTGTTATTAATGTCCCAATATACATTTCCAGAAATTTGAGCGATTGTTTTATTTGCATAACCAAATGCAAATAGTAGGCATAGCAGTTTTAATAAAAAAACAGTGATGTTTTTCATTTAGTAGGATTTTAAAGTATTTGATACAAAGTATACCGTTCATTAAAACGCCATAATGATTAAAATATTATGTAATTATTAACAACCCAATTGCCTTTAACATCAATAATTAATAGAAAAATACTATTAAAACTACTTTACTCTTTATTTATTAGTAGTTTATACAATAAATGTAATGTATGTTTTGTACTACAGATGTAAGAAATATTCTAAAAAAATCTATAAAAGTAAGAAAAAGCATAAAAAATTACTTCGTAAAAACCAATTTTATAAAAATCTATAATCTTTTTTGAAAAATAATAAGAAGAAATGATGCCTTATTTGCAAAATTAGTAAGGAAATAAATTGGAAATCATGGAATGCATATTCCGCTTGGGTCAGTTTTACAGATTCTCGTGTAATTTACATTGGCTACACCAAGCCAAGAAAATACATTATCGTGTACAATCTCCAATAATAAATAGTAAATCGTCTATATCTCACTCATCACGTACAACTTCTCCATGGTAGGCGTTGGGCTGCCTCCTTCTTTTTCTAGCGTTATAGCAAAGGCTTGTGCCTTACCAAAGCTTTTCATTTTTTGTATATTGTATTTCTGACCTTTCTTGGTATAAATAATCATACCAGCATCAACAGGCTTACCATCTATAATAGCCCACAATTGGTATTGTGATCCTTGTGGTGCTTCTGGTAATCCACTTGCTTCTATATATACATCGCCGGTGTTGCGTATCCAAAATATTTTAGCGGTGCTAGTAGGTGCAGTGGCAGTTCCTTTAAGTACTACTTGCTGGCTACTATTGTTTAATGGCACTTCTAAATTATTTTGCAACGCTGCTATATCTTCACTTTGTACATTTATTTTTTGTTGTGCAGCTGCCAAGTCACTATTTACTTTATTGTACTTTGTATAAGTAACCATATTAAAAATAGCCGAACCAATAAGCAATGCTACAGAAGCAGCTACGGCGTATTTAAGGTTGCTATTCATATTTCTAACGGGAGCTGTATTCATTGATACAACATTATTATTAGATGCCGATGCACTTGCACTTGCCGTATTTGGAGTGTTTTTTGTGTTGTTACTTTTTATAGCTGCAAATAAATTTTTCTTAGTATCTAAAGAAGGCGACACAGCCTTGGCCAAATCATATTGCTCCAAGCTATCTTCTATAGCAAGCAACTCGGCAGCTACCTCAGGGTATGTGGTTTTCCAAGCCAATACCTGTGCAGTCTCTTGCTCATTCGTTTTTCCCAAAACGTATAGCTCAAGTAAGCCAGATGATATGATGTCGTTTATTTCCAATGTTTAATTAAATATTTTTCTTAGTTCAATAATGGCACTTCGTATTTTTGTTTTTACAGTACCCACAGGCATTTCAAGCTCTCGAGCTATTTCCTCTTGTGTATATCCTTGAAAATAG
>JANOZW010000387.1:0-15300 GCA_031429575.1 Ferruginibacter sp.
ATGAGTGCCAATGCAGATATACAAACCAACACACATGCTAATGTAATAAGTGTACCTATAAATGCCGTAACCACTAGAGATAAAAATGATAGCACAAGTGCTAAAGCTGATAAGAGCAAAGAAAAAGCAGATGATGAAGAAGCGGTGGTGGCAAGCTCTAACAGTGATGATGATATAGAAGTGGTGGTATTTGTAAAAGATAAAGAGAACAAAGTAAAAAAGGTAGCTGTAAAAACTGGTATTCAAGATATAAATAATATAGAAATAATAAGCGGTTTAAAAGAAGGCGAAGAAGTAATTACTGGCCCTTATGATGTGGTAAGCAAAACATTAAAAAAAGGCACACAAGTAAAAGTAGTAGATAAGAAAGAGTTGTACGATAAAAAATAATGCTACTCATTAATGGTTTTTATTTAGTAGTGTTTTACCTACATTTTAATTAGGTCGTAGTTATAACACTACAACCCAATTATTTATAATACGATGCAACGTTTTCTGTTATCTTTGTGCCTTTACTTTATTAAAAATATAGCGTGATATTTAGATTAGCCTTGTTGGTAAGTTTTATGTTTGTTTCCTATTGTACAGTAGCACAAAATATTAAACTAAGTATTCTTGTAAAAAATGAAAAGAGTGAAGTAGTACAAAATGCTACTGCACAAATTTTACGTAATACAGATAGCTCTATCATAGCTGCAAAAACACTAAAGCCCAATGTGTTTTTTTCTGTGGCAAAAAACAATACATATCTTTTAAGAATTACCGCTATAGGTATTAATAAAATTTTTCAAGAAATTATTATTGCTGATGCTGACACCATCTTAAATATTGCTGCTACTACAAAATCTACCAATTTAGATGCCGTAGTGGTTACAACTACCAAAGCGCTTATAAAACAAGAAGATGATAAAACCATTGTGGATGCTGAGCCATTAGCCAACAGCAGTACCAATGCATTGGAGGTATTAGAAAAAACACCTAGCGCTATTGTAGATCAAGATGGAAATGTTTACTTAAACAGTGCAACGCCTGCTACTATTTATATTAATGGTAGAGAATTAAAACTAAGTGCTGCAGATATTTCTTCTCTCTTAAAAAGTTTACCTGCCAATAGTGTGTCTAAAATAGAAATATTGCGCAGTCCTTCTGCAAAGTTTGATGCGGCAAGCAGTGGAGGTATTGTAAACATTGTTTTAAAGAAGGGTGTAAAACTTGGCACCAACGGAAGTGTGGATGCTTCTTACTTTCAAGGTGTGTATGCTACAGAGTCTATTGGGTTTAGTGTAAACAAAAATGAAAACAAATTAAATACTTACCTCTCTTATAATTTTACAAATCGAGAAAGTTTTTTTGTGTTGAACTCAGATCAACCATTACCATTAATCAATGTACTTCGTGTACAGCAATCTTACACAAAGTTTAAAGCCACTACCAATTATGCTAGTGCAGGTTTTGATTATGCCATCAATAAAAAATGGAGCATGGCACTAGATACCCGTTTTACATCCAATAACAATAGAAGCAATGTTAGAAATGATATAGATATTTTAACACCAAATCGTCAAACCCAAATTGGTAAAAATGTTTCATTGGTAAGCAATGTTGGGCCTACTTATTTTTTAGGAAACACTCTTTCTTCAAAATACAAAATAGATAGTGTGGGTAGTGAATGGACAAATTCGTTGGATTACAGTTATTACAAAAATGATAATGGACAGTTGTATGATAACATTACTATCGTTCCTCAAAAAAATACATTTTTCGGTGATGGTACTATTTTAAACAAGAAAAATATTGTTGCATTTAAAAGTGATCTTGTTTTAAAAACAAAAAGCAAGGTTACAGTAGAGGCTGGTACTAAAATAAATTACAGTGCAAGCAATAACAATGCATTGTATTTTGCAGACAGCAGTACCGGTAAATTTGTAAACAGCTTTCAAACAAATGCATTTAAGTATAAAGAAAGTATTGCTGCGGTTTATCTTCAAGTTTCAAAAACCTTTAGTGGTCTTACTATTAAGCCAGGTGTTAGATTAGAGCATACAGATATTATAGGTAATCAAATTGTACCTACAGCTACGAGTTTCAAAATAAAACGTACAGACTTATTTCCATATATTTATCTGCGCCATGGTTTAGGTAAGGCCATTGGTTTCAAACTTACTGGTAATTTAATTTTTAGAAGAAGTATTACTCGCCCGTCTTACGAAGCACTAAATCCTTTTCCAAAATTTGTAGATCAATATACATTTGATGTAGGCAATTCTAGTTTGCGCCCACAAATTACAAACAATTATGAATTTAATGTAAGTGCAAATGAGTTTCCAATTTTTTCTGTTGGACTGAATGATATACAAGATATTTTTACAACACTTACAAATGCCAAAGGCGATACACTCTTTCGCACGTGGGACAACCTTGGCAAAAACAAAGAAGTGTATATGCGTTTGGTTGGCGGTATTCCTCCAGGTAAAAAATATTTCTTTTATGCTGGCACGCAAATGAACATGATAAATTATGATGGTGTTTACAATGGAGAATTATTTAAATACAAAAGAGCTAGTTGGAATATTTTTACATTTCACAGTTACAAAGCCACCCCTACACTCAATCTCAGCTTACAAGGTTTTATGCGCATAAATGGCGTTTTTAATTTCTTTGAAACATCTACATTTGGCTCATTAAATTTATCAGCTAATAAGAGTATTCTAAAAAAGAAAATGAACATCATTCTTTCTGTAAATGATGTGTTGCTTACCAACAGACTTACATTTGATGTGGACGTTCCAAAATTTATTGCCAATGGTATTCAGTATGGCGACACAAGAAGGGTTGGTATTGCATTAAAATATAATTTTGGCTTAAAACCAAAGCTTGAAAAAACACCTGCTTTTGGCGCTCCAATAGAATAAAGCTATGGAAACAAAGTTTCAGCTAATAGTGTGCTTTCAGGTTTGCCTACATCCAATAATTTTCCGTTGCTGTGGTCAAATGCCATAATGGTATTCGTTTCAGCCAATCGTACATACAGGTCTATCATAGAAAATTTACCTTCTTCTATAATCAAAGAAAATATTTTTGGAGAAATTATGTGAATACCGCTGAATGCTTTTTTAGTTCCTTGTTTTCCTTTTTGCTCACCAGTTTTTTCGTTAAGCCAGCCACACAAAATATTATTTTCATCAAATAATAAATAGCGGGTTGTTGGTCTATCAGTAACAGCAAGTGTAGCTATCGGATTTTTTTCCTTGTGCAAAGCAAGCATTCTACTCAAATCTAAATCGGTAAGCATATCAGCATTCAACAATACAAAAGGTTCATCGCTATCTGTAAAAAAGTTAGCAGCTTTTTTTAATCCGCCGCCGGTTTCTAACACTTCATTTGTTTCGTCGCTTATTACCACATTGCTTCCCCAGCCATTGTTGTTTTTTATTTCGTCTATAATTTGATTGGCGAAATGATGCACATTTACGATTACATTATTAAAACCATGCCCTTGTAGATATTCAATATTTCGTTGCAACAAGGTTTTTCCATTTATAGGAAACAATGCTTTGGGATGCTTTTCTGTAAAGGGTTTTAGCCGAGTACCAAGACCTGCGGCAAGTATCATTGCTTTCATGTACATGTTTTTCTTCCCACAAAGAACACAAAGGAGCACAAAGAATATATAAAGTAATTCTTTGTGCCCTAGTGGGATATTTTTTACTATTTATTCCTCAAAATTCTCACCCACATGTTTCACCACACTTTTTAAACTTTTCTTAGTGTTTCTTTGTGTTCCTTTGTGTTGTTTGTGGGCTACATCATTATTCCTCAAAATTCTGCTCCACATGTTTCACCACCACTTTCACAGCGTATTTATTTTTTAAATGCCTTGCCAATGCATCAGCAGCATATACACTTCTGTGTTGCCCACCTGTACATCCAAAGTTCACTTCCAATATTTCAAAATTCCTTTTTATATAATCTTCTACCGAAATATCTACCGTGCTAAAAACGCCAGCTAAAAACTCTTCCATCCTTGTTTTCTCTGTAAGATAGTCTTGCACAGGTTTATCTCTCCCAGTTTCTGTTTTGTGTTGTTCTATTCTACCGGGGTTTAAAATACCTCTGCAATCAAACACAAAGCCACCACCATTATCACTAACATTTTTTGGGTAACCGCTTTTTAAAAATGAAAAACTTTTTATTTGTACTACAAGCGGTGTTTCTTCAGTTGCCTTTGTTGGTTCAAAACGATGTATGACTTCATCTGCCACAATAAGCTCTAAAATTCTTTCAAACTCTGGTACACTTATGCCCATTTTATTGTTTTGCAAAAACCATTTTAAATTTCGCAATGCCAATGGAATGCTTGTAAGAAAATGTGCTTTACGCTCAAATAATCCTCTAAAGCCATAGGCACCTAATACTTGTAGCAAACGGATCAATACATAGCCATTGTATTGACTCACAAACCTGGCTCTATCTATTGTTTGCCCCAATTCAACTTCTGCGCAATCCAAATAATATTGTAACAACTCATTTTTCCATTCATCGCTTAAATCTGCCTTTGCCTGCCATAGCATAGATGCTACATCATATTGCAAAGCTCCATGCATGCCGCCTTGATAATCTATAAAAAATGGTTCATCATTTTTTATCATCACATTCCTACTCTGAAAATCTCTAAACAAAAAATATTTATAATCGGTATGATTTAGGTAGGTACTCAATGCATCTAAATCATCGCCAAGCTTTTCTTTATCGTAAGGTATTTTTAATGTGTCTAAAAAATAATATTTAAAATAAAGGAAATCGCTTAGTATGGCTTGCTTACCAAATTCTTTACTGGTTATGCATTTGTTGTAATCAAGATTTTTATCCCCGTTTATTTGAAGCTGTACCAAAGATTTTAATGTCTTTTTATATAGATTCTTTACATCTTCTGTAGCGCCTTTTGTCTCCAGCTTATCTAATAAGCATATACTCCCAAAATCTTCTTGTATGTAAATATTTTTTTCAGCACTTATTGCAAACACAGTTGGTACAGGTGCTGCAGCGTTTTTAAAATGATTTGTAAAATAAAGAAAAGTGTCGTTTTCTTTTAAGTTATTACTGTAAGTTGCTATAAACGTTTCATCGTCTTCTGTAGCCAATCTAAAATAAATTCTATCGCCACCACTTTGTGGAAGTTTATCAATTGTTGCAATTGTTGCCGAACTATATTCTTTAAAAAGAACTTCTATTTGCTCTTGCGGAGTAGCCATGCTTGTGTAATGTTGAAGCGCAAAAATAAACAAAATAAGTTTCTCATTTTAAAATAAGTCAAGCTGTTTCAATTCATATCCCATTTTTGTTTGTAGCTTTAAGTAAAATTTATTGTATGAAAATTTTTTTCATTTTATCTAGCCTTGTCGTCTTTACTTTTAATATTTCTTATGCACAATTTTTCAAAAAAGATGAAGCATTTGCACATACGTTTTCAATTGTAGCCAAAGATGGCAACACAGGCGAAATGGCGGTAGGCGTGCAAAGCCACTGGTTTAGCGTAGGTACCGCAGTACCTTGGGGCGAAGCAGGTGTAGGTGTAGTAGCTACGCAAGCTTTTGTAAATAAAAGTTATGGTGTAAAAGGATTAGAACTTATGAAAGCGGGCAAAACGGCGCCCGACGCTTTAAAAGAATTATTAGCAAAAGACGATGGCAGAGAAGTAAGGCAAGTGGCAATGATAGATGTGAATGGAAATGTAGAATCATATACCGGAAAAAACTGTATTGATTATGCAAGCAATATTGTTGGCAAAAATTTTTCGGTACAAAGCAATATGATGCTGAACAATAAAGTATGTCCAGCCATGGTAAAAGCCTACGAGGCAAGTGAAGGAAAACCTTTGGCAGAAAGAGTTTTAGCTGCATTACAAGCTGCGCAAGCTGTAGGTGGTGATATTAGAGGAAAACAATCTGCTGCCATATTAGTTGTAGCGGGAAAAAGTAGCGGACAACCTTGGAATGATAAGCTAATAGACATTAGAGTAGATGATAATATTTCTCCATTATCAGAATTGGATAGATTATTAAGATTGTACCGTGCTTATGAGCATATGGATAAAGGTGATTTAGCTATTGAAAAAAATGATATGAAATTGGCGATGGAAGAATATGGAACAGCTATGAAATTATTTCCAAAAAATTTGGAAATGCAATACTGGACAGCCATTACACTTGCCAACAATAAAAAAGAAAAAGAAGCTGCCGCCATGTTACAAAAAATTTATAAACAAGATGCCAATTGGAGACAGCTTACCAAACGATTACCAAAAGCAAATTTGCTACATGTAACAGAAGCAGAATTAAAAGAGTTGGTACGATAAGGTATTATTTTGCTTTAGATTTATTAAGAATTCAAAAAATGATTTAATTGCAATAGTATGTCTTTACAATTTTTTAGATAATAATGGTAGTACTATTCCTGCAAAAATTCTTTAAAGTAGTATAATAAAATGTACTAATTAAGCTCTTAGCTTTATACAAATGAACTTCGTTTACTAGCGCTAATTCTCTAAACCTATATGTTGTAAAAGTAATTGTTCCTTAATGAGATTTTGATTACATTATTTTTAAAAGTGTTACGAATTATAAAAAATTTAGGATTATATTTAGTACCATCTCTGGTTGATTTTTACCACAAATTTTTCACATATAAAAACCCCGTTAAAATAAAGCTGAACGGGGTTTGTCATGTTCCTTTGTGATTTTCTTTTTACCTAATCACTTGTATCATTTTATTTATCACTTCATTTTCTGCAATCAATCTTACAACATAACTACCATTTGCCAATCTGCTCACATCTATCGTTTCTGTTTGGTTTGTGTTAGCTATTTGTTGTTGGCTAATTAATTTACCATCCATCGATAGTATGCTTACGGTTGCTAGTTTGTTTATCATGTTTCCTGTAAGCGTAATGTTTATTACACCTGTTGATACAGGATTTGGATAAATGATTACATCACCGCCTTTGCCAAAATTTACTTTGCGGATATCACTGTAGCTTATTAGGCCATCTTTTTCTATGGTTTTTATTCTATAGTAATTCATACCAGCTACCGGTGTTGTGTGTACTGCATCGTATGTAGGCCCTTGGTTGCCATTGCTTGCTACCGTTGCTATAATAGCAAATGTTCTACCATCTGCACTTGTTTCAACTTCATAAGTAGCTACATTCGTTTGCTCACTTACTTTCCATTGCAAGTTTACTTGGCTACCTTTTGGTATTACTGTGAAGCTTGTTATTTTTACCGGTACAACTTGTACACTTTTTATACCTGCATCTACCGTTGGTAAATACTGACCCGGCGTTAACGTAAAGTTGGATGTTCGTCCTGTAGCAGTATTGGCATCACTACCTAATGTTGCATCGCCTGCTGTTACATTATCTGTTTGTGCCGTAAACTGTGCACCTGCCGGTAGATTGCTAAAAATAATATAGAAACTTGTACCTGCCGTAGCCACTGGTATTTTACTGATTAAGTATTTACCATTACCGTCTGTTATGGCAGTACCTACTGGCAAGTTGGTTGTAGCATCATACAAGGTTACTAATATACCTGGTACGCCCGGTTCTGTTAAACTCTTTGTTCCTAATGCATCTAAATCATTCCATACTAAATCTCCTACACTGGCAAAATTATCTGGTTTCAAGCCTGCATCTATTGTAAGATCTGTCTCACCTGCTACTAAAGTTATTTTGGTTGTTAAGCCTGTTACAGGGTCTGCATCGCTATTGTTGTTGGTATTGTTATCTGCTACACCCGCTGTAGTTTGCTTCGTAAAGCTTAAGTTGCTTGGTATGGTACTAAAGCCTACTTTGTAATCGCCCGGTAGTAAATTGCCAAAATAGTATTTACCATCTGCATCTGTTATGGTGCTTGCTAACACTGCGCCTGTTGCATCATCATACAATGTAACTGTTACACCGCTTACGCCTTTTTCACCATTGTTTAATAAACCATCTCCATCGGTATCTAACCATACTTGGTTACCTAAACCCGCTCTTGTGCTTATTAAACCCGCGTCTATTGTTATATCATTTACTGCTGTTGCTGATCCACTAAGTGGGTCTAGTGCATATGTTCCTGTTCTGCCGCTTGCTGTATTAGCATCGCTACCATCTGCAGTTGTACTGCCTGCTTTGTCTTTATCTGTAAAGCTAAAGCCTGCCGGTAAGTTTGTAAACCCTACATTGTAATTACCATCGGGTAAACCTATAAAATTGTATGCTCCATTGTTGTCTGTTGTTGTTACGCCTACTCTTACATCATCGGCTGTGCCTGGTAAACCATCTGCACCGTTCGTATATAATGTTACCGTTATACCTGGAACGCCTGGCTCACCTAAGTCTTGTTTACCATTGCTCGCATTAGCAGGTACTAGTACACCACTTGCATCTCTGCCATTATCATACCATACAAAATTACCTAGGCTATTGTTTGCTGCATTTACTGCTCCTCCTGTTGCGGGTAACGGTACTATGCCCATGTCAACGGTTAAATTATCTTCGCCTGTTTGTAAGGTATATACAGCTGTTGTGGCTGTTGTAGTTGTTGTTGATGTTCCTGTAAAGCTTGCATCAGAATCTTTATCATCATTTGAGTTAACTGGCGTACCTGCATTTAATAAACTACTTGTAAAGCCTGCTGGCAAGTTGCTAAATCTTACCGTATAATCGCCTGCTGGTAAACCTGTAAATAAATACTCCCCTAATGCATTTGTATAAATTACGTATGGTACTGATGTACCTGGTACATTTACTGCTGCTACACCTGCTGCATCTAGCAATTCTACTTTTACATTGTTTACACCCAACTCGCCTGCATCTTGTAAACCGTTATTTCTGTTGCCTGTTATGATTGCTCCTGTGGCATCTCTACCATTATCATACCATACCCTGTTGCCTAAGCTTGTTGTTCCTGCCGATATACCTTGTGTTATACCTGCGTCCACCGTTAGTATGTTTATACTTACAGGGTTGGTACTTGTTGGGTCAATGGCTATTGCTGCTGTTCTTCCTGTGGTTGGTTTTGCATCACTGTCTGTTGTGCCATCTGTTCCTGTGCCCGGTGCGCCTTGGTTTGCAGCGTCTTTATCTTGGCCTGTAAAACTATAACCTGCCGGTAGGTTGGCAAATTCAACTATATAATTACCATCTGGTAAGTCCACAAATCTGTAAATACCATTAGCATCTGTTACCACCACATATGGTTTACCTGTAGCAGGGTTGTTTACTGCTACACCTGCGCCATTCAATAAACGTACGGTTATGTTTGGTACGCCTGCTTCTCCTGCTGTTTGTAAACCGTCTTTGTTTACATCATTCCATACTTTATCGCCTAGGCTATTTAAGTTTGTTGTACTATAATAAATACCTAAGTCTATGGTCATATCTCTTGTTACGCCACCGGCTGTTGGCTTTAACTCTACCAAACTAGATACATAAGAACCTGCAAAAAAGCCTGTACCTGCACCAAAATCATTGTCTTTTGTGTTACCGCCTGGGTTACCCGCTGTTACGTCTTTTGGTGACAATGCGTATCCTGATATTGGTGTAGCGGATACTATATATTTACTTGGGTCTAAATTAGGAAATACATAATATCCATTGGCATCGGTTTTTGTTGTTAGGGTTGGCCCGTCATCCGCATTGCCTCTTACTCCATCAGGACCTACATTATACAAGGTCATCGTTACACCAGGTACACCAGGCTCTCCTGGGTCTTGAATACCGTTATTACGATTTGCTGCGTTATACACACCATTGGCATCTATGCCATTATCATTCCATACAAAGTCGCCTATGGCTCCTTTTGTATCATTCTTCAAACCTGCGTCCACACCCGTTATTTGGGTGCCTGCTGAACTGGTATTTATCGTAGAGGTTAAGCCTGTTGTTGGGCTTGGGTCACTATTGGTGGATGTATTATTTAAATCTAAAACACCACCGGTGGTTAACACTGTACCTGCCGGTGCGCTAAAGCCAACTTTGTAGTTGGTATTGGCCGGTAAGTTATTAAACAAATAATTTCCATTGGCATCGGTTGTTGTTATGGCAACAATGTTACCTGTTAAATCATCATACAATGTTACGGTTACACCTGCTACGCCCAGCTCGCCTACATCTTGTACACCATTGCCTGCGTTTGCAGGTACTATTGTTCCTGTTGCGTCTCTTCCATTATCAAACCATACTTTATCGCTTATACTGTTTGTTAATACTTGTGGTTTAAAAATCAGTCCTGCATCTATATTTCGATTGTTCTCTCCTGCACTTAAATTAATACTATAACTCTGACCTAGTAAATCTACATCACTCCCTGCGGTGCTTGCACCTGTGGTATTGTTATCATCTGTTCCATTTGTTTGTACTGTTGTAGCATAGTTTGCAGGTGGGGTTATTCTTATAAAATAACTTGTTGCTGCTATTGTTGCTGCACTCGTTTGGTCTGTTGGTTGTAAATTCTCAAAGTTATAAATACCAAAAGCATCAGTAATGGTACTTGCTACCAATACATCATCTGCTGTGTTTGGATTACCATCTGGTCCATTTTGATACAAGTTTACAGGTACACCTGCTATGCCTGGCTCTGTACCATCTTGCACACCGTTACTTCTTGTTCCGCCACCTGCGCCTTCGTCTAACCATACTTTATTGCCTAAGGAAGCGAAAGTTTTAAAGCCAATATCAAAATTATGGTTGGTATTACCTGTATTAAATGCTACAATGGCATTTGTGCCATTTAAACTTGCATCATTGTCTATATTATCGGAAGTATTACCTGAAGCGTCTGTTTTGGTAATATTATTACCTGTTGGTACCGCTACTTCTATTCTGTAATCATAGCCAGGCAAAATTGTATTACCTACACCCGTCCATGAAGTAGGCTTACGATTATCTGCTGCTGCTAACGTACTAAAATAATAGTTACCATTTGCATCAGTCGTTGTCGTGGTTATTTGATCATCGCCATCTCCATATATACCATTTATACCTGGGCTTCTTAAAATTACCGTTGTTCCTGTTGGTACACCAGCGGTTGTTTCATCTGCTCCTTGAATACCATCGCCATTTGTATCTAACCAAATACGGTTACCTATTTGAATGGCTTGTTGATTGCTTAATATCTCAATGTCACCCATGCCATTTGCTTTACCCATATTATTAACCCCAATAATTGCTACGTTTGGCGTAATTTGATAAAAATCAGATTCTACACCAGATGTTAAATTATTCCAATGAATACCTTGGCTTGATGCATAACCAGCTACATATCCCGTTTGTGCCGTAGGCTTTGGATCTAAGACTGTTGACACTATTTCATTTGTGCCAGGATAAATTGCCAAGCCGCCACTATAACCTTCTTCTGCTCCATCTCCAATTTGATCTTTAAAAAATTCACCATTATTATTAGGTCCAAAAGTTCCTGTAAAATTTGTTGCACATCCTCCACCACCTTCTATTATAAAAGTTGACCCTACTTTACAAGCTTTTAATAAATCACCTCTTGAATAATTGAAAGGGTTATTGGTGGGGTTTGTAGCACTTATTGGGTCAGTTAAAGCCGCTGCAAATTGATCACCAAGTCTGTCTCTAAACGCAAGTAACATATCTCCATTTGGTTGAAATTCAATATCACTTAAAATAGGCTGTGCATATCTATATCCACCATAAGTAGCATCTGTTTTATTTATTTGAAAATCAATAGTGGCTGCACCTGTTGTATTATTTACTGTTGAAAAAGTTGTAATCCAAGGTGCCCAGTTATCATCTAATTTTTCTTTATTAAAATTTAAAGCCTGATTTATTTCTGTTGTAAAACCAGCGGCAATATTATTAGGGTCAAAAGAAAGTACATAAGCTCTCAAAGCTGCTTTGGTTCCAGTTGCTGCGTCATTTACTAAACCAAGGTATCCTCTACCTTTATAAAATTTTAAACCCCAAGGACGGAAAGTACCAGTAGCAACCACAGCAGGATAACCTGTAATAGCAGAAAGTATATATTGATCTACAGAACCTGCACTAGGTATAGTAGTTACCGTATTATTATTGCTAACATCCACTTTGATTAATGAACGTTGATTGAGATTTACTACCCATAATGTTTTACCATCTTCTGTAAGATCGTTATCACCAAAACTTATTTTACCCACCTTTGCAAATGCGTCAATATCTCTACATTGATTGTTACCTGTAGGCATTTGATTATCACCTGCTGCTGTTGTTGCAATTGCACCCGCTACATTGGTTCTTGTAACTGCTCCAACATCAATAGTACCACCACTTGTAGTAACTATTCCTTGTAAGTTAAACTTATGCGCTAAAGTAGGGGTGGCAGTAGTGTAATCCATTACATATACATAACCGGGTCCATCGGCAAAAGATGTTCCTCTTTTAAGAAAAGAAGATACAAAAACTCGATTGGTATTTTTTTGATGAGAAACACCCCAAGTAGAACCTAATTGTGCTACTGTGGCATCTTTTCTAATATTGGTTGCAGAACCAGGGTAACCTGCTGTATTAAATTGAGTTTGAATGCCAGATACATTGTAAGCAAATGCACCTAACCCTATTGTTGTGTTTCCAACTGTGGAACCTGCATCTAAAATAGGTACAACCAGTGTTGGATTAGCTTGTGAATAATCCCCTGGATAATTTACTGCATAATTTACAGTTGGTACTTGTGCTCCAGTTGCAAACTGTATATTTGTACCATTGCCTGTACCATTAAAACTATTAAAATCCCCTATTCCCAAACCAGAGAATTCAATACGAACTTTTAAAGCAGAGGGAATTTCAACAATTGTAAAATTATATGCTCCTGCGGCATCCGTGGTTTTTGTAGCTCCTACTTGTGCATTGGCTGTATTAAATGCTTTTACAGTAACTCCAGCTACAAATGGTTCATTATAGGTAGCATTGTTATCTTTTATACCACTTCCGTTAAAATCACGAAAAACAGTACCAGAAATTTGGGCGTGGGTTGTAAAATTGATGGCAATCATTAGCACTGCCACCAAGCTGGTAGAGATAGTTTTCATTAGAGGGTCGTTTTTATTTTTTTTATACATTAAAATATTTCTTATCTGTTTTTTGTAGGGTTTGTACTACAGCACTAAACGCATTATCTACCTTAATATTGTATAAGTTACTACCTACTCTTGTTAGTTATTATTGTTTCTGCAATATTGTTGTTTAAAGATTACTTTTTCATTTTTTTTAATCAATATTTAAAATATTTTGTTGATAACTAACGAATTATATTTAAAAAACTTATACTTAAATATCTTCATAAATTAAATTAATGGGATGAAATCCACTTTGGCTAAACCAAGGGTGCTTCTGAAGAAGCTTAGGTAAATTTTTGAAAAATTGGTCTTACACTCCAAAAAAAAGCCCCATCCACAATTGTGAATGGGTACTTTAAAAGCATAACCCTCTATCGGTATACTATTATTATCTAATCACTTGTATTGTTTTGTTTATCACTTCGTTTTCTGTTACCAGTCTTACAATATAACTTCCATTGGCAAGTGTACTTACATTTATCGTTTCTGTTTGGCTT
This sequence comes from Ferruginibacter sp., assembly GCA_031429575.1. Taxonomy (GTDB): domain Bacteria; phylum Bacteroidota; class Bacteroidia; order Chitinophagales; family Chitinophagaceae; genus Ferruginibacter. Next base: position 13,599 of record JANOZW010000387.1, read on the forward strand.
GTTTTAGCTATTTGTTGTTGGCTAATTAATTTGCCTTCCATAGATAATATGCTTATCGTGGCAGCTTTGTTTATCATGTTCCCGGTAAGGGTAATGTTTACTACGCCTGTTGATACAGGGTTTGGATAAACGATTACGTCTCCACCTTTGCCAAAGTTTACTTTGCGGATATCACTATAGCTTATCGTACCATCTTTTTCTATGGTTTTTATTCTATAGTAGTTAATACCTGCTATTGGTGTTGTATGTACTGCATCGTAGGTAGCGCCTTGGTTGCCATTGCTGCTTAGGGTAGCTATGGTTGCAAATGTTCTGCCGTCTGCACTTGCTTCTACTTCATAAGTAGCTACATTGGTTTGCTCACTTACTTTCCATTGTAAGTTTACTTGGCTTCCCTTTGGTATTGCTGTAAAGCTTTCAATTTTTATTGGTAATACTTGTACATTTTTAATACCTGCATCTACATGCGGTAGGTATTGGCCTGCTACTAGATTAAATATTGCGGTTACACCTGTTGCTGTATTGGCATCGCTTCCTAAAGTAGCATCTGTTGTAGATACATTACTTGTTTGCGTTGTAAATATGGCTGTTGCAGGCAAGTTGCTAAATGTAATGGTAAAGTTTGTTCCAGGGTTTACGTTGCTTATTAAGTAAGCGCCGTTGCCATCTGTTATCGCTGTACCTACTACACTACCAAGGTTATCTTTTAGTGTTACTATTATGCCGGGTACTCCTGGCTCATTTAATTGCTGTACACCGTCGCCATTTAAATCGTTCCATACTAAATCTCCTACACTTGCTGGATTGTTTGGTTTTAAACCTGCATCTACACTCAAGTCTGTTTCACCTGCTACTAAATTTATTACGCCTGTTATGGCAGTAATTGCTGTTGGTGTTGCGGGTACTGCATCACTATTTGTATTGTTTCCATTATCGCCTGCTGCATTTTGTTGAGTAAATGTCAAGTTGCTTGGTATACTGCTGAACCCTACCCTATAATCTCCTGCTGTTAAATTACCAAAATAGTATTTGCCATCTGCATCTGTTATCGTACTTGCTAGCACCGTTGTTCCGTCTATTGCATACAATATTACGGTTACACCGCTTACGCCTTTTTCTGTTGCATCTTGCACGCCGTCTCCATTGGTATCTAACCATACAAAATTACCTAAGGCTGCTCTTGTATTTATTAATCCTCCATCTACAGTTGGGTCATTTATACCTATTGCGCTTGCACTTGTTGGATCTAATGCGTACGTACTTGTTCTTCCACTTGCTGTATTGGCATCACTGCCATCAGCAGCTGTACTGCCTACTTTATTTTGATCTGTAAAGGTAAAGCCTGCCGGTAAGTTGGTAAAGCCAACATTGTAATTACCATCAGCTAAGCCTACAAAACCATATGCACCATTGTTGTCTGTTGTTGTTACGCCTACTCTTACATCATCTGCTGTACCTGGTACACCATCTGCACCGTTGGTATATAATGTTACCGTTACGCCTTGTACACCCGGCTCGCCTGCATCTTGTTTACCATTACCATTTACATCGCTCCATACAAAATTGCCTAAGCTATTATTAGCACTGTTGGCTGCTGTTGGTGGTACAATACCTAAATCTACTGTTAGGTTGTCTTCGCCTGTTTGTAAGCTATAGGTTCCTGTAGTTGATGTGGTGGCGGTAGTAGTTCCTACTGTTGTTC
>JANOZW010000388.1:0-6611 GCA_031429575.1 Ferruginibacter sp.
CGGTAGTATTTGCTACAAAGGGTAATTTTTCTCCCTTGGTAGCAGCGTGGATGCCAAATGTAATTTTTGGTGTGTTAGCATTAATACTTTATAGAAGAGCAGCCAAGTAAATTTGTTGTGTAATATCAAATTGATTACAACGAAAATATTTTAATATTATTTTGCGTAAATGATTTGTTTTGCAAGCTATGCTGTCGTATTTTTAGACATCGATTTGTCCTCACCCTTACCCTCTCCACTTCGTGTAGAGGGAGAGCTAGAAGATAAGGTATTAGATTATGCGATTGTTTTTTTGATATTGTTATTCTATTGCATAATTAGAGATGATAAAAGATAAAATGTTGAAGTGAGTGACACAACGGTGCCGACCATAGCTACTTCTTTGCTCGGCCAAAAATGAAAACACAATAAATAAAAATATAATTCTATAACTATGGGAATCATTAAAGAAAAATTTAAAGCAAAGGCAGATGTAGTAGGAGCGGAAATGAAAGAAATGCTTAAAGAGCATGGAGATAAAAAAATTGGAGAAGTTACCCTTGCGCAGGTATATCAAGGTATGCGAGGCATTACCGGGTTGGTAACAGAAACGTCTTTGCTAGATGCGCAAGATGGTATTCGTTTTAGAGGATACTCCATTCCTGAATTACAAGAGAAATTACCTAAAGCACCAGGAGGTTCTGAACCATTGCCCGAAGGACTTTTTTATTTAATGTTGGTAGGTGATTTGCCTACAGAAGAAGATGTGCATCACCTTACAAGTGTATGGCAGCGTAGAAGCCATGTGCCTAATCATGTATTTGCAACAATAGAAGCATTGCCTATAACAGCGCATCCGATGACGCAATTTGTAGTAGCTGTAATGGCCTTGCAAACAGAGAGCGAGTTTGCAAAGCGTTATGCAAAAGGTATGAACAAAAAAGATTATTGGGAAGCTACTTTTGATGATACGATGGATTTAATTGCACGCTTACCAAGAATAGCTGCATACATTTATAGACGAAAATACAAAGGTGGAGAACATATACAACCAAATGGTTTATTAGATTGGGCAGGAAATTTTGCGCACATGATGGGTTATGAAGATGAAGGATTTAAAGAACTCATGCGTTTGTATATGACCATACATGCAGACCACGAAGGAGGAAATGTATCTGCACACACAACACATTTGGTAGGCTCAGCATTAAGTGATCCTTACCTAAGTTTTGCTGCAGGTATGAATGGTCTTGCTGGTCCATTGCATGGCTTAGCAAACCAAGAAGTAATAAAATGGATTTTCGAATTGCGTGAGCAAATAGGAAGTGATGCGCCAACAAAAGAACAAATAACAGAATATGTAGAAAAAACTTTGGCAGAAGGAAAAGTGGTGCCAGGTTATGGGCATGCGGTGCTTAGAAAAACAGACCCTCGTTTTACGGCACAAATGGAATTTGGTAAAAAACACATGCCTGAAGATCCATTGGTACAAACTGTTTGGAATATTTATGAAGCAGTACCACCCATACTTGGTAGCAAAGCAAAAATAAAAAATCCATGGCCTAATGTGGATGCACACAGTGGTGCATTGCTTGTGCATTATGGAATGGTAGAGTATGAATTTTATACAGTATTGTTTGGGGTTAGTCGTGCACTTGGAGTACTGGCGAGCCTTTGTTGGGATAGAGCTTTTGGTTTCCCTCTGGAGCGTCCAAAATCTGTAACGAATGATTTAGTAAAAAAATGGTTGAAGGGTGAGGATGAAGTTTGGGGAGATTAAATTGTTATATTGATAAATTGTTTTATAAACTCCGATTAATTTCGGAGTTTTTTTTGGATGGTGGGTTTATAAAATTATATTTGTAATCTTCTTGGGGAATTAGCTCAGTTGGTAGAGCGCTTCGCTGGCAGTGAATAGGTCAACGGTTCGAATCCGTTATTCTCCACATTAAAATCCTCAGCCTTGTGTTGGGGATTTTTAATTTAGTAATTTCATTTTATGAACTATAAAATTTCTTCTATAAAAGTAGCCGTAGATGCCATTGTATTTGGATACTCCAAAAACGATGGTTTATCTGTATTGCTTATAAAAAGAAAATACGAGCCATTTAAAAATGCTTGGGCTATACCGGGAGGTTTTGTATTGGAAAACGAAAGCTTGGAAGAAGCAGTAAGAAGAGAGCTGCAAGAAGAAACAGGAGTTGAAGTAAATTATTTAGAACAGTTATATTCATTTGGTGAACCAAATAGAGATCCACGCCAACGAGTTATTTCTATAGCTTATTTTGCCTTGGTAAAAAGTGCATTATTTCAAGAACTAAAAGCTACTACAGATGCTGAAGCAGCACAGTGGTTTCCTATAACCAAACTCCCAGCGCTAGCGTTTGATCATAAAAAAATACTGCAAATTGCCACTGAGCGTATAAGAGCAAAAATTCGTTATCAGCCTATAGGCTTTGAATTGTTAGATAAAAAATTCTCTTTTGCAGATTTAGAAAAATTATATAGCACCTTGCTTGATAAAGCCATTGACAGACGAAACTTCACTAAAAAAATATTATCTCTAGGCTTGTTGGAAGAAACAGGCGAATTAGCTGCTAATAGCGGAGCAGGAAGGCCAAGTAAAATTTTTAAATTTAATAAAAAAAGGTATCAGCAGTTATTGGCTGATGGTATGCATTTTGAAATTTAAAAATAATTTGCGTAAAATATACGCAAATTAAAAAATACTCCTACCTTTGTCTCATCAAAATAAAATGAGACATGAAAATAATCAATTTAAATAAAGAAGAAGGCATTAAAATTACCCTCTTTCCCGATAGCCAACCACATGTGAACATAGCAGGCGTGGCAGAAGGAGATGATGTAAAAGTAGTTTGCTCTATAACAAGCAGCGATAAACTTTTTCAATTATTACAAACAGCAAATGCAATAGATAACTTATTTGCCAAAAAGAAAATATTGGTAATTCCATATTTGCTAGCAGCTAGGTATGATAGACTAATGCTGCCAGGCGATAGCATAGATTTGAAAGTAATAGCGGATATGATAAATAGCTGTGGCTTTGAAAAAGTGTATTTGTACGATGTGCATAGCGATGTGGCTTTATTACTTATTAAAAATGCCATAGCCATTACCAACAAAAATTTAGTGGAGCAATACGATAAGCAAGATGCGGTATTAATTTGCCCCGATGCAGGTGCAGCAAAGAAAGTAGGAAAGTATTTTGATTGGAATAGTAATATAAAAAGTATTGTGTATTGCAATAAAACAAGAGATTTGGCTACAGGTAAATTAACCCTTGAAATTTTAGAGCCTGAGGAATGCACCAATAAAAACTGCGTAATTATTGATGATATATGCGATGGTGGTGGAACGTTTCTTGCTATTGCAGAAAAAATAAAACCTGCACATTTAACATTGATTGTAACACATGGTATTTTTTCAAAAGGATTTGGGGAGTTGGAAAAATATTTTCAAGAGATAATGGTTTCGGATAGTTTGTATAGGATGTATGATTCGAAGATTGTAAAAACTATTCCCTTTATTAACTAGTTTGATTATAAAAATTAAAAATACTTTAAACATAATTACTAACCTCTAAAAACATAGACTTCGAAAGTCCTCCGCCTATCGGCGGAGACTAAGGGGGCTTTTTAACCACCATGAACATTAACCCATTCTTACTAACCGATTATTACAAAGTAGGCCACGTATTTCAATATCCAAAAAATACAGAACTCGTTTATAGCAACCTTACGCCAAGAGGCAGTCGCCTTGCGGGTGTGGACGAAATGGTTTTCTTTGGCTTACAATATTTTTGTAAAGAATATCTAGTGAAATATTTTGCAGAAAACTTTTTCAATTTACCAGTAGAAAAAGTAATGGCAGATTACAAACGCAGAATAAAAACATCTATTGGTGATTTGCCCACATACGAACACATAGAAAAATTACACAAGCTTGGTTACTTGCCTATAGAAATAAAAGCATTGCCCGAAGGAAGTAAAGTGCCTATGAAAGTGCCTTGCATAACGGTTGTAAATACGATAGCAGAATTTTATTGGCTTACCAATTTTATGGAAACATTGCTTAGTGCTATTGTGTGGCAGCCTTGCACATCTGCAACCATAGCGCATGAGTACAGAAAATTATTAAACAAATATGCTACACAAACAGGCGTACCTGCAGACTTTGTGCAATGGCAAGGCCACGATTTTTCTTTTAGAGGAATGAGTAGTTTAGAAACTGCCATACTCAGTGGTATGGGGCATTTACTTAGTTTTACAGGTACCGATACCATACCGGCTATCGATGCACTAGAGCAATATTATAATGCAGATGCAGATAAAGAACTTGTAGGTGCAAGTGTAGCCGCCACCGAGCATAGCGTAATGTGCAGCGGTAGCAAAGATGGGGAGTTGGAAACTTTTAAAAGACTCATTACTGAAGTTTACCCAAGTGGCATTGTAAGCATAGTGAGCGATACGTGGGACTTGTGGAAAGTGTGTACCGATTATTTGCAAGCACTAAAAACTGATATACTTGCTCGTGATGGAAAAGTGGTGATACGACCTGATAGCGGCGACCCTGTAAAAATTATTTGTGGCGATGCTAATGGTAAAACAGAAGCAGAAAGAAAAGGTGTGGTAGAATTATTGTGGGATGTATTTGGTGGAAGCATTACTGCCGAAGGCTTTAAAATGCTTGACTCACATATTGGTGCTATTTATGGTGATAGTATAAATATTGAAAGAGCTACCAACATCTGCGAAGGCTTGATAGCAAAGGGTTTTGCAACACAAGTAGTATTTGGTATTGGCAGTTTTACATACCAATATAATACAAGAGATACTTTTGGTACAGCCATGAAAGCAACGTATGTGGTGGTAGATGGAGAGGGCAGAGAGATTTTTAAAAACCCCATTACAGATGATGGCACAAAAAAATCTGCTACAGGTTTGCTACAAGTAAAAAAAGAAAACGGTAAATATATTTTGTACGATAAAGTTACTTGGGAGCAAGAAAAAGACAGTGAATTGCAAACTGTTTTTAAAGATGGAAAAATAGTGAAAGAGTTTACGTTGGCGGAGATTAGGGAGCGGTTGAATCGTTGAAAGTTCAAGGTTGAAAGTTGAAAGTTCAAGGTTTTTATGAATAGGAGGGTTCGTTTTAATGGTTGAATTTTTCTTTGAAAAATGCTTTGCATTTTTGGGTTATCGGTTGAAGAGCCTTTATTAGGCTTCGGTGGCGTCCGCTTTTCGGTGGATCAATTGAGTACTACTATTTGGCATAATAGAATTTTACATTAGAAATATAAACAGAAAGTTATTTAGTTGTTTTGAAAATATTTAAAACTAAAATTATGATTGAAAAAATAAAAGCTGCTTTCTTTGGTTTTGCTGTTGGCGACGCCTTAGGTGTGCCTTACGAATTTAAGGATAGGGAAAAAATGGAAAAGCAGCCTGCAATAGAAATGCGTGGATATGGAACTTGGAATCAACCAATAGGAACATGGAGTGATGATAGTAGTTTGGCATTTTGTTTAGCCGAGAGTCTTGCAAAAGGATATGACTTAAATGATATTGCTCAAAATTTTATTAATTGGAGGTGCAATGGGTATTGGGGAGCGCATCACAAGCTTTTTGATATTGGCAATGCTACAAGATTTGCTATTGAGTTATTACAAAAAGGAACATCTCCATTGCTCTCTGGCGGTATGACTGAGGATGATAATGGAAACGGCTCGCTTATGAGAATTTTGCCAATATTGTTTTATGTAAAAGATTTGAGTATTGAAGAAAGATATATTATAGTAAAAGAAGTGTCATCAATTACACATGCACATTTTCGTTCTGCTTTTGCTTGTTTTATTTATGTTGAGTTTGCTTTGCAATTATTGCAAGGAAAATCAAAATATGATGCTTATGCAGAAATGCAACAAATAGTAAATTCTTTTATAAGTAAAAATGATTTCAACAAGATTCAAATAGAAAAATTTAAAAGAATTTTAGTTCATGATATTTTGATGGAGAAAGAATCTGACATTTATTCTAGTGGTTATGTTTTGCATACTTTAGAAGCTTCTCTTTGGTGTTTGTTTGCAACAGAAACTTATTCAGAAGCTGTTTTAAAAGCTGTAAACTTAGGTAGCGATACTGATACCACAGCTTGCGTAACGGGAGGGCTTGCAGGTTTATTGTATGGATATGATGATATACCTAAAGCATGGATAGATGTAATTGCTAGGAAGAAAGATATAGAAGATTTATGTGAACGATTTAATAAGATTATTTAAAATGAAACTAACAACCCTATACCGCCCTGTCGGGCAAACAGAATTGGATTTAATAATAGAAACAAGCAATAAAAAATTTCCACCAAGGCTTGAGTGGCAGCCTATTTTTTATCCTGTAATGAACCAAGCTTATGCTGAGCAAATAGCTTTGGAGTGGAATACGAACGACGAGTTTTCGGGCTTTATAGGGCATGTAACAGCTTTTGATTTGCCTGAGGATTATCTTGCAAAATTTGACATACAAAATGTTGGCGGCGAAATACACAACGAACTATGGGTAATGGCAGAAGATTTAGAAGAATTTAATAGCATGATTGTAGGAGAAATAAGATTA
>JANOZW010000389.1:0-39564 GCA_031429575.1 Ferruginibacter sp.
AGGTTCGTATAGTTTTATATAATCTAACGACACATCACAAAAAGTACATTTGCCCCAGTAGCATCCATGCGCCATGGTTAGTTTGTTCCACCTGCCATCGCTCCACATTCTATGCATGGGATTCACTACTTCTATGGCAGAAATATATTTATCTAGTTTTAAATCGCTGTAATCTGGTGTGCCTACTTCGCCTTGTTTGTAATCTTTTACAGCGGTATTATTTATGTAAACTACTTTTCCATCTTGCAATAAAAAAGTACGTTTCAGTTCATCTACCGTTTTATTTTTTGTGATGTATGCAATGAGGTTTTCTATGGGTGCTTCACCATCATCTAGTGTAATAAAATCATAAAATTCAAATACACGTGCATCACTGAGTGAACGCAACTCTGTATTGGCAAAACCGCCGCCCATCATCACTTTCACGTCTGGGTAATTTTTCTTTATCCATTGCCCACATCTTAAAGAAGTATATAAATTACCGGGAAAAGGAACAGAAAGCGCAACCATTTTCGGGTTCACTTCTTTCATTTGCGCAGCCAATATTTTTATTAAAATTTCATCGATAAAAGTATATTTTTTTTGTAACTCGCTGTATAATTCATCAAAACTATTTGCGGAGCGGCCTAGTCTTTCTGCATATCTGCTAAAGCCAAAATGATTGTCCACTGTTTCTTTTATCAAATCAGATAAGTCTTCCAAGTACATCGTAGCAATGTATTTTGCTCGGTCTTGTATACCCATGTTACCAAAGGCTTTTTCTAAATCATCTGTGTGCTCAAATCTACTTGCTTCGGGCAACAAGTCTCTTTTGCAAACGCTGTGTGCTAGCGTTGGATTATTGTCTTGCAAAAAAGCAATTACCGCATCTATGGTATTTATATAATCGTTTTGCAGCGCAATCATTTTTGCTGTATTAGCGGAAAATGTTTGATCTAATGTTTTTATTTTTTCAAAAAGATTGGTCAACCCATTTTTTGAAAACAATGCACAGGTTACTTCTATACCCAAATCGCTTTGAAAACTAGTAATGCCTTTTGTATTTAAAAAGCCCTTTATGTACGCCGTAGCTGGGTATGGTGTATTTAATTGAGTAAAAGGGGGCGTTATGAGGAGGATTGTTGTGATAAAAATATTTTAGGTGCAAAAATAAGTTTCTCATGTTATAAAAAACTTACTCTTTCAATTATAGTCTTTAATATTCAACAATCTTTATTAATTTGCCATTATGAAGACACTATTCCTCATTCGCCATGCAAAAAGTAGTTGGGCAAATATTGGTGAAACAGATTTTGATAGGTCATTAAACGAGCGTGGTAAAAGAGAGGCAGCAGAAATGGCTGAAAAACTGGTGAACCAAAGTATAAAAATAAATAGTTTTGTAAGCAGTACAGCTAAACGTGCTATTAAAACTTGCAAGGCTTTTTTAGAGGCCTATGGCAAAAATAAAGAGGGTATTGTTTTAGTTGAAAAATTATACCATGCCGCTCCTCATGTGTTTTATGAAGTAATAAAAGAGCTAAATGATAATGATGACAGTGTTGCCATATTCTCACATAACCCTGGCATTACCGAATTTGTAAGTACCGTATGTGGCAAAGTACGCATAGTAGATATGCCAACCTGTGGCGTTTTTGCTGTAGAAGCAGATATTGATAGCTGGAAAGATTTTGAAAAAGTTGAAAAGCGTTTCTTGTTTTTTAAATATCCACGAGAGTAGTTATTTACTTCGTGAATTCTTTTTGGCCACGAATGGCACGGATGAACACGAATAGTCTTTTATCATTGGTTCTTATTTTTGTTATTCGTGGCTATTCCAAAATCTTCTCAAAAAACACAGCATTTTTTTCTGGGTTAAAATAGTAAGGTTCTATTTCATAAAACCCATATTTTTTATACAGACTAATAGCTGGAGTCATTGTATCTAGCGTATCTAATTTTATTTTTTTATAGTGTAGTTCGGTAGCTATTTCTAATGCTTTTTGCAAGAGCAAGGCTCCAACACCTTCTTTTCGATACTGTTCTTTTATAAACATTCTTTTTAATTCTGCAATACCATCTTTTTTTTTACGCACTGCTACACACCCTATAAATATATTTTCACTTTTACACAATACAATAGCGCCATTAGGAAAAGAATACATTTCTTTTAAATGCAATAACTCTTCCTCAAAATGTTGAAACCCTAGATCAATATTGAGCCATACTGCATATTCTTTAAACAAAATACCTGCTGCTTGATATTCTTTTTCGGTATTTGCTATAATTATTTCAATCATTGTTCGTTTGTTTATTGGCAAGGTAAACTCCTGCAAAAATAAGTGCGCCTGCCAGTATTTTGTAGATGGCCATTTCTTCTCCTAAAAAAATAATGGCAATAGTGGCAGCAAAAATAAGTTGCAAATAAATGTACGAACCAGCTACAGACGCTCCTAAAATTTTTATCCCATAAATATTAAACAGATAAGCACAAAATGTGCCTCCAAATATTATTAATGCTAGTATCAGGAATTCTTTTACACTATACAACTGCCAATCGATTTGTATAAATTCTGTAAAACAAAATGGCAGTGTAGTAAAAAAGCCTATGGTAAAAAGTATGCGAATAACATCTATAGAATCATACACTTTCATAAGTGGTTTTACCAACACAAAATAAACAGCATATGATATAGCGTTTAAAATAATAAAAATATCCCCCAATAAAACATCTGAAGGATTACCAGTTTTTTCTTTGTTTAAAAGTAGCACCAATGCGCCTGTTATGCCCAACGCAAGACCAATTAATTTAAAAATGGTAATTTTTTCTTTTAATATCCATGCTGCTATAATGGTAATTAAAATGGGTGTAGTAAGCATTAACAAAGATGCATGTATAGAATAGGTGAGCGATAACCCTTTAATAAAAAGTAATTGGTTTATAGCAATACCTGTAAGTGAGCAAAGAAACAATCTACCATAATCCTTTTTATGAATGATGGTTTTCTTTGGAGATAAAAAATACAACGCCCACAATAAAATAGATGTTACTGCTATTCTGATAATGTTGAGCCCAAATGGTTTTATAAATCCACCATTTATAATATATTTTATAGCCGTATAGTTTATGGCAAAAAAAATATTAGTACCCAATAAGGCTAAATGTGCTTTTGTTTTTGGAGTCAAGGCAAAATAATTTGTAGCTATGCAAAAATAATTTATTTAGTGCTTACATTTTAGCTAGCGGGGACATTTAAAATTGTTGCTATTTCAATTAGAGGTCACACCTCTCTGAAAGTAATTTCTAGATTAAAAGTCATCATAAGAGGTGTCACCTCTTGTGATAGTTATAAATGCATCTTAGCTAACAAATGAAGCCACTAATTGGCTAACAAAACCCAATGCCAAGCCTGTGTAAATATCTTTTTGTGTATGATTGCTTACAAGCAAACGAGCAGTACACACTATACCCGCAATGAGCAAAACCCCTGCAAGTGGCCATGTCATGAGCATAGAGTTTTCTCTGGCTATTATCCAAAAAATACCCAACCAACCACCCATGCCTATTGCATGCATGCTAATTTTAAAATAAATATTAGCTATTAAGGCACCGCTAGCAGCCAAAAATACACCCAGTATAAAAGTGGACATAACTGGCGGATACATTTCTTGTTTTTTAAAAACAGTGTACGCCCAAAAGAAAAATATACCACTTGCCATGTAAGGTATAATGCGATCTTTTCTTGTACGAAGAAAAATAGAATCTATAAAACCAACAGCTCGCAATAGCGCAACCGTAAGCAATGGAAAAGCTACCAAATTAATAATGGATATTAAAACCGTTTGTAATTTACCCCTATCTGAAAATCCTGAAAAGTAAGATGGGTGCACATATACCAAAAAGGCAATTACGTATATTGGTACAAAAGAAGGATGAAAAATATAGGAAAAAAAGTTGGCAGGCCATTTTAGTAATGGGTGCACGTGTGTTTTTTCTACACTATCTTCATTGGCGAAAAGCGCATCCATATTATAATATTTTTCTTAACCTTGCAACAGGTATATTTAATTGTTCTCTATATTTTGCTACCGTTCTTCTGGCAATGTTATATCCTTTTTCTTGCAGCATGTCGGTTAGCTTTTCATCGCTGTAAGGATGCTTCTAACTTTCTTCTTCAATTAGATCCATCAATATTTTTTTCACCTCTCTTGTACTTACTTCTTCTCCACTATCTGTTTGTAGGCTTTCACTAAAAAAGAATTTAAGGCGGTAAGTACCAAATTCTGTTTGTACAAATTTACTATTGGCTACACGGCTCACTGTAGAAATATCAAGGTTTGTCCGCTCCGCAATATCTTTCAAAATCATTGGGCGAAGTTCTGTTTCATCTCCTGTAAGAAAAAAATCGTGCTGGTAATTCATGATAGCCTCCATGGTATTCAGCAAAGTATTTTGCCGTTGAATAATAGCATCAATAAACCACTTAGCACTATCTATTTTTTGTTTAATAAATAATACTGCTTCTTTTTGTTGTTTGTCTTTTTTTGTACCCTTGTCATAATCCCTTAACATATCTTTATACCCTTCGCTAATACGAAGATCAGGCGCATTTTTACTATTGAGTGTAAGCTCTAGCTTACCTACATTATTGGCTATAAAAAAATCGGGTATTACATAGTTTGCATTCTTATCATTATCGCCAGTAGTGCCACCAGGTTTTGGGTTTAGCTTTATTATCTGATTTATAATTTCTCTTAATTGCTCATCGGATAAACTTAGTGCACGTTGTATTTTTTCGTAGTGTTTTTTTGTAAACTCATCAAAATATTTTTCTAATACTTTAATGGCTACTTCAATAATTTTCCCTTCCTCTACTTTTCTTTCCAACTGCAATAGCAAGCATTCTTGTAGGTTTCGTGCACCTACACCTGGCGGATCAAACTGTTGTATTTGCAACAACAACTCTCCTATTTCTTCTTCATTGGTTTGTATATTTTGCCTAAAGGCAAGGTCATCTATTATCGCACTAATATCTCTGCGTAAATAACCATCATCATCAAGACTACCTACAAGCTGCTCAGCAATTTTCATTTGTGCATCACTTAGGTTTAGCATACCCAATTGTTGCAGCATTAACTCTATAAAACTTACTTCTACTTTATGCGGTATTACTTTACCATCGTCTTTTTCTGGATAATTTTCGTCCCTCAATTTATAATCACCCACATCATCATCTCCTTCTTGTACATAATCACTTATGTCTATATTATCATATTCATCTTGGCTACCGTCCGTTTCAAAATCATCTTCTTCCACTTCTGTAAATTCATCTTTTTCAAATTCGTCATCATGGTTATCATCATCTGCTTGTTCAAGGGCAGGGTTTTCTTCTAGCTCTTCTTTTATACGCTCATCCAATATAGCTGTGGGTACCTGCAACAGTTTCATAAGCTGAATTTGCTGAGGACTCAGTTTTTGTAATAATTTTTGTTGTAAACCTTGGTATAACGACATGCCGAAATTTAAATAAGAAAAAAGTTTTATAAGGGTATTATGAAAATGCAAAAATACATATCCATTAATATTGCGTAAATTTACAATCATTCACTGTTACAAATGTATAGAAAATCAATATTTTTATTTTTTTGCATGATTTTTGCTGGCAGCATCGCTTTTTGCCAGATAAAGGTGCGTTCTATTATAGATACCAATGCATTAAAGAAACCTATTGTAACAATAGCTAAGAAACCAATAATGCAAGTTTCCCCCTCAATGCTAGTATCCCCCACATTTTATTGTGATAATCTAGGCTTTTTTTGTAGGCAAGAAATAAAGTTTGCAAAAGTTACTAAAATACCTTTTGTTTTTAGATTGGGCTCTGTGGCGCAAGTAGATTATTTAGAAGGAAAAAGAGGCGCTTTTATTGGGAATAGATAATTTACCGTTACACTATACTTACACAAAATTTCTCCAACACAGCATACAGGTTATTTGGATTAAAAGGCTTTGTAACATATTCATTAAACCCAAGTGCCAATATTTGTTTTTGCGTTTCGCTTGTAGCATCTGCTGTTAATGCAATTATTGGAATAGCATGGTAATTTGCATCTTTACTTTCTCTTATTTTTTCAGTAGCTTCTTTACCATCCATTATTGGCATGTGTAAATCCATTAAAATTAAATCGTAAGTATTGCTTTTCAATTTTTCAATAACTTCTTCTCCGTTTATTGCAAGTTCCATCGTTGCGTTCCATTTTAATAAAAATTTATTAAGTATGAGTGCGTTTATTTTATTGTCTTCTGCTACCAACACCCTCAAGCCATTGAGGTTAGATATTGATTGCTCTCTAGTGATTTTTTCAGCTTGATAAGCAGAAGTATTTACAATATCAAAACTTAAATGAAAGGTAAATACTGTGCCTTCGTTTACAATACTATCAACAGCTATAGTACCGCCTTGCAACTCGATTAATTTTTTTGTGATAGCAAGCCCTAGCCCTGTACCGCCATAGTTTGTTGTTATGCTTTTATCTGCTTGCGAAAAACTATCGAAAATAGTATGTAGTTTTTCAGCAACAATACCAATACCTGTATCTTTAATACTAAATTCAATTGTCTGCTTATTGTCTATTTGCCTTAATAATTTATAGCTCAAAATAATTTTTCCACTATCTGTAAATTTAATTGCGTTGCCAACAAGATTGTTTAATATTTGGCATAGTCTTACACTATCTCCATGTAAATATTCTGCTACCCCGTTGTCATCAGCAAGCGTTAAGCTAATACTTTTTGCTGAAGCAGAAGGGCCATACAACCCAATTACATTTTTGCAAATTTGCTGTAAATTAAATTGCACCGAATCAAAACTAATGTTACCTGATTCAATTTTTGAAAAATCTAAAATATCTGTAAGTACTGATAGTAAGTGGTTAGAAGAAAATGATAACGTATTTACAAGCTCCCTTTGTGAAGGGGTTAAGTTTTCACTTTTCAATAAATTGGCTACACCAATTACCCCATTTATTGGTGTACGTATTTCATGGCTCATGGTAGATAAAAATTCAGCCTTTGCTATTTTATCTTGCTCTGCCCTTATTTTATCTATGGTGGCTCTTTCAAGTTCAACAGCAGATTTTTTTAATTCTCCCTCTGTTTTTTTACGTAAATCAACTTCTCGTTGTAACTGCTCATTTTTTATAAATGAGTCATCTATCATATATGCCAAATCAGCAAACTCATCTTTTTTATTTTTTAATGCCCCTAAGCTAGACCCGTCTTTTTTACTTAATGCATTAGATAAAACATCTATTGGATTAAGCATTTTTAATTTTAGGAAATAGTAATACCCTATAAGTAAAATAAACAAAAATATTAAGTAAAGAAAAATATACGTTTTTAAATTCTCGTTATAAGAATTGATAACATCAAAGTTTTTTATGGCTTGTAATGCAGCAATTTTATTGCTATTAAAATCATAAAAGTATTGCTTATAGTTGGCCGAATAGTTTTTATAGTTTATACTGTCATAAATATTATTTACACTATCAGTAATAGTAAAACTTGTGCCTGGTGCAATATTGGAAAATTCTTTCGTAAATGCAGCATCAAACCTTTTGCCACAAATTAAATAACCTTTTGGGGTGGTTATTCTTTTGGCATCGCTAGATGGCTGTATAGGTGCAATAAGAACATGGGTAATATTGCCATTGTACTTTATGAAAAAGTTTTGGAAAGGTTCTTTTTTTAGCTTTTTTAAAAGAATCGTTTTATCAATATCAAAAAGAGGAATGCTCGTATTGATATCAATATCTTTATTATAAATTATATCACCGTTTTCATTTAAAGCCCACATATAATTGAGACCATAATTTTTCATCCCTGGCACAAACTCTTCTAAAAACCATGTTGAATCTTTTTTAACTGTAGCGTTTAGCAATTCAGTCCAGTATGAGTTATCGAGTATATATTTTTCTATTTGAGTGGTTTTACTTTGTAGAATATTGGTACTACCTGTTTTTAATTCTGAAAAACTATTTTGCAAAAGCAATTTATCTTTTGACCCTGCAGCATACCTAAATGCATAGGAAAATAACAATACCAATATGCTTGCTATTATAGATATGGTTATTATGAGCGATCGGGTTTTCATTTAATAGGGGTAAAGTTGTAGGGTTAAAGTTGCTATATAATCAATAGCAAATGGAGTCATAAAGGGTTGATTATTTATTATTAAACGCTCCATTAGCAAAAAAATTATGCCAATGTATGCTTATTTGTTTTTTATAAAATTGCAAACAATTGAATTTGAGCAACTTAAGCAAATCGAAAGTTATTTACCCCCTTTATTTTTTACAGAAATAGGTCATTATATAATTTTCCTCCAGGCACTACCGC
This sequence comes from Ferruginibacter sp., assembly GCA_031429575.1. GTDB lineage: Bacteria > Bacteroidota > Bacteroidia > Chitinophagales > Chitinophagaceae > Ferruginibacter. The sequence goes on from JANOZW010000389.1 coordinate 8,375, forward strand.
ATATTTTTCTAAGTCTGTAATGCCTGCTTCTGCCAATATCAGCTCATCTATAAACGCATTGCCTGTGCAGGTTGTAGATGGTTTGCGTAAGATTGCGAAAACCGCATCTGCAACAATTTCTGGTGTACGACTCATATTTATTAATGCCTCACCACCCAATAAATTTTGTACAGCTGCAGTGGCGATGGTGGTACGAGGCCATAATGCGTTAGAAGCAATATTAAATTGTTTTAATTCTTCTGCAAGCCCAAGCGCAATCATGGTCATATTGTACTTACTCAAAGTATAAGCAATGTGGTTTTTAAACCACTTCATATCCATATTAAGCGGTGGAGAAAGCGTAATAATATGAGCGTTGGTAGATTTTTTTAAATGTGGAATACATGCTTTACTCATAAAAAAAGTACCACGTACATTTATACTATGCATTAAATCAAAACGCTTTGGCTCTGTAGCTTCTGTACCCGTAAGCGAAATGGCAGACGCATTGTTTATTAGTACATCTATCCCACCAAACGTTTCTACTGCTTTATCAACGGCTGCTTGTATTTGTGCTTCATCTCTAATATCGCATTGCACCGCTAGTGCTTTGCCTCCGGCTTCTTCTATTTCTTTTGCTGCGCTAAAAATAGTACCGCCAAGTTTTGGGTTTTCTTCTGTACTCTTTGCTGCTACTACAATGTTAGCACCTTCTTTTGCAAGGCGAAGTGCTATGGCTTTTCCGATACCTCTGCTTGCACCAGTTATAAAAATGGTTTTGTTGGTAAATGACATGGTTGTTATTTTATGATAGATAATTTATTCTGAGATTTCATCTCAGCTTCGTCCTGAGATAAAATCTCAGGATAGCCTGGAGCTAAAATCTCAGGATAGTACGGCTTCTGCAGAAATATTTGTATTGTATAATTTAGATATTGGACAATTTGCTTTTGCATCTGCTACTGCTTCATCAAATTTTTCTTTATCAATATTTGGCACCGTAGCTTTTACGGTTAAGTGCGATGATGTAATGGCACCATCCAACAATTCAATATCGCATTTGGTTTCGATAGTGTCTGCAGTAAAACCAGCAGCGTTTAATACAAAACTAAGCTTCATGGTAAAACAGCCCGCATGTGCCGCTGCTACTAGCTCTTCGGGGTTTGTACCTACGCCATTTTCAAAACGACTAAGGAAAGAATATTGTGTATGATCGAGCGTAGTGCTTTGTGTGGTAAGGTGGCCATTGCCTTCTTTACCAGTGCCATGCCATACGGCGGTTGCATTTCTTTTCATTGTATAAACTTTTTATTGTTATAAAATTATTTAATCTTTTGTGTAAAATGTTATTTCCCTAATAATTCTTTTTTATATATGGCTTCATCAAAACCCACCAACACTTTATCTTCAAACTCTATTACCGGTCTTTTGATAAGGTTAGGCGTGGCTTGCATTATTTTTATAGCATCTTCTTTTTTACTTGTCTTTTTTTGTGCTACCAATGTAAGCCCTTTCCAAGCGGTGCTTTTTTTGTTTAATATAACTTCCATGGGCTGTACATCTAACCATTCAGTAATTTTTTCTGCTGTTGGTGACTCATTTTTAAAATCGTGAAACTGAAATTTTATTCCATTTGCCGACAACCACGAAAATGCTTTTTTTACCGACCCACAATTTGGAATGCCGTATATTTTTACCATATCTAACTATAATATTTCAGGCTTGTTGTTTACAATTTTTTCTATTTTCTCCATTACCTCTACGGTTAGTAAAGGTAATGCATCCAACGCTTTTAAATTTTCTGTAAGTTGTACTTTTTTTGTAGCACCCAATATGGCAGTGGATACATTGGGATTTTTTATACACCAAGCAATGCTAAGCGCAGCAAGGCTTACACCTACTTTATTTGCAAGATCACCTAACTTTTTTACCTTTTTTATTTTATCTTCCTGTAACACTTTATCTTTTAGCCATTCAAAGCCTGCAAGGTTTAGCCTGCTATTTTTGGGTAAACCATCATTGTATTTGCCTGTAAGTAGGCCTGATGAAAGCGGGCTCCAAATGGTAGTTCCCAATCCCACACTTTTATAAATTTCAGCATAGTCAGCTTCTACTTTATTTCTTTCAAAAAGATTGTATTGTGGTTGTTCCATTGTTGGACCAATCAAATTGTATTTTTCTGCACAACGATGTGCTTCCATAATTTCTACACCTGTCCACTCGCTTGTGCCCCAGTACAAAATTTTTCCTTGCTGTATAAGCGTGTTCATTGTTTGTACCGTTTCCAATATTGGGGTATTTTTATCTGCACGGTGGCAATAAAACAAATCTAAATAATCTACTTGCATTCTTACCAATGCTTCGTTGCAAGCCTCTTTAAGGTGTTTGCGACTATTACCTGTTTGGTTTGGTTTATTGTCTTTTCCTCGCCATCCAAAATATGCTTTTGATGATAGTACATAAGAGGTTCTATCCCATTTTTTCTTTTTCAATATCCTACCCATCATTTTTTCGCTTTCGCCTAGTGCGTACGCTTCTGCATTATCAAAAAAATTGATGCCATTATCATAAGCAATGCCCATTAATTCTTCAGCTACTTTATCATTTATTTGTTTGCTAAAACTAACCCAGCTACCAAAAGAAAGTACACTAAGTTGCAGGCCCGAGCGGCCAAGTCGACGATATTCCATGCGTTAAAATTTCAGGAAAGTTACGGCAATATTTTTTGTGAGAAAATACTCAGTTGGCAGAAGGCAATTTGCAGTTGGCAAAAAAGGCAGTTGGCAAAATGCTGGTGTGCAACAAGAAGTGGTTATCATTTACAAAGACTCAACAACAATTAAACAATGTATCAATACAACAATTTATTTAGGAAACCCATCACCCCTACTATTCAAAACACCATTGCCATTTGTGAGGTGGTAATTTTTAAACGCTTGGTCTGCTTCCATGCCAGAACCGTTCATGTATTGCCCATCTTTTTGTCGAATTTGAACTTTCTTATTCGTGTAAAACTCAACCCCAGTGCGCCCTCTATCCCAATACAAATCTTCACAATAAATGGTGTCGCCTTTTAGCATATTAATTATTTTTACACTATCTCGTAAGTAAACAATATTTTTACCATCTTGGTATTTGCCGTACAAGGCGGTAAGTTTACTTTCTTTTTGCTCTTGCAGGTTGTAAAATTCTGCATACAAGGTTTTAGGAAATTCGTAGTAAGAAACAGTATCTTCTACATGTATCATGATGGGTGCAGTGAGTAAGGCTTTGATTTTTCCAGCCGTGGTATAATTCATTTTTATATCGGTAGCTATTTCAGTATTATTCTCTTTTTTCTTATTAAGTTTCTCTAATTCCTTTGTATCATTTTCGCAAGAAAATAAAAAAAAGCAGCCTGTAAAAAGGACTGCTGATAAATATTTATGTAATGCTATTTTTCTCATTTTTGAAAACTGTCTAAAATTGCACAGACTGTAATTGTAATACTAACATAAATATACTTAATCGTACTTACGTTTTTGAAACCATGCCGCTGTCATAGATATACCAAAGTTTATTCTAAAAATATTTTCACGCAAGCTAAGGTTGGTTTTATTACCACGCTGCCCAATTTCCACACCTGTATTTAGCATCACAAAATCGCCAAATCTCAATCGTTGAAAAGAAGTAAGTGGTAACCCTGCACCTAGTGTAACACCATATTCAGGTTTGTTACTAGTACCAAGTTTTACATAATCGCTACCATAATAAAGCCCTCCTCTATATTTTACAAAGCTCCAATATCTATTTGCAGGTGTAGTTATACTTGCAGGATAGTACTGCCCACCTACATGTAATTTCATGCTATTTTTTACCGCATCTTTTTCGCCATAATAGCGGTATTGAGCCCAAGAAGCAAGCCCTATATCTGCACCAAGCATCCAATGTGGGGTAGTATATGTAAACCCTACGGTATAAGTAGCAGGAAACTTTATGGTACCTGCTTGATCTTTAATTGCAGTAATAGTATCAACAGCTATAATTGATCCATCGGGAGCGTAATCAAAGGTTTCATTGATTACGTTTCTAGTGGCTTTCAAATTTTGTTGTAGGTTTGCAGATGCTCCTACACGTAGTACAGTATTGTCTTTCAAGCGAATGCCGTATTGCACGCCAAGGTTTAAAAATAATCCGCCAAAATTTGCTTCAGTAAATGAGTTTGAAAATTTGTATGGCACAGAGTCATTTACAAAACGTAGCTGAGTACTCGTTTGTCTATTACCAAATGAGTACCCAGTGCTAACACCAAAACTAAAATTTTTAATTTTTATACCGGTGCTAAAATTTGCTTGGCTAATTCCACCAGACCCTTCAAACAATGTGCTCACACTATCAATATTTGTTAGTCTTTTATCGCCTTGTATTTTATAGTTAATACGGGTAACAGGTCTTAGCCCAAAAGCAATGCTCCAATAATTTCCCTTTTTTAGCATGCGCTTAGGTGTAATAGGAAAGCCAAGTTGCAGGTAAGAAACAATGGTATTGGTAGATTTATACTTATCAGGTGATGTATTGCTTTTCAACGTTCTTGTATCTATTTCACCAGCAAAATCAAATATAGTAGTGTTAAGGCTACCAAGAGATGCGGGATTGGTTAAATTAATAGACTGCGAATATGGCAAAAAACCCATTGAGTCTATAAACCCTGCCGAAATACCACCCATACTGCGACTGACAATATTTTGTGATGGTACGATATCACCCATGCCATATCTTGAATAAGGAGAGTTTTCTTGTGCACTAGCAAAAGTGTAAGAAAGCGTTATTAGTATTAGTAAGGCAGTTTTCTTAATTGCCGCAGTTGTTAAGTTCGCTAAGTGCATAAAGTCCTTTAAATAAAAAATTGTGGTCGGCAAATATCCGGCTTTTAAACTGCCCGGCAAAATACGATGAATTACCACCGGTTAAAACCACGTTAAAGTTGTCATATTTATCCTTGAATTTGCCTATAATACCCTCTATTTCAGCAGCCATTCCATTTAAAACGCCGCTCTGTAGATTTGTACGGGTATCATAACCAATTAGCGGAAAATTCCAAGTTTCTTTTTCCAAAGGCAATAAAGCGGTGTAATCGTGCATAGATTTAAAGCGCATATCCATACCTGGTGAAATGCCGCCGCCCAAAAATTCGTGCGCTTGGTTTAAAAAATTATAGGTAATACAACTGCCTAACCCCACTATTAAATTATTTCTATTCGGGTAAAAATGTACCGCAGCCGCCATTAATGCTAAACGATCTGCACCAATCGTTTCGGGCTTGCCTACGGGTGTGGTAAAGTTTATTTTTGTAGCTACAGATAATTTGTGAAAGAGCGTTTTTGCTGCCAGCAAATCTTCTATTGCTTCATTGTGTTTTATTACAGAAGATAATATTGTTTTTTGTGGATGATATTTTTCAATAATTTTTTCCATGGTCTCTACATCATCATTTTCCAGATAAATGGTTTCGCTTATACTATCATTGTTAAAAATGGCAGCTTTGCGGCGGGTGTTTCCAAAGTCGAAGCAGATGGTGGTCATGAGAAGATGTTGAAATAGCCCCCTAAATCCCCCGAAGGGGGACTTGTGAACTTTGTGATTAATGAGATGTTTATTTTTATTGTGCTTTTTATCCTAATATTTTTTGCCTTTATTAGAATTTTTTGCACGCTGCCCTTTGCCAACTGCAAATTGCCTTCTGCAAACTGCTAACTGAACTTAAACCCTTCCAAATTTTTAAAATGCCCATTTAGTTTTATTTTATTCTTTAGCAAATCCATTTGGCCCATTACTGCTAGTACTTTTACCAAATGTCGTTTTATAAATTCTTGCCGATGGAGTTCTTGTTCAAATTCTAATAGTTGGTATTCATCTTCAAGCCCCATGCCTGCATGGTGTGCTACATCAAAACTAAGCAATGCTTCATCGGGTTTTTTAAAATCTTTTGCCACATTTAAAAAAACATGCAGCGCTCTTATACTTTCCAATACTTTTTTCATAAGAGGTGCACTGCCAATATACTTTGTGGATGGATATGTTACAATGGCACCATGATACAATTTATCCGGTAACTCTTCAATTTTTTCTAACATTCTAAAAATAAGGCTAGCTTTTGTCTTTACATCCATTTCACCATTATCGTATAGCTTGGTTATTTCTACAATTTCTACGAGCGTACCATATTCCATTATTTGATTATTGAGTACCGTAGGAATACCAAAAGGTTTTTTGGCTTCAAAGCAATCATTTATTAATTGTTTGTACCTTGGCTCAAAAATGTGTAGGTTTAGCTCTTCGCCAGGGAAGACAACAATGGAGAGAGGGAAAAGGGGGATGAAGTTTGTCATAAATCAAATTTGAGCATATTGTTATCGTAAAATCCTTAATCCTTTAATGAATTGTAAAAATAATCTTCGAGCTTATTTGTAGAACTACTCCAATTGAAGGTAGTAGTAATTAATCGATGTCCATTATCAGCAATTTTATTGCATAGGCTTGAATTTTCTAATAAAGTGATAATTTTTTCAGACATGTCGTTTATGTTTTTGGGCTCTACTAATAATGCTGTTTTTTCATGTATTGCGTAATCTAAATGCCCGCCAATATCTGTACATACTACAGCGCAGCCGCAAGCCATAGCTTCCGCAGGCGGCAATGCCCACCCTTCACCAAGGCTTGGTGAAAAAAATATAGTTGCTGTATTATACAAATCATTTAAGTTATCAGGTTTTTGAAAATAGCTTATGTAGCTAGGTAAGTTTATTGGTGCAGGAAAAACTCCAAATAAAATTACTTTTAATTGTGGGTATTTTTGTTGTACTAAAGCTAAAGCCTTTAATCCATATTCAGTTCCTTTACGTGCCTCTTGTGAATAGAGCATTATTATTGTAAAGGGAACACGCAATTTCTCATTTGCTTTTTTGGAAAATTTCTTAATATCTATAGCATTTGGCAAATGAAATGTGCTCACTCCTGATTTTTCTTCAACAAGTTTTTTTAGATAACAAGATATTACCATGTTGTGTATTGGTAACTTATAACTTTCATCAACCAAAGTTTGCTGCCCGCCCCAATTTTCATAGTCTTGAATTAAATTAACTTTTTTTCCCTTGGAATTATCTAACAAACTAATAGCATAAGCCATTTGCCACCAAGTACTAAAAATAATATCCGCATCTTTTATATACCTGTCGCTAATTTCTGGAACAATCTTGCAAAGAATATTTTTATGGAGAGGAAACCATTGAGGTCTTGCAACGCCTCTAAAAAAAAATACAATTTGTTTCATCCATGTTGGTGTTTTTGACCTTTTAAACGGCCTTTTTATGCTATGATAAATACAAATTTGATGCCCTCTTTCATATAGGCGATTAGCATATTCATACATTATTTTTGCTCCGCCGCCAGGTTTGGTTACAGGAAAAGGTAAAATAATATTTATTGTAAGGCTATTCATTTTTATTAGTTTATGCTTTCACTTTAAAACTCATGCGGTAAGCAGTTTTAATGTAAGATAAATAGGGTATCCATTTCGTTTTATAAAAAAAGAAAGTGGGCGTATTTTTAAGTAAGAAAAAAAATAATTTTATAGAAAAGTTTCGGTTTTCTAAAGTTTCCATATTAGACAACAGATTTTCCATAAATTTTTTGTCGGATTGTTTTAAATCTTTTATTGTTATAAAAGTTTTAATCGCATTTATACGTTCAATATACTCCCTTACTGTTTGCTTTTTTGTAGTTCGATTGTACAGAGTAAGATTTTGATCATGATGACGTTGATAAGCTAATACTAGATTAGTTGCCGCTATCTCTCCATAGCAAGTAGCCACCTCACATAACCACCAGTCATAATAAACATTTTCTGGTAATGGTAAAATTTGCTGTAACAATTTTTTTCTAAAAATAATATTATGTCCAGCTATTGTATTTCTAAGCAATAATTTTTTAGGGTCATTGCCAGTCATTTGTTTAGATCCAGAAAGCAATGTTTTTTTTTGAGGCAAGCCATTATCCCTAAATGGAAGTGAACCGCTGTGAACTAATATAATATCTTCCGTTTTAAACAATAGCATTTGTTGTTCAATTTTCTCTGGTTTCCAAATGTCATCTTGATCTGAGATAGCAACATAATCGCCTGTAGCCTTTAAAAAACCTTGTTCAAAATTCTTATTCACACCTTGGTTAGATGTGTTTAAATAATAAGATATTCGCTTATGGCTTTCCGTAAAATCTTTAATAATTTTTTTTGTATTATCGAAAGAATTATCATCGCAAATAATAATCTCCAAATTTTTATACGTTTGATTGGCAATACTGTCTAATTGTTCTAACAAATATTTTTCTCCATTATAAGTAGCAACAATAACTGATACAAGTGGTAGATTAATATTCATAATTAGATATAGCTGTTTTCTAAGCGCCAAAGATATTTTAATAACTTATTTAAAACTATACAATTTTTGATATTTGCATTTTCAATTTTTCTTTTGAAAAAGGAAATAGGCTTTTCTCAGAATTGCCTTGAAGTTTTAACCAAATATTTTTATTAGAATATAGTTCAATAATAGAATTTGCAAGCCCAACAGCATCATCATTTATTAAAGCATTGTCTCCATTTATTAATTGCATGCCCTCTGCACCTATTGAAGTGGTAACTACTGGTAAAAAATATTCGAATGCTTGCCCAATTTTTCCTTTTACGCCTGCTCCATATCGTAAAGGTGCTATCATTAATTTGTGGGATGAAAAATGCAATTCAATATCCGGTACAAATCCTTTAAATATAAAATTTGGGTTATCAATATTCTTGACAAAATCTTTTACATTTCCTATTATGTTTACTTTTAAATCTGGTATTTTTTTCCAAACAAGTGGCATTACTTCATTGTATAAAAAATATAGCGCATCTATATTTGGAGCATGGGATGAACCAATAAATAAAATATCATTTCGTTGTTCAAAACTTAATGTGTTGTCTACAGTAGTTTTTAAATAATGAACATTAGAAAGGGTAATAATTTTGGAGATGTCGCAAAACTGAGTCATATAGTTTTGATCAAAGTCTGAAATGGTTAGTACATAATCTGCTTTCTTAGCTGCAAATGATTCTAAATGTTTTAACCTTTCATATTCTCTTTTATAAATCTTATTTGCAGGTTCAAGTTCCATCCCCCTTTTAAAACGTAGATGATGTATATCTACCATATCATATACTAACTTTACTTGGGGCAAATATTTTTCTGCAATTGTATAATATTCAAAAAATACTTCGGGGTTATAAAACCAAGCAATGCTTGCTTTCGAAAAATTATTTTCTACATATTGTTCTAATTTTATTTTTATTTTATGCTCATAAAAAACATTAACCCCTAGTTTTTGATAATAACTTATATACTCATTTTTATCAAAAAATGTTTTATTTTTCACAATAGAAACTAAATATCCTAATTGTAAATATGCTTGAATTATTTCTTTTAGCCTATTAGACCCAGAGTCTTTATCGTGTGCAGGTATTGCTCCTACAAAAAAAACAATGGATTTATTTCCATAAATTTCAGTAATTCTTTCTTCTATGGTTTTGGCTTTAATGGCATCAATCTGCATTTGCCATTTGTTTTTGAACCTAGCCAAATTTGTTTTAAATAATGCTTCTTTTTGCAAAGCCTTTGTAGACGAATCATTTTTAGGATTATTGTAAGTAACTCCATTATAATGTAAAACTTCAGAAAAAGGGCAATAGTAAATATCTTTATTTTGTAAATATTTTAATTGAAAACATAAGTCCGTTTCTTCAAAATAGGCTGGTGCAAATTGTTCATCAAACAAATTAATTTCTCCATTATCATTATATTTTTTAAAAAGCAAGCTACAGCCAGAACAATAATCTACCTTATAAATATAATTTACTTGAGGGTAATAAACCTTTCTGTTACCCGCTATATTATGAATACTACAATTTTTTAAAAATACTGAACCAGCTTCTTGCAATGACCCATCTGCATTTATTAATTTAGAGCCTACAGCTCCTACGTTTGGAAATGTATAAAACACATTGAGCAACTCTTTTAAAAAACCATTTTGCACTTCTGTATCGTTATTGAGGATATATATAAATTCGCCTACAGCCGCTTTTATACCAATATTGATACTTTTTAAAAAACCAACATTTTGGTTGTTTTTTATTACTTTAATTCCATTGATTAAATCTACGTCAAAATTTTCTGTACTGTTATCATCAATTAATATTATTTCATACGTAACTGTGTTGTTTAGATGAATTTTTAAATGATGCAAACAGTTTCTAGTATAGTCTATTTGATTACAAAAAGGGATGATGATGGAAACAAGCGGTGGTACTGCTGATTTAAAATCCAACGCTTCCTTTTCATAACTATTAATTTGCTTTAAACGTTTTGGAGTATAAAGCCTCTCGAGGCTTTTTATTTTTATGATTCTGCTTACATTTGTCTTCAATTTTTTAAAAATGCCCATAATAAATTGTTTGAATAAAAACCCCTTTAATTATACCGTATATGCTTTAAAAATTTATTGTTTAAGAATATTTTTCTAATACTTTTTTTGTTGCTTTTAAATATTTATAACCCCATTTTAAACAAGGTTCTAAATGATTTCCTTCCGCCCACTCATTTACTGCATTTATAAAAACAAAATTTTCTTCATTACTGTAGGGTATAAATTTTTCGCAAGTATTTTGAAGAAATTTTTCATACAATTTTGGGGTGCTATTTTCTATTATATAGCTATTTTCTAAATCATTTCGTCTTGCACTATTATCCCATCCTGGTATTACACCTGGGTAAAATGTATAGTTAGGATAAGTAAGTTGTTTATAATATTTTACCAACGTTTTGTATTGCACTATACTCTTAAATTTATATTTTGATAAAAAGGGTCTTTTTATTCTCATCATAAAATTCTTATACGTAATATCTCTTAATTCTTTAAAATTGGGTGGAAACTGAAAGTTTGCATTAAAGCCTATTTTATGTGGGTCTTCTGGTTCGTTAAATTGATTTTCTACTGCTATTAAATATAAACCATTAAATCCATAATCTTTTGCAATTCTTTGCCACAGTGCAATCGTTTTTTTTATATCCGGCAAAAGCTGGTGTCTATACAATGCAAAAACAGGTGCATTATTAATTTTAATATAGCGTTCATCTTTAAAATATTTTTTGCATAAATAATGCATATGTTTTTCATCGTCTTCTATGCTATACTTTTGTTCCATCAAAATGTTTTTGCTGCGTCCATCCCAAATTCTAGACCAATTTTCGTTAGCCCAGCATAACATAAATGGTATTTCTAGATGCTTATTTTCTAGTAAAATTTCAGTTGGCTTTTCTAATAATGTTTTTTCGTTAAACCAATAATGATAATAACATAAGCCACTCAATCCATAATTTAGTGACATATTTATTTGTTGTTGCATACCAGCCAAAGTAGATAAGTCATAATAACCAATACTTTCATGTGGTGTATGCGGTTGGTAGTGATTTTTATAAAGCGGTGTTGCTTTTTTTGTATTTGTCCACTCTGTAAATCCCTTCCCCCACCATTCATCATTTTCAGGTATAGTGTGAAATTGAGGTAACACTATGCCAATAGCTCTAATTTTTTTCATATATAAATAACTTTATAAGGTAAAAAAGTATGAAATATTTTCTACTATACCGTTGATAGTACATTACTAAAAAAATGATACCCTAAAACCTTTTAATTTCATTTTCCTTTAGTGATCCTTTGATTTTAATAATAACATCTTTTACAGCAATTACACTACTATTGCTTTTTTGTAATTCTCCAAATAGTTTTTTTGAACGCTCTATTTCTTTTTGAGAAGCAAAATATTGTTGTAGTGATTGAAAATACCAAAGCCTTCCAGTAATCAAATGAATGAAAGCTTCGGGTACCAATTGCAAATGCCATAAAAATAATGTTGCGTTTTGTAAGTGTATTGCATGTAAAAACATTTTATTGCGATAATATATTTTTCGAATATTATTTTTGCTAGACATTGATTTAATTGTAACTGAAGTTTGATGCCTGCAAATTGCATTGTGCTCATAATAACATTTCCATCCAAGCCGCCATGCCCGTAAGCTTAGCTCAACATCTTCTATGTAAAAAGGGGCAAACAATTCATTAAATCCACCAAGTTCGATTACCTTTTTTCTACTTACTAATGCATTTGCGCCAGACAAATACATACTATAAAATCTATCTCCTACTTTATTTTTCAGTGGTACATAGTTACCAGATGTTTTTATTTTTGCAGCATGAAAAGAGGGATACTTTCCACCGTCTTGTATTTTATCATCATTCCAGCCTATGATACGCCCCATTACTCCAAAAGTATCTTCATGATCAAAGTAAGGTAAAAGGGATGTAAAATAATCTTTCGTTAATTTCACATCACTATTTAACAATAAAAGAAAAGCATATTTAGAGGCATAAATACCTTTGTTTATTGTAGGCGAAAAACCTTTGTTTAATTCATTTTGCAACAATATAATGGTAGGGTAATTTTTTTGCAAAAAAACAATCGATTCATCTGTAGAGCAATCGTCCGTAATAATTATTTCGTAAGGCAAATTCACATTAGAAAGTGCTTCAAAAAGTGGTGGCAAAATTTCAGGCAATAGCAACCTGCCATTGTAATTTGGAATTATAACTGATATGCCTTTTTGTTGTGTCAACTTTGAAATATGAAATGTGCTTTGCAAAATACTACATTGTATCTTTAAAAAAGTTTTCTTTGCTTTTAATCTTTAAACTACTTTAGCAGTAATGTGGAATAATTTTTTAGCTCAAATAAAAGACGGCGATAGAAAAAGCCTTGCACGCTGTATTTCTTTAATAGAAAATGAGGTGAAGGGGTACAACAGTTTTTTGCAAAAGCTTCCCAATAGCAACGTTCCTGTTATTGGTATTACTGGCCCACCAGGCGCAGGTAAAAGCACACTCGTAGATGCACTCGTAGCTGTATATATACATGATAAAAAAAAGGTAGCGGTTCTTTGTGTAGATCCATCTTCACCCTTTAACCTTGGTGCTTTACTTGGCGATAGAATAAGAATGGGTAGGTGGTATAATGAGCCAAATGTTTTTATTCGTTCCCTAGCAACAAGAGGTTCACTCGGTGGTTTGCACCCCAAAATAATAGAGATAAGTGATTTATTAAAAGTAGCAGGATTTGATTATATTATTGTAGAAACAGTAGGCGTTGGACAAAGTGAGATAGAAATTGCTGGTCTTGCTGATGTAACAATTGTAACCATTGTACCAGAAGCTGGTGATGAAATACAAACAATGAAAGCAGGTATTATGGAAATTGCTGATATTTTTGTTGTAAATAAAGCTGACAGGCCTGGTGCAAATACCTTTGTTAAAAATTTAAAACTAATGTTAGCTCCTGCATTTAGTAATCATGCAGCAGAAATAGAAGTAATAAAAACAATAGCTTCTAAAAATGAAGGGATAGATAAAATGCAAATAGCTATTCAAAAAATAATAAATACCAACAGAGCAAATGAAAGAAAAATTTGGCTTCTAGTAGAGAAAGCATACTACCTTTTGCAAAAAGAAAGAATGAGAGATGTAAATAAAACCGATTTAGAGAAAAAAATTATAGCTTTAAAACAGCACTTTAACCTGTATGATTTTGTGGCACATATAAATAATAACAACTAGAAATAGAACACTTACTTTTTTTTATATTTAAAATAATATTTTGGCAAGCTAAAAAAATAACCAAGAAAAACCATCATTATTTTTTTTCGCCATCCATTTCTTTTTATGATATTCCCAACTATTTTAAACAATGCTTGGTGATTGCCCCTATGTTTATTAAGGTAAAGAATATCATCCAAAAATTTAAAATTTGTTAGTTTAAACTTTTTGTGAAATATTTCTTTACTTTTTTCAAATGAACTATATAAAATTACTGATAAACATTTTAGTAACTCAGGGACTGTATTTTCATTTTCTTTAAGCTCAATAATATTATCTATTGGTAAGTTTGCATGTATGTGATCATCCACCATAGAGTTATTATAATAGTTGTTATGATTTACTATTATTACTTTTTGCAAAGGCTTTGCCCAATTGGCAGTGCATAGCCAAGATATACCGCTTGAACAGCCTACAAAAAGAGTGCAATACTTTGTAAGTTCTGCATTGGCTCTAAAACTTAATGTGCTTGCGTCTATTATTTGAGCATTTGTATTTTCTATTTTTTTATTTGAAGATAAAATGATGGCTAAAGAAGTATCTTCTTTTGTAAGTTTATCTGCAATTTCTCTTGCAGATGTTGGATTTAAAGCAGATGTAAAGCTTTCTGGGCCACACTCAATTAAAATTATATTTTTAAAATTTTGGAGGTTATGTTTATTTGCAAAAGACTTTACTGTTTCTACCTCATCTATAGAAAGATTAATAATTGGTTGTTGAGACACAGTAATTTTATGAGGATAATTATGATAGGTACTAGAACGAATGCCTCCATCAAAATTCAAGAAATTTTCCCCAAATATTTGTGTATAAAATATAATATCAAATTCGCCAAGCGCCTTTCTCTTTTCGGCGAGCTCTACAAAATCACTCCATTCTTCCTGAGTTGTTAACGTTGCTTTTGTTGGAACTTCCCAAATTTCATCTACATTAGGGTTTAATAAAACGGACTGCAAACACTTTGAGTTAACTGCCCATGTAAGATGTGCATTGGGATAATCTACTTCTTTAATTTGTTTGGCAATTACGGTTGAGTATAAACAATCTCCATTAGAATTAAGATGTGCCAAAAGAATTTTTTTTATCTTTTTATCTTGCATAAAATTTAATCTTCCTCCGCTTTATTTCCCTTCCACCATCTCCAGGCCACAAAGCCAACAATAATAAAAGGTGTAAACATTAAATAAAGAATCCCTGAATTTAAACCTTGTGCAGGTTTTTCACCCAATTGAGAAGCCGTTTTTGTACACATAGAGCATTGGGCGATACTATTTAAGCTAGCAATTATTATCAATAAAAAAAGTATTGGCTTTTTCATCATGTAAATTTACAATGTTTCCTACTAAGCAATTACGATTTACCCTTGTCCATAGATTTTTGCACAGCTGTATCAAACATAGAAAGTATAATGCTAAACAACATTGCCCACCAAAAGCCATCAATCTTAATGCCGCCTATTGATTTGGAGGCCAATAAAATAACAATGGCATTTATAACAAAAAGAAATAAACCAAGTGTTACAACGGTTACGGGCAGGGTAAGTATTACTAAAATCGGTTTTACAATAGCATCTAATGCTGCTAGTACAACTGCAAATATTAGTGCGGTTACAATACTATCTATATGTACTCCAGATAATATTTTTGAAAGCACAAAAGCAACAATTGCGGAAATGAATATTTTAATAATGAAGTTCATTTTAAAGAATGGTTAAATTGCTTTATCGTTAAATTGTTGTTTAGAGCATGCATTAACTGTATGCAATTTAGTATGCAAACTAAACTTCTATTCTGATAGCTATCGGAACCGAACTGCTACAATGTAAAGTTACAAAGTATTACTAATTCCTAAACTATTAAACTAACTCGCAACTCTTAACTATCAAACCCGCAACCCATCAATACACCACCAACTCGTAAAACTTTTCCGGCTGCAAATATTTTTGTGCCAGTGCCTGTAGTTCTTCTGCACCTGTTTCTTTTATAGCACTTACGGAATCGTAAAAATATTTTTCATCTAAATTGTTTAACACAATATTTTTCCACTTAGCCATTATTTGAAAAGGTCCATCCAAATCTCCCAATATACCACCAATCATATAATTGCGTACGAGCGATAATTCTTCATCGTCTATCAATTCCTCTCTCATTATTTTCATTTCTTTGTAAATTTCTTCTATGGTTGCATCACATACATCTTTGCCTGCTTCAGTGCTAATTAACCAAGCGCTCTCTTGCATATGGTTTTGTAGATAGCTGTATATTCCGTATGTGTAACCCTTTTCCTCTCTAATATTACTCATTAATCTGCTGCCAAAAAAACCACCGTAAACAGTGTTAAGCACAATCACTTTTTTAAAATCTTCGTGATGGCGATTTGGAAAAGGTTGTGCAATTCTTATAGCACCTTGCACTGCATTTTCATCGTTTTGTATTCTGTATTTTTTCTCTAATGCTTGTGTAGTTTTTATTTCAGAAACAATAAAGCTTGGTTTGGTTAATGCCAGCTTTCCAAAATTTTCATTTAGCAAAACTTCAATATTTATAGGCAATTTCCCGGCTACAAAAATGGCACAAGTACCATTTAAATAATACTGCTTGTAAAAAGATTTTAAGTCTTCAATGTCTAATCCATCTAAATCTTCGGGTTTTGTATATGCTCCATACGGGTGGCTTTCACCATACAATAAAGTATCAATCTTTCTTGCAGCAACAAACTCGCATTTTTGTAAATTAACGGTAAGCCGTTGTTTAGAATTTTGCTTAAAAATATTCAATTCCTCTTGTGGAAAGATAGAATTGGTAAGCATATCATTCATCAATGGTAATAGCTTATCAGTGTATTTACTCAATGTATGTAATGATAAAGTAGATGTTTCGTTGTAGCAAGCTCGTGAGCAACTTGCGCCATAATAATCAAAGGTTTCGTTTAACTGAAACGCAGTACGGGTGGTGGTTCCATTCTTTAATAAAAAATTGGTAGCAGATGCTACGCCTTTATTTTTCTCGAAAAAATTGCCAGCATAAAAAACCAATTCTATTTGCAATACATCTTGTGCACCAGCATCAATGGTATAAACTGGTACACCATTATCTAAATGAAAAAGATTATAAGGCTTTAGTTTTAAATTAAAATCTGTGGCGTCTGTTATTATGGGTGCTATGGTTCTGTTGAGCATAATATTAATCAAAAAAATCTTTTAAATGTGGGTTGTTATTTAATAATCTTGAGCTGTGGTGTATCGTAATAATTTCAATATGTGACGCCGTTTTAAGTCTGTAAATAATTCTATACTTAAACAACTTTAATTCTCTTAAGTTTGGATTATTAAACTCTTTTACAATTTTTCCTAAATCTGGTTGTATAAAAAGCGTATCGATTTTTCTAATAATTGCTTCTGCAACCATTTCTGCATTTTGATAAGAGTCTTTCTTAATGTATTTAAAAATGCTTTTGATATCTTTTTTTGCTTTACTGGTTATTTTGATTTGTACCATGTTCTCATTTCTTTCTTGAACAATTTCCAATCTGTAACCATTCCTGCATCTGCCTCTTTTAATCCCTCTTCAACTTTCTTTTTAAATACAATATCATAAAAAATATCTTGTGCATCACTAGATGATAAGCTAGAAGACAACGTCTCTATTTCTTTTTTTACTTTATTGATTTTTAAGATTGACATTGTTTAACAGTTTTATCAAATTTACAAATTAATTATTACTCAAATAATACATCGTACTACAATTATTGTCATCAAAAATTATTCTTGTTTGTTCTAAAATGTTTTCAGCTGTTACGGCTCTGTATTTTTCAAGTTCGCTGTTCATCAACTCCGCATCGCCAAGTAGTTCATACATGGCAATACTAGATGCTCTGTTCATTACACTCATATCTTCAAAAGCCATGGCGCTTTCTGTTTTGTTTTTCACTTTTTCCAACTCCTCTACCGTAATACCAGTTGCTTGCATTTTTTTTATTTCTTCATTTACAGCTGCTTCTGCTTTTTTAATATCCACCCCTTTTACCAGCTTTCCTTCTATTACCATTATGCCAGCATCTGTGCTGCCCATGTGGTAACAATCTAAGTTGCTAAAAAGCTGCTGCTCCTTTACCAAACTTTGGTACAATCTTGATGAGCCTCCGCCACTTAAAATATCAGAAATTAAATCAGCTGTGTAATATCGATCATCGGTGCGTGGATAAATATGCCAGCATTTATACAAAGCATCAAGCGGTACATCTGCTTTTACTTCTAGTGTTCTTGGTGCTGTTTGCTTTGGCTCTACGGGCAAATCTCTATTGTATTTTTCTCCTGCAGGTATTGGCCCAAACCATTTTTCCGCTAAAAGTTTTACTTGCGCTACATCCACATTTCCTGCAACTGTAAGAATGGCATTACTTGGGTTGTAATGTTTTTTAAAAAATGCTTTTACATCTTCTAGGGTTGCATCCTCCACATGTTTTAATGAAGCGCCAATGGTCATCCATTTATAAGGATGCGTGGTATAAACTAGATTACGAAGCTTATGCCACACATCTCCATAAGGTTTGTTTATGTAGTGTTCTTTAAACTCTTCGCACACTACTTTGCGTTGTACCTCTAAGCTTTTTTTACTAAATGCGAGGCTTAGCATTCTATCACTTTCTAACCAAAAAGCAGTTTCGATGTTTTCAGCTGGTAGTTGGCAATAATAGTTCGTAAGGTCGTTGGTTGTATATGCATTATTCTCACCACCGGCGGTTTGCAAAGGCTCATCATATACTGGTATATTTATGCTACCACCAAACATAAGGTGCTCAAATAAATGTGCAAAGCCTGTCTTTTCAGGGCTTTCATCTTTTGCACCCACATCGTATAGCACATTTACCACTGCCATTGGCGTGCTTTTATCTTCATGCACCAAAACCCTAAGACCATTGTCTAATGTAAATTTTTCAAATTTAATCATGTGCAAAGTTATGCTATTAACAAAAATTGTTTCTATTTAGGTTTATTTTTTTGATGAGAAATTTAATCTTATTAATCATTAAAAAGTCGCATAATTAATGCGACCTTTAAAGACAGATGATTATTGTAAAAAATTAACTTATACATTAAAAGAATTATAAACTCTTGCTTCCAGTATTAATCAACATTTTTTCTGTTCTAAAACAAGTACCCTTAAATATTGCAACAATATTTTCATCGTGATTTGTAATCGTAACATGATACAACCCCGTACTTCTGCCATTGTGTATTTCCTTTGCCTCAGCCGTAAGTACATCCCCCACAAAAATTGGCTTTATAAAATTTATAGAAGTATCTAGTGCTACCGATAAAACATTTCTATTGTTACAAGCAAAAGCAAATGCAGTATCAGCAAATGAAAAAGCAATACCACCATGTACTGTGCCTAATCCATTTATCATTTCGGGGCGAACCGTCATTTGTATTTTACTGTAGCCATCATTTATATCTACAACAGATATGCCTAACCATTGGCTAAACAAATCGTTTTCTATCATTTGCTCTACAACTTTCTGTGCAGTTATTTCGTTTGGCATAAATATTAATTTGTATGCGTAAAAATATTCTTAAAATCAAAAGCATAAGAAGAAGCTCCATTCTTTTGCAAATGTGCTAGTCTTTCTACTGCTTCTTCTACTGTTGGCATTTTGTCAGCGTCCACATACCACAACACATAACTCGGTTGTCCTAAATTTTCAAACCATTTTTTTCTGTCTTTCATTACAAGTCTATGAGCAGTGTTGTAAACAAAATCTTTCAAGTCTTCTGCCGTTTCCCAAACTGTAAAATTTACAATAATACGATCATCATTATATGGGTTGTAAGCTGTAGCATTGCCATCGTCAGATTTTAATCGCCATACAAAACCTTTGCTGTTTTCCCCAAGTAAATTTATTTCTTCTAGTTGTGCTACAAAATCTTTCATACTTGGGTCATCTATATTTGGCCCAAGCATTTTACTCATGTTTAATTGCGCAATGTATTGTTTTCCTTCTCTCATATTCAATACTTATTTTCCTGTGAAAGTTGGTTTTCTTTTTTCCAAAAATGCATTTATACCTTCTGTATAATCTGCCGTACTAGCCGCTTTACGCTGTAGTCTATCTTCCTCTAACAATTGCTCATGAAATGTAGCATGAATAGAATTGTTTAATGCAGTTTTTGTATATGCCAACCCTTGTGTAGGCATTTGTGCAAGTATGAGTGCTTGTGTGTATGCTTCGTCTGCAAAAGTGGCTTCGTCAATTACTTTATAAATCATACCCATTTTTTCTGCTTCCACAGCAGTTACCTTATCACCAGTCATCATCAATGCACTTGCTTTTTGAAACCCAATAAGCCTAGGTAAAAAATAAGTGCCGCCACTATCTGGTATTAAACCAATTTTAGAAAACGCTTGTATAAAAGATGCTGAAGAAGAGGCCAACACAACATCGCAACACAAAGCAATATTAGCACCAGCACCAGCCGCTACACCGTTTACAGCAGCTACTACTGGCATTTGCAGGTTTCTTATTCTTGTTACAATAGGGTTGTAATGTTCACTCAAAATTTTATCTATACCAATGGCATTTTCACCGGTAAGCTCGGCAATATCTTGCCCTGCAGA
This sequence comes from Ferruginibacter sp., assembly GCA_031429575.1. Classification (GTDB taxonomy): domain Bacteria; phylum Bacteroidota; class Bacteroidia; order Chitinophagales; family Chitinophagaceae; genus Ferruginibacter. Next base: position 28,744 of record JANOZW010000389.1, read on the forward strand.
AAATGCTTTGCCATTGCCAGTTATAAGCACAGCTCTAATGGTAGATAGTATTGCACACTCATCCAAATACTTTTGCATGAGCAATGCCATTTCTCTGTTAAAACTATTAAACTTATCGGGTCTGTTTAGTGTGATAATAGCAACGCCGTTTTTTATTTCAAATAAAATGGAAGACATATTTATACATTTATGTTATACTTCAAAACTTTTTACATCTTGGTGTTTCAATAAAAAATTATTTACTTCATCATAATTTCTATCCTTAGAACCAATTCTGTAAACATACACCGCATCCATATTTTCTTTCACTGTTTTCATACAACGAAAAGTCATATCATACTTCTCAAAAAAATCTTCTATTTCTTTTTTAAAGAAAACTCCATTCGGCAATATTCTTATTTTATAATCTTTTACACGATGCAGTCTATTGATGTATCGTTGCACAGGCTCCAATACAAACAATACAATTACAATCATAATAGAAACAACAATTGCCAATGGATAATTATGATAACCAATGGCCATACCCAATGCAGCGGTTATCCAAATCAAGGCAGCGGTAGTTAAACCATTTACCGTTATGCCTTCTTTAAAAATAACACCAGCACCAATAAAACCAATACCTGTTACAATATTACTGGCTATTCTATCCGCAGAGCCAAAGCGGATATCTTTAGAAATAATGGTGTACAAGCAAGAGCCTACACAAATTAATATCATGGTACGAAACCCCGCAGGCTTGCTGCGAAATTCTCTTTCTATACCAATAACAGCACCTATAATAAAAGCAAATGTAACTTGCCCAATCTCTTCAAAATAAATTGAGATATCCATATGCACAAAAATAGGAAATTGGCAAGTATAAAGATAATAAATAGTTGAAGTAGGTTAGTAAGATATAGAATAAAACATCTATTGCCATTAAATATTTGCTTAATAAATCTGGTATTTATTTTTAAAACCACCCAAACAGGTGAAAATGTTTTAATAACTTACGTTTACTTTAGTGCAATCAAATTTTTTTATGCTTGCAAAGCTGATTATATCGTCATGTATTTTTCTTTTTATTTCCATTGATGTGTTCTGTCAAGCTAGTACACCTATGCTAAATGGTAACCTATCCGATAAACAAAAGGCAGATACGATTTTTTATTTAGCCCGAAAAAGTTTTCGTAAAGGCAATTTTGATAGTGCCGATTATTGGTTAATTAGTGGTTACCAGTTTGCAAAAAAAACGAATGATGCTGAAACAATGGCAAAGTATAATGTAGAGCTTGCTAACTCAAAATATATGCAAGGAAAATATGCAAAGGGCTTACCTTATATAAATGATGCTTTTTCATTGCTTAAAAATGTTGATTCTTACGAATTAAAAAATAGTGCCTTATTAATTGCTGGCAATTGTTATAGTGGTTTACAAAAAAAAGATTCTGCTTTAAAATACTTTTTTGATTGTGTGGATTACAACAATAAAAAGTTTCCTTATCGCAATTGGTTACCTTATACAGCTATTGGCGAAGTTTTTTTACATACAGATAATTTTGCTGAATCAGAAAAATATTATCAACAGGCATACCAGCTTACGGCCGGTAAAGAAGGAAAACCCGACCATGGGTATGTACTTACAATGTTTGCCAATTTATTTTATGTAACTCAAAAGCATGATGGGTTTGCAAAATTGATAGAAGAGTATAATCAATTGATGGCCTTACGGAAAATGAAAGACGGTAAAGAACCTTCACACAACTTAATGATGGTACAATGGCAGTCAGATAAATTAGAGGATCGGGTTAAGTTTATTACAAAAGTAAAAGAAGCATGTATACATTCAGGTGCCCTATTAAGTGTTTACTTAACCAACGGCTATCTTATTAATTTATACGAAAAAAATAAGCAATACGAAAAGGCTTTGCAATTTGCTGCCGAAAATGAAACACTGGCAATAACCAATAGGGATATTTATACAGAATATGTAAGCAACAAAGTAAAGTATGGTTTATACAAAAAGATGAATAGCCATATGGAAGCCGAAAAAACAGCAGACAGGTTGTTTATATTAAAAGATAGTATTAGTAATATTCAACGTAGAAATATTGCAATGGAATTAGAAGGCAAATATGAATCTGATAAAAAACAAAAAGAAATTGCATTGTTGCAAACAAAAGGTAAGTTAGATGCAGCAACCATTGCCAATGAAATACAAAACAGAAAAACGCTTTTTAAAGAAAATGAATTAAAGCAGCTAGCTATTATTGAACAACAAAAAAACTATGTTTTACTTACAAGGCAAAACAGCTTGATGGACTCCATTGTAGAAAGCGAACAAGCCTACAATGGTCTATTGGTAAGTGAAAACAATTTAAAACAATCTCAGCTTACAAAAGAACAACTATTAAAAGAAGCATTGGCTAGAGAGAATAATTTACAAACAAACCAATTGGCAAAAAACAAGCAAATAACTTGGCTGCTTACTGGTGGAATTGCGCTGCTTCTATTTTCAGGTTTTTCTATTTTTACTTTATATAAAAAGCAAAAAAACAAAAATGCTATTATTCAAAAACAAGCATACAATTTAGAAATATTAATGAAAGAAATTCACCACAGGGTAAAAAATAATATGCAAATTGTGAGCAGCCTTCTGGATTTACAAAGCATTTCTATAAAAGACCAACATGCATCCGATGCTGTAAAAGAAGGAAAAAATAGGGTGCAAAGTATGGCACTGATTCACCAAAATTTATATAGTGAAGATAATTTGAAAGGCATAAAAGCAAAACAATATATTAATAATTTATTACAAAATTTATGCGACTCCTATAATATATCCAACGATAAAGTAAACATACATTCCGATATAGAAGACTTAAATTTAGATGTAGATACGATGATTCCCATTGGTTTAATTTTAAATGAATTATTAACCAATGCATTTAAATATGCTTTTCCTAAGGATACGGCGGACAATGCTGTAGCTAGAGGTGTTTTAGAAATACATTTGCATGAGCAAAACAAACAATTACAATTAAGCGTAAAAGACAATGGCCCTGGTTTTCCGCTGGAACTAGATTCAAAAACTGCAAGCTCTTTTGGTCTTCGTATGATACGAGCATTTGCACAAAAACTAAAAGCAGTAGTAGAAATTAAAAATGATAATGGAGCTTCTATAAAAATAAATATTACAAAATACGCCATGGCATGAGTAAGCTAAGAATATTAATTGTAGAAGATGAGCCCGCAATAGCAGAACATATTGCTGCGTACTTAGATAATGAAGACTTTGAAGTAAGTGGCATTGCATACGATAGCGAAGAAGCCTTACAGCAATTACAAATAAATACACCCGATGCTGTTATTTTAGATATTAATTTAGAAGGAGGAGAAGATGGTATAGGCATAGCACAAATAATAAATGATACTTACCAAATACCTTTTTTATTTCTTACAGCACATTCTGATAAGCATACATTAAACAGGGCAAAAGCCGTAAACCCAAGTGGCTATATTGTAAAGCCATTTAACGAAAAAACATTACAAGCATCTGTAGAAATTGCCATTGCCAACCACTCCTCACAATTAAACAAACAACTGCCCAAACTTTTGTCGAATAAAGTAAACGATACGCTTGTAGAACCTTTTAGCGATAGAGAGTTTGAAGTACTACAATTGGTTTACGAAGGCATTACCAATAAACAAATAGCCACACAACTCTTCATTTCTGAAAACACAGTAAAGAGCCATCTAAAAAGTATCTACATAAAATTAGATTCGAATACACGCTATGGGTTAATGGCAAAGCTTAGGGGGTTGATGGCAAAGTGATTTTTCTTTTGCTATAAATCACCCAAGTGGGTGAACAAGATTCCATAACGATACTTCAATTTTATACCTTAAATAAAATTAGTATGAAAAAAAATGTCATCACATTATTAGCCCTATTCGCCTTCACAATTATCAAAGCACAGAACGTGGGTATTGGAACTACTACACCTAATGCCAGTGCTAGGTTAGATATTAGTGCAACAAATAAAGGCCTGTTAATACCACGAATAAGCTTAATCAGCACTACAGATGTAACTACAATAACTTCCCCTGTTCTCTCCTTGTTGGTATTTAATACAAACACAGCAATAACTGGTGGAAGTGGTGCTGGATTTTATGCGTGGAGCGGTACTGCATGGATAAAAATAGCTTTAACAACAGATATTACTTCTGGCTGGGGTGTTAGTGGAAATACACTAACAAATTCTGATTTTATTGGCAGCAATAACCAGCAACCCATTCGCTTTAAATTAAATGGAAATAATGCAGGCTTTATAGGAAAAAGAAAAATATATATTGGCGAAGGTGCGGGCCTTTCAGAAAATAGCAATTACGGCGGCAATAACGCAAGTATAGGCATAGGTAGTGCTGCGTTAGGTAGTAGTACAGCAACCGATTTAAACAATATTGGTATTGGAGATTCGGCTTTACATGTGTTGCACGACGACCTTAGTGATGCCAATAGAAATATAGCCTTAGGGCATTTAGCTATGAGTGGTAAGGTTAGTGGTAATGATAATGTAGGAATTGGCTATGCAAGTCAAAAATATACAGGCTCTCAATATAATACAGGGGGCAACATTTCAATTGGAAGTTATTCTATGGAGAATGTTTCAAGTGGGGGTAATAATGTAGCCATTGGAACCAGTACATTGAGAGGCGTTTTTTCGGCACCACCTCATCCAAGTTTGAGCCAAAATGTTGCTATTGGTCTTCAAGCTATGCGAGACGCCACTGGCGGAAGTAATTGTATAGGCATTGGATTTTTTAGTTTAAAAACCAATTCAGGAGATGATAATATTGGAATTGGTTTATTTAGTCTTTATAATAATAATAATGGTTTTGGTAATACATCTATTGGTACCAAAAGCATGCAACAAAACATTAACGGAAACAACAATTCTGCACTAGGCGATTCTGCATTAATTAATAATAATAATGGAGATAAAAATTTGGCATTAGGATTTCAAGCAGGGCAAAATAATACAAATGGAAGCAACAATTGTTTTATTGGTGCAAGTGCAGGAGCTGGTAATACCACAGGAGATAGAAACATCATTATTGGCAGGCAAACCTATACACAAACACCATCATCAATAGGCAATATTATTATTGGTTCCAATGCAGCAGATACTTTCGATTTAGGAAGCAACAATACATTAATAGGTGCATTTACAGATGTGAATGCAAATGGATACACCCAAAGTACTGGGTTGGGGTATAATGCTTACGTTACCGCTTCTAACCAGGTAAAAATAGGGGCTACTACAACAACCAGCATTGGTGGCTTTCAAAACTGGACCAACTTTAGCGATGGAAGATTTAAACAAAATGTAAAGCCCAATGTACCCGGACTTGATTTTATATTGAAACTTAAACCTGTTACTTATAATTTGGATATTGAAGGTATTGATAAAATGCTTGGAAAGTTTGCAAATGAAGAGGACGATATAAAGCAAAATTTAGCCAATGTACAACAAGCAAAATCAATAATATATACAGGATTTGTAGCGCAAGAGGTGCAAACTGCTGCACAAAAATTAGGCTTTCAATTTAGTGGGGTAGATGCGCCCAAAAATGACAAAGATTTTTATGGTCTGCGCTATGCAGAGTTTGTAGTGCCACTTGTAAAAGCCGTACAAGAACAACAGCAAAAAATAGAAAAGGTAGAAAACGAAAATGCTTCTTTAAAAAATAAATTAGCTGAAATGATGCAGCGCATTGAGGCATTAGAAAAATCGAAATAAAATCACCCACTTGGGTGAACAACCAGACTTTTATTTTTTGCACTTTTATACCGTAAAATAAACAGTATGAAAAAGTGGCTATTTCTTTTTACCCTATTTTTTATAAGCATTACCAGTTACGCACAATCCGTAGGCATAAACACAAACGGCGCAGCACCCGATAGCAGTGCTATGCTAGATATAAAAAGCAACAACAAAGGTGTTTTACTCCCAAGGGTATTGCTCACCAGTCTTACTGATAGTATTACAGTTCGTAAACCTGCTGTATCCCTAATCGTTTTTAATACTAATACTACGTTGCCAGGTGGTGCAGGTTTTTATGTATGGAATGGAAAAAGCTGGGATGTAATTTTTAGTACGGCTAACCCATTTATAAGAGGCAAGAATAAATTTACAACAAGGGTGGATGGAGATACTAGAGAATACCTAGTGCATGTACCGCAAGGGTACAATCTTACTAGCCCTACAAAAGTGGTATTTATGCTGCATGGTACTAGCCAAACAGGCGAGACTATGTACGATAAATGTGGCTGGAAAGAAGTTGGTGAGGATGAAAATATTCTTACAGTATTTCCCACATCGTTGAAGTATTGTATTAATGTATCTGGCAGCACAAGAACCACTACCAAATGGAACACACCACCAGATGCCGAATGGACTTTTTGCACTGGCGAAACACCAAGGGACGATATAAAGTTTTTGAGAAAAGTAATAACAGAATTGCGGCAAAAATTTAATGTGGATACAAGCAAGGTTTACTTGGTAGGCTTTTCTAACGGTGGGCAAATGGCTGCAAAATGCAGTATTTTAATGGGAGATGTTTTAGCTGCAGTTATTAGTAATTCTGTATCATTTTATACCAACACCATTTATACCCCAATAAGAAAATTACCAGTGGGCTATCAAGTGGGTAATCAAGATTATGGCCCAGGCAATACTGGTCCGGCTATACCATTAGATTCGTTTTCTAATTTATTGCAAACACCTGGTAATTTAGTATATAGAATAGCACGACTGTATATCAATAATTTTGGATTAAACAATACATTTACACTAACTGGAGACAGCACTACAGCACTTACAGCTACCTATACTGCACCCAGTGGTGACCCGCTTAATATTTTTAGTTTTGTAGTGGTAAGTGGATTAGGGCATGCATATCCCAATGGCGATAACCATTGGATGGAAGCTGCAAAAATTCATTGGTTATGGTTGAAACAATTTGCTATTCCATAAAAAACACATCGAATAGTAGCAAAACTATGCATTGAAATAAAGTATATGTAATGTCATTTGCATTATCCATTTTATTTTTTCACATGCCTTTGTAAAACCTGCTAATGATTGCTGCTTAGCAATAGCAATAAAAAATTTGTAATCACAAAATCATGCTTCCATAAACGTTTTGCCTAAAAGTAAATGGTCCATAAAAATCACCCAGTTGGGTGAGTAATTTGAATAGAAAACACATCATTTTTATACTGCTTAAAAAAGTAGCATGAAAAAAATATTCCTTCTCTCTATCATTTCATTTTTTATTATTAATGCAACAGCTCAAAGCGTTGGTATTGGTACTACCACACCGAGCAGTAGTGCCCAGTTAGATATTGCTAGTGCTACAAAGGGGTTGCTTATCCCTAGAATGACAAAAACACAAAAAGCTGTAATAGCGTCTCCAGCCACAGGTTTGTTGGTGTACCAAACCTCGCCAGACAGCACGGGCTTTCATTATTATACAGGTACAAGTTGGATGTGGCTGGAGCCCATAAGCACCAATGCCTGGAAAACAAAAGGAAATGCCGGTATAGATACGGCCGTAAATTTTATTGGCACTACAGACAATACAGCTTTAATTTTTAAAGTAAATAATACAAAAGCTGGTAGAATTGAACCGCTGATTGGTGGTTATGACGGTAATACTTTTTTTGGCTTAGGTACCGGTAATAAAAATACTGGAAGGTTAAATACTGCAGTAGGCTATACCGCTTTGTATGAGAATACTACAGGTGAACAGAACACAGCAGTTGGAGGTCAGGCACTGCGATATAATGAAACCGGAAGACAAAATACAGCAATGGGGTACAATGCATTGTTTGAAAATCTTACGGGCGATAACAATACAGCAATTGGATATAATGCACTTATTAATAATAAAACAGGTGAAAAAAATACAGCTATTGGTCATATAGCTATGCAACTTAATTATGCAGGAAACCGTAATACAGCGATAGGAACCCAGGCTCTTCTTTTATGCCAAACCTGTAATGACAATATTGCTATTGGTATTAATGCAGGCAGCAATGTTACAAGCGGCTCTTTAAACACATTTATAGGAAATTCGGCAGGAAGTGCTAATAATGGAAACTACAATACCGCCATAGGTTCAAATGCTTTGCTATCCAATAACCCGGGAAATGAAAATGCCGCATTAGGCAGTGATGCCGGCAGAAATTCAACAGGCAGCAGAAATGTTTTTCTTGGCTACCAAGCTGGTTATAATGAAACAGGTTCCGATAAACTTTATATTGAAAATTCCAACACAGCTTCTCCATTATTGTTTGGCGATTTTGCATTGAACTATTTTAAAGCGAATGCATTTTTTCAAGTAGCAGATAGCAATGTATTATTTAGTGCAGCAGGGAATGTTCCTGTATCGCCTGCCAATCCGCCACAAAGCGGTACTGGCAGAAGAGCCATGTGGTATGCAGGAAAAGCAGCTTTCCGTAGTGGCTATGTAACTGGTACAAACTGGGATAAAATTAATATTGGCAATTACTCCTTTGCAGCAGGCAATGATGTGTTGGCTAGTGGACTTCAATCTGTTGCTATGGGATATAATTCACAAGCACTAACAGCAGAAAGTTTTGCTATTGGCAACAATGCCATTGCATCTGGGCTGGGTGCAAGAGCGATGGGTTTGAATATTACTGCCAGTGGAGATGCTTCTACAGCAATAGGTTTTAATAATATTTCTTCAGGTGCTTATTCGATTGCACTAGGTTCAAGTAATACATCTTCTGCTTTAAATAGTAGCGCTATGGGGAGTTTCAATACAGCATCTGGCGATTATTCATCTGCACACGGCCGTTTTTTAAAATCAAAATCTTATGCAGGTTTTGTAATTGGTGTTTATAACGACAGCACCAATGCCGCAAGCACCATAAGCAACAATGGAAACAACAGACTTTTTCAGGTAGGCAATGGTTTTTCTGACAACCTACGCAACAACGCTTTTACTATTCTTGCAAGTGGTTTAACAGGTGTAAATACCAGTACTCCTGTTGCTGCTGTTGATATCAATGGAGATTTGGCTTGTCGTCAAAATGATGTATCCGTTGTAAATGGTATAAACAATGATATAGTTCCAGGTTTTTTCAGTTTCATAAAACTAACAGGTCCCACAGCGGCATTTTCTATTTCTGGTTTTAGTGCTGGTGTAGATGGTAAAATATTAACTATATTAAATCTTACAGGACAAAACATGACCATTATCAATCAAACAAGCAGTGCATCTGTTACTACCAATCGCATAAATACTTTATCGGGAGCAGATATTGTAACAACTGGCAATGGATCTGTTACAATGCAGTATAGCGCTGCAGATAATAGATGGATGGTAATTGCTGTAAGGGATTAAAATCACCCAGTTGGGTGAACAAACACATAACAATTTATTCCAATTTTATACTGTTAAAAATTTACAGTATGAAAAAGATAATTTTTGTTTTCGCATTACTAACACAGACTCTTTTTGTAAATGCCCAAAATGTGGGCATTGGTACCATTGCCCCACACCCGAGCGCAAGATTAGAAGTGGCAGCAGCAGATAAAGGCGTGCTCATACCTCGTGTAAAATTAAAAAGTGATTCAGATCATGTAACCATTCCCAACCCTGCAAAATCATTACTGGTATTTAATTCTAGAGATACAGCCAATGTAGTAAGTGGTTATTATTATTGGAACGATTCGGTTTGGATTGCTTTGGTGTCTGAGTTAAATATCCGTTTTGCTGAGTCTAATGATTGGAGAGTACAGGGCAATGTAGTATCGCCAGTTACGCAATTTATTGGAAGCACCAATCTTGCTTCTGTTCCCTTTAGGTTAAATAATATTCACTCCGGATTATTAGGATTTACCAATACAACCTTTGGCTACCAAACCATGCCGCTATTAGTAACAGGCACCAGTAATGTTGGTATGGGTAAGCGTGTGTTAAAAAATCTAGTCACGTCAAATAGAAACGTGGCCATTGGTGATGAAGTGTTGAGCAATTTTGATGACGATGGCACTGGCGAAAATACAGGCGTAGGATATTCTGCATTGTTAAATACCAATGGCAATAGTGCCGCCTTTAATACGGCTGTTGGTTCGAGTGCACTTTCTGTGAATGTAGGCGGTTTTTATAATACGGCTTTGGGCTATGATGCCAATACAGTTGCCAATAATTTATCCAACACCACTGTTATAGGTAGCGAAAGCAGGGTTAGCAGCATAAATACCATGGCATTTGGAAACGGGGCAGTAGAAAAATGGGTGTTTGGCAGACAAACATCTCCTGCCAACCAAGCCTTTAAAGTAGGTACAGGAGCAGGCAATGGTAATGGAGCGTACTTAACCGATGGCGGAGCTTGGACAAATACCAGCAACAAAAATTTAAAAGAAGATATTGTATTGGTGGAAGAACAAAATCTATTACAAAAAGTAATGACTATCTCCTTAAGCAGGTGGAAGTATAAAGGAACGAATGAGTATCATATTGGCCCAATGGCACAAGATTTTTATGCGGCTTTTCAAGTAGGGTTAGATGATGAAAGTATTTCTACCATTGATCCGGCAGGTGTTGCTTTGGCTTGCATTCAAGCATTAAAAAAAGAGAATGACGCATTAAAAAATAGCTTATACCAATTATAAAATATAGATAGTCCAATATTTGGTTACTATCTTTTTTTGTTTTATATTTGGACTACCTAATAAATATACAACATGGCACTACCATTTCAGATTACCGTAAAAGAATCCATCCAAGAGTTGAGAA